>DATLGK010000033.1:0-3762 GCA_035540475.1 Sphingomicrobium sp.
CTCCGAGCCCGACCAGGACGCGCAGCCGCCGCTAGTGTGAACCCCGACTTCACGGCCTTCGTCGCGATCGACTGGTCGGGCGCGAAGGGGAAGCGGCACAAAGGCATCGCCATCGCCGAGGCGCGGAGGGAGGGTCCTCCGCGCCTCGTCCGCCCGGGCCACATCTGGTCGCGGCAAGAGGTGCTCGACTGGCTGCTCGAGCGCGCGGCCGCAGAGCCGACCCTGTTCGGCTTCGATTTCAGCTTCGCCCCGCCGCTAGTCGAAAAGGGCGAATATCTCCCCGGCGAGCCCGACGTGCCGAACAGCGCGCGCGACTTCTGGGCCTATGTGGATTCGCGGTGCGACGACGAGGATCTCGGTGCGGCGAGCTTCCTCGAAGTCGCGCATCGGCCGCACTTCTATTTCGGCATCGCCGACGGAGTGAAGGCCGACTTCGTCCGCTTCCGCCAGTGTGATGCGCGCCTCAATGCGCAGGGTGGGCGCAAGACCGCGTCGGCCTATGACGCGATCGGCGCTGCGCAGGTGGCCAAGGCAAGCTTCTCGGGCATGCGCCTGCTCCGCCGCCTCGACGGCAAGGTCGCGATCTGGCCGATGGATCCGCTGCCAGGCCAGGGCAGCGCCGTGGTCGAGATCTACACCCGCATCTACCTGCGCCGCGCCGGACTCAGCGGCGTCAAATTGCGCTCGCGCGCAGACCTAAACCAGGCGCTGAAGGGCCTCGGCAGTCCGCCGGCGCGGCTGCGCTTCGAGCCCAACGACCACCAGACCGATGCTCTCGTAACTGCCGCCGGCATGCGCCTCCTCGCCCAGCAAGAGCCTCGCGCCTTTGATCCCGAAGGGCTTACGCCCCACATTGCCCGAACCGAAGGGTGGACGTTCGGCGTCCTCTGACGCATTTGGGGCCCCGCGCCGGTTTAGCTCAGTTGGTAGAGCAGCGGTTTTGTAAACCGAAGGTCGGGGGTTCGAGTCCCTCAACCGGCACCAGCGCTTTTAAAGCGCCGCTGATCCAGCCGTGACCTCACCGCCTACGCCGATTAGAGAAGCGGGGATGAGCAGCTACCAGTTCAATTATGGGCCGAAGCTGATCGCCGGCGCCGCCTGCACCAGGCGCCTGGCCGAACTCCTTCCGGCAGGCCGGTGCCTGTTCGTCACCGACGCGCAGGTGCGCGCGCTAGGCCTCGCCGATGCGGCGCTCGAGGCGCTCGCCGCGGCCGGCATAGAGGTCAAGATCTTCGACGCGGTCGAGGCCGATCCGTCGCGCACGACAGTAATGGCGGCCGTCGAAGCCGGCAGCGGATGCACTTCGGTGGTAGGGTTGGGCGGCGGCAGTCCGATGGATGTCGCAAAGCTCGCCGCCTATCTGCTCGGCAGCGGCGATGAGCTCGACTCCGTCTGGGGCGTCGGAAAGGCTTGCGGCGCGCGCCTGCCATTGGTCCTGATCCCGACCACCGCCGGTACCGGGTCGGAAGCAACGCCGGTGACGATCATCACGGTCGAAGGCGCAGAAAAGCGCGGAGTCAGCAGCGCGGCGCTGATCGCCGACTACGCGCTTCTCGACGCGCAATTGACGACCGGCTTGCCGCGCTCCGTCACCGCGGCGACCGGGATTGATGCGATGGTCCACGCCATCGAGGCCTATACGTCGGCCCGGCTCAAGAACCCGCTGTCCGACATGCTTGCGCGCGAGGCGCTGCGGCTGTTGTCGGCGAACCTGCTGAAGGTGTGCGAACATCCCGGCGACGTCACCGCGCGCGAAGCGATGCTTCTCGGTGCGCATCTGGCCGGTGTGGCCTTTTCCAATGCGCCCGTCGCCGGCGTCCACGCGCTGGCTTATCCGCTCGGCGGCCATTTTCACGTGCCGCACGGCCTTTCGAATGCCCTGATGCTGCCGCACGTTCTTCGGCACAATATGCACGCCGCCATGCCCCTTTATGCGGAGCTTGCCTGTGTCCTCGACGATCGACTGGCGAGCCTCGGTGCGCAGGCGCAGGCGAGCGCCTTGATCGAACGCCTGCTCGAGCTGTCGGTCGCGGCCGGGGTTCCTCAGCGTCTCTCGGACGTGGGAGTTGAGCGCCACCATCTCGACATGCTCGCGGCCGAGGCGATGAAGCAGGAAAGGTTGCTGATCAACAATCCATGTCCGATTCGCGAGGCCGACGCGCGGCGACTGTACGAGGCGGCGCTATGAGCCGGGACGAACCGCTTGGACGCGACTTCTACCGCGTCTGGCGGCAGATCGGCACGCGCTGGTCCGACAACGACCAATATGGTCACGTCAACAACACGGTCTTCTACCAATGGTTCGACACCGCCGTGAACGGCTGGCTGATCGACCAGGGTCTGCTCCGGCTCGGCGAGTCCGGCCGGCCGATCGGTCTCGTCGCAGAGACCGCCTGTACCTTTCTTCGCCCGCTGTCCTATCCGGCAACAGTCGAGGTCGGGCTGGCGGCGGCGCGGATCGGATCAGCCAGCGTCACCTATCGCATCGGCATCTTTGCCCAAGGCAGCGACTCACCGGCAGCCGAGGGACGGTTCGTTCACGTCTGCGTCGATCCGCGAAGTCATCGGCCGGTGCCAATGCCTGCGGAATGGCGCTCGGCGCTCGAGCGGATCGCCGCGCCCCCGCAGGGCGCCGCGGCGCGCTCGGCCTGAACAGCTCACACCGCCACCTCCACCCACATCGGCGCATGGTCGCTGGTCTTGTCCCAGCCGCGCGGCGTGCGGTCGACACCGGCGGCCTTCAGGCCCTTCGCCAGCCCGGGGCTTAGAAGCGCATGGTCGATGCGGATGCCGGCGTCGCGCTCGAACGAATTCCGCCAATAATGCCAGAAAGTGTAGATGCGCTCATCGCCGTGGAGGTGGCGAATGGCGTCGGTCCAGCCCTGCGCGACCAGCTCGGCATATTTCTGGCGCGCGGCCGGCGCGAACAGCGCGTCCTTGGCCCACCGCTCGGGCTTGTACACGTCGATCTCGGTGGGGATCACATTGTAATCGCCGATCAGCACCGCGGGTACGCCGCTGTCGAGCAGCGCCTGCGCATGCTCCTTCAGTCGGTCGAGCCAGGCGAGCTTGTAGTCGAACTTCGGCCCCGGCCAGGGATTGCCGTTGGGCGCGTACATGTTGCCGATGAGGATTCCGCACACGGCCGCCTCGATGTAGCGGCTCTGGTCGAGGTTCGGGTCGTCGGGAAGCGCGCGGCGGGTCTCGACCGGGTCGCCGACGCGGCTCAGGATGGCGACCCCGTTCCAGCTTTTCTGCCCGTGCCAGATCGCGGCATAGCCGAGCTGCTCGACCGCTGACCGCGGGAACATCTCGTCGGTGCATTTCAGCTCCTGCAGGCCGACCACGTCGGGCTGAAACGATTCGAGCCAGCGGGTCAGGACGTGCAGCCGCGTGTTGATGCCATTGATGTTGTAGCTGGCGATTCGGAGTCGTTTTCTGGCGGCCATGACCACCCCGAACCCGCGAAAGGCGCCGAGGTTCGATCGCCAATTCCGAGTCGCACAGGCTTATCCACCGATTCGCCCCCAGTTTTCGTCTTTTCCGCGGCCTGTCGGGGCTGGATCGGTGGGCCCGGTCGTGTATTTTTCTCTTGTGCTTCCGGAGTCGAAAGACAAAGGAAGCATGGAACCCCGGCAGCTTCGGCTGCCGGGGTTTACGCGTTTATGGGCGCCGAAAACGTACCGCCCCTTCCCTTACAGTCGCGCCGGGTCGGCTTCCGCCAGCTCCAGCCGCTGTGATCGATCCGGCAGCGGATATTTG
>DATLGK010000034.1:0-9329 GCA_035540475.1 Sphingomicrobium sp.
CCCAAGGCCGCCAAGCCAGCGCAAATTGCCGCAGCGCCCAAGGCCAGCCCTGCTCCTTCCGCGGCCCCCAAAGTTTCAGCCACCCCTCCCGCGGCGGCCGAGCCGGCGGCGGCGAGCGGCGCCTGGCGCATCCAGCTCGGCGCTTTCTCGCAGCGCGGATCGGCCGAAGCACTGTTCCAGAAACTGTCGGCCAAGCCCGCGCTTGCCGGCCGCCGCCCCTTCTACATCCCGGTCGGCGCGATCACCCGGCTTCAGGCCGGCCCGTTCGAAAGCAAGGCCGCTGCGACCAATGCCTGCGCCGCGCTCGGCGTCCCGTGCTTCCCGGTGCCGGGAAACTGATCAGCCGCGGAACCAGTCCTTCCGCCTGACGCCTTAGATCCAGTAGGACATCGAGTGCAGGTGGCGAACTCCTTAACTGCCCTCCTGTTTCCGCCTGAACGACTTGAAGAGAACGAAGGCCGCCCCGAAAACACAGAATACGAGGATGGCAGACACGATCCTGACGGTGGGATCGACATCGTGCTTGAACATCAGAACGGGGACCGCACAGACGGCGTAGTAAACCGTGAACTCCCCAAGATCGCTCACGAGATTTTTGAGCGACATCATTTGCGAAACCAGTCCTTCCGCCTGACGCCCTGGACCCAGAGCAAGGCGTCGAGGCCGTGGTGCCGCAGTTCGGCATCGGCGGCTTCGACCAAAGCCGGCTTGGCGCGGAAGGCGATGCCGAGGCCGGCTTCCTCGATCATCAACTTGTCGTTGGCGCCGTCGCCGACCGCGAGCACGTCCTCGCGCTTGAGCCCGAGCTGGTCGCGCACCTCGACCAAAGCCTCGCGCTTGGCGATGCCGTCGACGATCGGGTCGCCGACCTCGCCCGACAGCTTGCCGCCGGCGAAGACGAGGCGATTGGCGCGCACTCGGTCGAAGCCGACGACGCGGGCGACCGGCTCGGCGAAGGAGAGGAAGCCGCCCGAGACCAAAAGGCAGCTGGCGCCCCCCGCGCGCATCGTCTGAACGAGCGTCTCCGCCCCCGCAGTCACGCGCACGCGCTCGTTGAGGCAGCGCTTCAGCTCGCGCTCGTCGAGCCCGGCAAGCAGGCGCACCCGCTCGCGCAGCGCGCGCGGGAAATCGAGCTCGCCCTGCATCGCCCGCTCGGTGATGTGCGCGACCTTGTCCTTAAGCCCGGCATAATCGGCTAGCTCGTCGATGCATTCCTGGCCGATGATGGTCGAATCCATGTCGGCGACGAACAGCCGCTTCCAGCGCGGCTCTTCCGGCTGGACGACGAGGTCGATCCGCTCCAGTCCTTCAAGCGCCCAGCGCGCGGATTTGGCGTCGCCGTGGAAGCTCAAATCGGCGGCATCGCCTTCGTCGATCCAGTGCAGGAAGCCGGCGCGCGGATCGACTTCGCGAATGAGGCCCAGCGCGCGATCGACCAGCCTGTCATCGAGCCGTCCCGCTGCTATCAGCGTCGCAATGGCCATCGAACCGTCAAAACCTCCATTGGTGGTCATTGCCGGGCCGACCGCGAGCGGCAAGTCGGCCCTTGCCTTGGCCCTTGCTGAGCAAATCCAGGGCGTGATCGTCAACGCCGACAGCGCACAAATCTATCGCGACCTGCCGGTGCTGAGCGCTGCCCCCACCGTCGAAGAGCGCGCGCGCGCCGAGCATCGGCTCTACGGCGTGCTCGACGGCGCCCTCCCCTGCTCCGCCGCCGACTGGGCGGAACTGGCGCGCGAGGAAATCCGCGATGCGCATGCGCGCGGCAAGACGCCGATCCTGGTCGGCGGGACTGGCCTCTATTTGCGGACGCTGATCGAGGGAATCGCGCCGGTCCCGGCAATCGGGGCTGACATCCGCGAGCGCGTGCGAGCGGCCAGCGTGCAGGAAAATCGCGCCCAGCTCGAAACCCTGGATCCTGGAGCGGCCGCGCGGCTCAAGCCGACCGACACGGCGCGGTTCAACCGCGCGCTCGAAGTGATCCTCTCGACCGGGCGGCCGCTGTCCGAGTGGCAGGAGCAAAAGCAGGGCGGCATCGGCGGCGAAGTGGCGCTGAAGCCCCTGATCCTGCTTCCGCCGCGCAAATGGCTGTACGCCCGCTGTGACGAGCGTTTTGCGCACATGATTGACCTCGGCGCGGTGAGCGAGGTCGAGGCGCTGCTGGCGCGCGGCCTCAGCGCCAGCCTACCGGCGATGCGCGCAATCGGTGTGCGCGAGATCTCGGCTTATCTCGCGGGTGAAGCGACCCTCGACCAGGCGATCGCCGCCGGACAGCAGGCGACGCGGCGCTACGCCAAGCGCCAGTACACCTGGTTCGCGCACCAGCCGCCGGCGGATTGGCCGCGCTTCCGCGAGCCGCTCGACATGGAGCGGATGGCCGAGGCGCTGGCCCTGCTCCAGGCGAGCGGCTAGGCGGCGAGCCATGACAATGCTCCGCGACGCCGACATCGATCCCACCCCGCTTCACGGCAAGCGGGTCGCGATCCTCGGCTACGGCAACCAGGGCCGGGCGCAGGCGCTCAACCTGCGCGATAGCGGCATCGACGTGGTCGTCGGGCTGCGCGGCGGGTCGGGGAGCAGGGCGGAAGCCGAGGCCGCGGGCCTGGAGACCGAGCTAATCGACGCCGCGGTGCGCAGCGCCGACGTGGTGATGATGCTCGCGCCGGACGAGATCCACGCCGCGCTTTACCGGGAGATCGAGACTCAGCTGCGCGAAGGCGCCGCGCTAGGCTTCAGCCACGGCCTGTCGGTGCGCTTCGGTTTCGTGACGCCACGGCGCGACCTCGACGTCTTCATGGTCGCGCCCAAAGGGCCGGGAACGGCGCTGCGGTCGCTCTACACCGAAGGCAAGGGCATGATCGCTCTCTGGGCCGTCGAGCAGGATGCGACCGGAACTGCGAGAGCGATCGCGCTTGCCTACGGCCGAGCGATCGGCTGCGGCCGCGCCGGCATGATCGAATCCAGCTTCGCCGAGGAGGCGGAGGCCGATTTGTTCAACGAGCAGGCCGTGGTCTGGGGCGCAGTGCCCGAACTGCTCGTCGCCGGCTTCGACACGCTCGTCGAGAATGGCGTTTCGCCCGAGGTCGCTTTTCTCGAATGTGTCGGCGAACTGAAGCTGATCGCCGATCTCATTGAGGCGCGCGGCATCGCCGGGATGCGCGAGGCCATCTCCAATACCGCCGAGCTCGGCGCTCTCCTCGGCGGCACGCGAATCGTCAATGCGGGCGTTCGCGAGCGCATGGCGGAGGTGCTGCGGGAGGTGCGCGCGGGCCGCTTTGCCGACGAGCTCAGGGCCGAGGAGGCGCGCGGCTATCCGCGGCTCAAAGAGGCGCGAAACCTCGCCCGGTCGACGAAGCTGGAAGACACCTACCGCCGCCTCAAACGCGGCGAGAGCTGATCAGCCGACGGTTTGCAGCGCGGGCGGCGGCCGGTCGCCGACGCTCGCGCGTTCGAGATAGGCGCGCTGCAGACGGCGGTGCGCTGCGGCGACTTCCGGATCGCTCGCGCTGGAGGCGAGCTGTTCCTCCTCGGCCGCGCGGCTCGCGAAATAGATTCGATCGTGCGTCGCCATGGCCCGGCTCCTGCTGAAGAGTGGCTTATAGCAGGAATGGTGCCGATCGTCGCCGCTCAAACCTCCGCAGGCACCCTCGCCTTTGCACGGTCGATCGCTTCGACGACGATCCGGCGCGCGTCGGCGGCATCGCCCCATTTGCCCACGCGGACCCATTTGTCGGCCTCGAGGTCCTTATAGTGGGTGAAGAAGTGCTCGATCTGCTGGAGCACGATCGAAGGCAGGTCCTGGCGCTCGCCGACGTCGGCATAATAAGGGAAGGTCGTATCGACCGGAACGCAGACGAGCTTCTCGTCCCCGCCATGCTCGTCCTCGAGGTTGAGCACGCCGATCGGCCGCGCGCGGACCACCGAGCCCGGGATGAAGGGCGAGCGGGCAATCACCAGAGCATCGAGCGGGTCGCCGTCGGGCGAGAGGGTGTGCGGCACGAAGCCGTAATTGGCCGGGTAGCGCATCGGCGTGTGCAGGATGCGGTCGACGAACAGGGCGCCGGACTTCTTGTCGAATTCATATTTCACCGGTTCGCCGCCGACCGGCACTTCGATGATGACGTTGACGTTTTCCGGCGGATTGTCGCCGGTCGGGATGAGGTCGATGTTCATGGCTTTGGTCTCAGGAGAGGTCGCCCGCGCCTCTAAACAGTGCGAGGCCGATGAACAATGCGGATATGGCGGCGATAACCGATCCGGCCACATAGCCCGCAGCAAGGCCGTATTGATGCCGCTCGATCAAAAGCGCGGCGTCGAGCGAGAAGGCCGAGAATGTCGTGAAGCCGCCGAGCACGCCGGTGACGAGGAACAGGCGAGTCTGCTGGCTGATCCCCGTATGGTGCATGACATAGCCGGCCAGCAGCCCCATGAGGAAAGAGCCAAGGACATTGACCGTCATGGTGCCGACCGGAAACGCCGCGTAGCGCGCTGCAGCGACGTTGACGCCGTGGCGAAGCGCACCGCCAAGGCCCGCGCCGAGAAAGACGATCAGATAGGGCATCAGGCCGAGCGGACCATCACTGGGCCGATTTGACGATCCGGCCGTCCTTCATGACGAAGCCGACGCGTTTGAGCACGGTGACGTCGCTCAAGGGATCGCCGGCAACGGCGATGATGTCGGCGCGCTTGCCGGGCTCGATCGTCCCCACCTCCCCCGCAATGCCGAGCAAGTCGGCCGCGTTGACCGTCGCCGCCTTGATCGCTTCGGCCGGCGGCATTCCGTGCCTGACCATCAGCTCGAACTCGTCGGCGTTGCGGCCGTGCTTCGAGACACCGGCATCGGTGCCGAAGGCGATCCTGACGCCGGCCGGATAGGCCTTGCGGACATTCTGGCCGGTAATCGAGATCCTCCAGCGCACCTTCTGCAGCACGTCGGGCGGATAAGCGTTGGGGTCGGCGGCAAGCCGCTCGAGATAGCCGTTCACGGTCGACAGCGTTGGAACGAGATAAGCGCCGGTCCGCTTGAACAGACGGATGCTCTCGTCGTCGATCATCGTCGCATGCTCGATCGATGCCGCGCCGGCGCGAAGCGCCATGTTGATGCCATCGGTGCCGTGCGCATGGACCGCGACCTTCTTGCCGTAGAGCCGCGCGGTATCGACGATCGCCTTGGCCTCGGCATCGAACATCTGCGCTCCGAGCCCCGCGCCGATGCGGCTGTTGACCCCGCCCGTCGTCGCGATCTTGATCACGTCGGCGCCGCGGCGGACCTGGAGCCGCACCGCGCGGCTGCACGCATCGGCGCCGTCGCACAGATTGTCCTGGCCGACCGACGGATGCAGGTCTTCGGCAATGCCGAGGGTCTCGTCCATGTGTCCCGACGTGGTCGAAATCGAGCGGGCGGCGTCGATGATGCGCGGCGCATCCACTTCGCCGCGCGCAGCCGCGTCGCGAACGGCCATCGTGGCGCCGGCGTCGTCGCCGAGATTGCGCACGGTCGTAAAGCCGGCGAGCAAGGTCTTCCTGGCGTTGGCGAGCGTGCGCAAAGTCTTCGCCGGCACATTGTCGGTCAGGTCCTCGAGCAGCCGGGCATTGCCGCCGGCATCGGTCTGAAGATGGACGTGGCTGTCGATCAGGCCGGGAAGAACGAAGCGGTCCTTGAGATCGACCAGGGTCGCGCCCGCAGGCGGCGCAATGAAGCCGGGCTCGACACGAGCGACCCGGCCGTTCTCGACGATGACGGTGCTCGCGCCGCGCGGCGGGCTGCCTGGCCGGTCGAGAAGTCGGCCCGCGTGAATGACCGTGGTCTGCGCAGCCGCGGCGCTTGCAAGCATGACCGCGCCAAGGCCGGCGAGCAGCTTCTTCATCTCATTTCCTTCCGAACAATTTTTCGATTTCTGAATGACCGAGCTTTACCCAGGTGGGACGGCCGTGGTTGCACTGTCCGGAGCGCGGCGTCACCTCCATTTCGCGCAGCAGCGCGTTCATTTCGGCGACGCTGAGCACGCGGCCCGCCCGAACCGAGCCATGGCAGGCGATGGTCGCTGCAACATGGTCGAGCTTGTCCTGCAGGCTGGCCGGGCCGCCGAGCTCGGCAATCTCCGCGGCGAGGTCGGCGAGCAGGCCGGCAACGTCCGTCTTGCCGAGCGCTGCCGGGACGGCGCGCACGAGCATTGCGCCGGGCCCGAACCGCTCAAGCTCGAGGCCGAGCTCAGCAAGTTCAGCCACGGCCGCCTCCAGCCGGTCGCAGTCGGGCTCGTCGAGCTCGACCACCTCGGGCATCAGCAGCGCCTGGCGAGCCGCGGCGGCTCCGTTCCGGGCGGCGCGCATCCGCTCAAGCACCAGCCGCTCGTGCGCGGCATGCTGGTCAACGATCACGAGCCCGTCCTCGGCCTCGGCGACGATGTAGGTCGCGGCGACCTGCCCTCGGGCGACCCCGAGCGGGAAGTTCGGCACCGGCTCGACCGCGGGCTCGGCGCGCGCGGCGGGTGCATACTCGAAGAGCTTCCGCTCCTCAGCCAGGACCTGCGCCCCAGCATAGGCGCCCCAGGCTGGATCGCGACCTGCGTCGCCGTGCCGCACGTCTTGTGACGTGCTCCACATTACCGGCGCGGCGGCCTGCTCGCGCGCGGCGCTGCGCTGGCTCTCCTGGTCGAGCGCGCCGCGAAGCCCGCCGACGATCAGGCCGCGGATCGCGGCCGGGTCGCGGAACCGGACTTCGGTCTTGGCCGGGTGAACGTTGACGTCGACCTCGTCGAGCGGGACCTCGAGGAACAGAGCGGCAATCGGATGGCGGTCGCGCGCCAGGAGGTCACGGTATGCTGCGCGCAGCGCGCCGACCAGCAGCCGGTCCTTTACCGGCCGCGAGTTGACGAACAGATATTGCTGGTCGGCCATGCCGCGATTGAAGGTGGGCAGGCTGATCACGCCGGTGAGCCGCGCGCCGTGCCGGGCGCAATCGATGCCGACGCCGTGACGGGCGAGCTCATGGCTGAGCAGCTCGGCGACGCGTGCGGGCGCTTCGGCAGGTAGCAGGGTGAGGATGCGGCGGCCGTCATGGTCGAGGGTGAAGCCGACGTCGCTGCGCGCCATTGCCAGCCGCTTCACGGAATCGAGGCAGGCGGCATATTCGGCGCGCGGGGAGCGCAGGAACTTGCGCCGGGCGGGCACCTTGTCGAACAGCCGCTCGACGCGAATCCGCGTGCCGGGCGGAAGCGCCGCAGGGCCCTCTCCTACCGGAGCGCCATGATCGACCTCGATCCGCCAGCCATCCGACCCTCGCACCCGGCTTTCGAGGATCAGCCGCGCGACGCTGGCGATCGACGGCAACGCCTCGCCGCGAAAGCCGAAACTGGTGACCTGGTCGATCGCGTCGCCCGGCAGCTTGGAGGTCGCGTGGCGCTCCAAAGCGAGCCGCATTTCCTCACGCGCCATGCCGCAACCGTCGTCCGCCACCTCGATCAGCTCGGTCCCTCCGGCGTGGAGCCGGATCGCGACCTGAGTCGCGCCGGCGTCGAGCGCATTTTCGACCAGTTCCTTGAGCGCGCTTGCCGGGCGTTCGACCACTTCTCCGGCAGCGATTCGGTCGACGAGCTCCGGCGGCAGCCTTCTTATTGACATGGCAAGGGTCTTATCCCAATCCGCAACAGCCGGCGAAGTACTGATTTTACGAAGAAATTCAGTCGGCCTTCAAAGGCTTGGGAACAATCGGAATTTAAGCACGCTGAAACCGGGGCGGCACAGCGGATCAATCGAAAGACGGGGATCAAATGTTCTGGAATCGCTGGTTCAAATGGATGTCGCACGACATGGCGATCGACCTCGGCACCGCCAACACGCTCGTGTACGTCCGCGGCCGCGGAATCGTCCTCAATGAGCCGTCGGTCGTCGCCATCGAGACCATCAACGGGGTGAAGAAGGTCAAGGCGGTCGGCGAGGACGCCAAGCTGATGATGGGCAAGACCCCCGACCAGATCGAAGCCATTCGTCCGCTACGCGACGGCGTGATCGCCGACATCGACGTCGCCGAGCAGATGATCAAGCATTTCATTCACAAGGTGCACGGCGGCAAGATGCGCGCCTGGCGCTTCCCCGAGATCGTGATCTGCGTGCCCTCGGGCTCGACGTCGGTCGAGCGGCGCGCGATCCGTGACGCGGCCTCGAACGCCGGCGCGAGCGCCGTCTATCTGATCGAAGAGCCGATGGCCGCGGCGATCGGCGCCGACATGCCGGTCACTGCTCCGATCGGCTCGATGGTGGTCGACATCGGCGGCGGGACGACCGAGGTCGCGGTCCTGTCGCTGCGCGGCCTTGCCTACACGACCTCGGTTCGGGTCGGCGGCGACAAGATGGACGAAGCGATCAGCTCCTACGTTCGCCGCAACCACAATTTGCTGATCGGCGAGGCCACGGCCGAGCGGATCAAGAAAGAAGTCGGCATCGCCAAGCCGCCGATCGATGGCATCGGCAAGACGGTGCACATCAAGGGCCGCGACCTCGTCAACGGCGTGCCCAAGGAAATCTCGATCAACCAGGGCCAGATCGCCGAGGCCCTGTCGGAGCCCGTCGGGACCATTGTCGAAGGCGTCCGGATCGCGCTCGAGAATACCGCTCCGGAGCTGGCCGCGGACATTTGCGACCAGGGCATCGTGCTCACTGGCGGCGGCGCCCTGCTCCAGGGTCTCGACGAAGTGCTGCGCGACGAGACCGGCCTTCCCGTCACCGTCGCCGACGACCCGCTGACCTGCGTTGCGCTCGGCACCGGCCGCGCGCTGGAGGAAGAGCAGTTCCGCGGCGTCCTGCAGACCGCGTAAGGTCGGATTAGGCGGTGGCGACCGCGCGTCCCGGCTGGTCGCGCCGTGCGCAATACGGGCTGTTCTTCAGCTTCATCGCGGTCATCGCGGGGATCGTCATCGGCGTCATCCTGCTGGTGATGTCGCTGGTTGCGCCCAAGGCGTTCGACAGCGTGCGCGGGGCCGCGCTGGACGTGACCGGACCGGTGTCCACGGCGCTGAACGAGGTGAGGGCGACGGCCAACGGCCTGATGTCGGGCGCCGGCGATTATTGGGACGCCGCCCGACAGAACGGCGAACTCAAGCGCGAGCGCGAGGCGATGCTTCGGCGCATGATCCAGGCCAAGGCGATCATGCTCGAAAACGAGCAGCTCAAGGCTACGCTTGGCCTCCGCGAGCGCGAGCGCAAGCAGATCGCGGTCGGTCGAATCGTCGGCTCGTCGCTCAACAGCCCGCGCCGTTTCGCGATCCTCTCCGTGGGCGCCCGCGACGGCGTGGAAGTGGGCATGCCGGTGCGCGCTGCCGACGGGCTGGTCG
>DATLGK010000035.1:0-51871 GCA_035540475.1 Sphingomicrobium sp.
CTCCTATCTCGCCGCGGGTTTCGTCCATGGCGTGCTCAACAGCGACAATATCAACATTACCGGGGAGAGCTTCGATTATGGCCCGTGGCGATTCACGCCGGACTGGGACCCGGGCTTCACCGCGGCGTATTTCGACCATTACGGCCTTTACGCGTTCGGACGGCAACCGGAGGCGATTCATTGGGACCTGGCCCAGCTTGCCGGCTGCCTCTCGCTGATTGCCGAAGCACCGCCTCTGGCCGACCTGCTCGCCGGCTGGAGCAGGCGATTCGAGGATGCGCTCGTTCGCGCCATGCTGCGCCGCCTCGGCGTCGCGCCGAGCGACCAGGATAGGGACATTGCCGCTGCCCTGATCCGGGCGCTGGCGACCAAAGCGGCCGAGATCGACCGCATCTTCTTCGACTGGCGCGGCGGGCGTGACCCAGGGATGGAGAACTACCCTGGCGAGCCGTTCCGCGAGCTCGCTCGATTGCTGGAGGGACGAGCGCGAAAGCCGTCGCACCCGTATTGGTCGGACGCGGCGCCCTGCTCGATGCACATTGAGGAAGTCGAGCGAATCTGGGACGCGATCGCGCAAAAGGACGACTGGCAGCCGTTCGAGGACAAGGTTAGGGCCATCCGGCGAATGGGCGAAGCGATGGAACAGGATGCAGCAGCAGGTTGAACAAGGCTCTGACACTGCCACGGCGGCGGAGCTGGTCTCGATCGACCCGGCGACGGGCGAACGGGTCTGGTCGGGCGAGCCCGGCGATGCTGCCGCTGAGGTCGCCGCGGCTCGCGCCGCCTGGCCCGCATGGGCCGCGCACAGCCACGCCTATCGGATCGAGGCCGTGCGCCGCTTCGCCAATGTCGTGCGCAAGCGCGAGGAAGAATTCGCCGAGCTGATCAGCCGCGAGACTGGAAAGCCGTTCTGGGAGGCACGGACGGAAGTAGCCGCCGTCGTCGCCAAAGTCGAGATTTCGGTCACCGCTTATGGCGAACGCACGCCGCAGCGGCGCCTGGAAGCCGCGCTCGGTAACAAGGTCGCGGTCCGGCACAAGCCGCACGGGGTGCTGGCCGTTCTGGGCCCGTACAATTTCCCGGCCCATCTGCCCAACGGCCATATCGTGCCGGCGCTGATCGCCGGCAATGCCGTGGTGTTCAAGCCGTCGGAGAAAACACCCGCGACCGGCGCGATGCTCGTCGAATGCTTCCATGCGGCTGGAATCCCGAAGGGGGTGGTCCGGCTGCTGATCGGCGGGCCCGAACAGGGCCGGGCGCTGGCGGCGCAACCCGGGATCGATGGCCTGCTGTTCACCGGCTCGGCGCGCGCCGGCTTGGCACTCCATCGGCAATTCGCCGAAACGCCGCACAAGATCCTGGCGCTCGAGCTCGGCGGCAACAACCCGCTCGTCGTGTGGAGCGCGAAGGACATTGAAGCCGCGGCGATGATCGCGGTCCAGTCGGCCTACCTCTCTGCCGGGCAGCGCTGCACGGCCGCCCGCCGGCTGATCGTCGAGGAGGGCAAGGAACGGCCGCTCCTGAACGCGATCTGCGAGCTGATCGACCGGATCATCGTCGACCATCCCTTCGCCGATCCGCAGCCATTCATGGGACCGGTGATCGACAATGCCGCCGCCGACCAGGTCCAGGAACGGTGGCTCGATTTGATGATGAAGGGCGGCAAGCCGCTGCGCCGGCTCGACCGCCCCTTCGAGGAACGGCCGTATCTGACTCCCGCGCTGATCGACGTGACCGACGTCAAGGACCGGCCCGACGAGGAGATTTTCGGCCCGGTCCTGCAGGTCGTCCGCGTCAAGGATTTCGACGCGGCGATCGATGAGGCGAACGCAACCCGCTACGGCCTCGCGGCGAGCCTCGTCGGCGGCAATCCGGAAATGTACGACAAGTTCTGGGCGAATGTTCGCGCCGGCGTGATCAACTGGAACAAGCCGACCAACGGCGCGCCGTCGAGCGCACCGTTCGGCGGCATTGGCCTTTCCGGGAACCACCGCCCAAGCGCCTTCTACGCCGCCGATTATTGCGCATATCCGGTAACCAGCAGCGAATCCGACCGACCCCGCGCGGCGATCGGCGAGGGCCTCCGCGACCCCGACATGCTCGAAGATTGAGCGCCTGATGGATCGCATCGCGCGATTGTTGCGTTCAAACAGCTGTGACCCAACGCAAATTCATCGGCGCGGCGATCGCCGCCGCCCTTTCCACCACCACCCTGCTGGCTTGCTCGCAGGGCGGTAATTCCGCCAACCAGAACGCTTCGGGCGAGCAGTCCGGCATCACCCTCGACCGGAAGGCCGAGAAGGCGCTGCGCGAAGCGATCGCCGAGGCGCCGATGCACGGCCTCAAGCCCGAGCTGTTCCTGACGGACGGCGAGGCAAAGGGCGATGCGCTGGTCGAAGCGGGCCTCAAATATGCGTCCGCGCTCGCCAACGGCTATTCGGACCCTAAGGAGCTCTTCGAAGTCTATACCATCCCCCGGGCCCAGACCGATGTCCGGGCGGGGCTGCGGCAGGCGATCGAGGAAGGCCGGGTCAGCGAGTGGCTGAAATCGCTGCCACCCCAGACTGACGAATATCGCGCGCTGAGCCAAGCCTTCCTGCGCTATGCCAAGCAGGCCGGCGAAACGGCCGATCGCCCCATTCCCGCCGATACGCCGATCAAGCCCGGAGCGCGCGACGAACGCATTCCGGCCATCGTCGCCGTGCTTCGCTCGGGCGGATACCTTCCCGAAGAGCAGCAATCCAACGACCAGGGCCAGCAGCAGCAGCCCACCACTTACACCCCGCAGCTGGTCGAGGCGGTCAAGCAGTTCCAGGCGGACTCCGGCGTCAAAAGCGACGGCGTGCTCGGCAAGGACACGATCGGCGCGCTCAGCACCGGCCCCGCCGCCCGCGCGCGCCAGCTGGCAGTGGCGATGGAGCGGCTCCGCTGGCTGCAGCGCGATCCGCCCGGGACGCGGATCGACGTCAACACGGCCGCGACGGTCCTCGATTACTGGCGCGACGGCCAGCACGCCGACCGCCGCAAGGTCGTCGCGGGTGACGCCCCAACGCCGACGCCGCAGCTCCAGTCGCCGCTCTACCGGCTGGTCGCCAAGCCGACCTGGACCGTGCCCCAGGGAATTGCGGAAAAAGAGCTGGTTCCCAAAGGCCAGGACTGGCTGAACCGGAACAACTTCGTGGTGAAGGACGGCCAATACGTGCAGCAGTCCGGCCCGAAGAATTCGCTCGGTCTGGTCAAGCTCGACCTCAAGAACGACCAGGCGATCTACCTCCACGACACGCCGGCCAAGGCGCTGTTCGCGCAGGACGAGCGCCACCGCAGCCACGGCTGCGTGCGCGTCGAGAATGCCGTCCAGTTCGCGACGATGCTGGCGGAGCAGGAGGGCGTCCGCGACAAGTTCGAGCAGGCGATGGCCAAGGACGATCAGGCGTTCATCCAGCTTCCGCGCGAAATCCCCGTCCGGCTGCTGTACCAGACGGCTTTCTGGGACGGGGCGCGGATTCAGTTCCGCGACGACGTCTACGGCTGGGACGAGAATATCGCCAAGGCGCTGCAGCTTGCGGCCGGGCCTCCGCGCAAGATCCGCCAGCCGCAGAGCAGCGACGATATCGGGCCTTAAGTACCCGTAGTCTGCACCACGAGCCCTTCCGCTTCCCCAAAGAGGATGACCATGAATTCCAGGGCTTCCTGGGCGACGGCGGTCGGCGAACTATCCTTGATGGGGTTACCTAGGAAAGTTTTCGGCGGATCGTATGTAACGCCTCTATCTGTGACTGGGACCAAATGCACCCGTGACGGGTAACGCGTAATAGTCAGAGGCTCACCCTGCCCCTCCCAGCCGCGCAACTCCTCAATGTTTCCTCCAGGACCGACAATCAGTTTTTCGATGAACACGGCCTTCTTTCGGCCTCCGATGCCGATGCCACCGGGCTCAAGTTTTATGACGCTCTCAATGCCGTGGTCGTTCGAGTTCCGAGCGTGCCAAAGGTAACTCAGGAGTTCGTCTGCCTTCCTTTGTCCAAGAACGCGCGAAAACCAGCCTTCTGACTTAGCAGTTCCCTTCGAGCTCTGTCCGAGAATTGCATAAGTAGCATTAAGAGCGGTCAGTAGCCGCGCCCACGCAGACTCAAATCCTTCCCAATCGTTTGCTTGCTTCAGTTCTTCAAACGCGCGGAAGGCATCCTTTAACCGCGCGCGAGCCTTCTCCAACCCCATTCGCTTCATGCTATGACTTCTACTAAAGTCTTCTTTTCGCTGAAGGTCTAAATGCGGAGGGCGCCGGACCTAGGTCCAGCGCCCTCTTCCCCCCTCCCCTGGCGGATGCCTTAGCCGCGCATGTCGGGCGCATAGCCGTCGTCGGCGAGATCGCTGAACTTGGTGATGCGGCTGTCGAACTTGACCCGGACCTTGCCGGTCGAGCCGTGGCGCTGCTTGGCGACGAGGATCTCGGCAAGGCCGTAGACGCGCGCCATCTCCTCACGCCACTGGTCGATCTCCGGATGATCGTCGCCGGGCTGCTTGGCCGCGAGATAATAATCCTCGCGATAGATGAAGAGCACGATGTCGGCGTCCTGCTCGATCGAGCCGGATTCGCGCAGGTCGGAAAGCTGCGGCCTCTTGTCTTCGCGCTGTTCGACCTGGCGGCTGAGCTGCGACAAGGCGACGACCGGCAGGTCGAGCTCCTTGGCGAGCTGCTTCAGGCCCCGGCTGATCTCCGAAATCTCCTGAACGCGATTGTCCCCGGCGCTCCCCTTCCCCGATCCCTGGAGCAGCTGGAGATAATCGACGATCACCATGCCGACATTCTTCTGGCGCTTGAGCCGGCGCGCGCGCGCGCGCAGCGCGGCGATGGTGAGGCCCGGCGTGTCGTCGATATAGAGTGGCAGCGTCTGCAGCTCGCCCGCCGCGCGCGCGAGCTGGCGGAACTCCTGCTGGCTGATGCGGCCCATGCGCAAATTCTCGGACGAGATGCCCGACTGCTCGGCAAGAATACGCGTCGCCAGCTGATCGGCCGACATTTCGAGGCTGAACAACGCAACCGCGGCGCCGGCGGATTTGGCGGCGTCGATGCCGTCTTCCTGATCCTGGAGGAAGCGTTTGGCGGAGGCGAATGCGATGTTGGTCGCGAGCGAGCTCTTGCCCATGCCGGGGCGCCCCGCGACGATGACCAGGTCCGACTTGTGCAGTCCGCCGATCTTGGAGTTCAGGCTGTCGAGGCCGGTCGTGATGCCCGACAAATGGCCGCCGCTGTTGAGTGCCTTTTCGGCGAGCTGCAGCGCTTCCTTGGTCGCTTCACCGAAGCTTTTCGCCTTGCCTTCGGCGCCGCCTTCTTCGGCGACCTTGTACAATTCTGTCTCGGCGCGCTCGATTTGAGCGAGGGGGGCAACGTCCTCACTCGTGTCGAGCGCGCCTTCGACCAGGCCGCGGCCTACGCCAATCAAGGCGCGGAGCAACGCCAGATCGTAGATCTGTTCTGCGAAGTCCCGCGCGCCGATCACGGCCGCGCCCGATCCGGTCAATTGCGCCAAATATGCCGGACCGCCAACATCTTTTATCGCCTCGTCGCTCTCGAACAGCGGGCGCAGCGTCACCGGATTGGCGAGGCGGTTGCTGTCGGTCAGGCGCAGGATCGATTCGTAGATCCGCCCGTGCAAAGGCTCGAAGAAATGATGAGGCTTTAATTTCAACTGGATATCTTCGACCAGCCGGTTGTCGATCATCAGCGCGCCAAGCAGCGCCGCCTCCGCTTCGACGTTCTGCGGCAGGGATTGCGCGGTCTCTTGGACCGCCTCGGCGATACGCACGACTTCAGCCATGGGCGGCTCCTACGCTCGTGCGGCCCCACAAGCGACGAGAACGAAAGTAGCACAAACATCGACAGCTGTGGATTGATTGTGCACGACTCGGCGGGGCGTTCGCAGGAAGTGACAAAATCGCGCCAGGCCATCATCCACAGAAATGATCCGCGCCAAATTGAAGGTCCGCAGCGGCGCAGTTAGGCGTGCTCGATGGCGATTTTGTCGGACCGCTGGATTCGCGAGCAGGCGCAGGCCAATGGCATGATCGAGCCGTTCGTCGAGGCGCAGCGCCGCGAAGGCTGCATTAGCTACGGCCTGTCATCCTACGGCTATGACGCGCGCGTCGCCGACGAGTTCAAGATCTTCACCAATGTCGACAATGCGCTGGTCGACCCGAAGGACTTCGCGCAGAACAGCTTCGTCGACCGCAAGACCGACGTCTGCATCATCCCGCCCAACAGCTTCGCGTTGGCGCGGACGGTCGAATATTTCCGCGTGCCGCGCGACGTGCTTGTCATCTGCCTTGGCAAGTCGACCTATGCGCGCTGCGGAATCATCGTGAACGTGACGCCGCTCGAGCCAGGCTGGGAGGGCCATGTCACCCTCGAATTCTCCAACACCACGCCGCTTCCCGCCAAGGTCTACGCCAACGAGGGCGCGTGCCAGTTTCTCTTCCTGCAGGGCAACGAGCCGTGCGAGGTCAGCTATGCCGACCGCGCCGGCAAATATATGGGCCAGCGCGGCGTTACCTTGCCCAAGCTCTGATCAGGCCCGTTCGGTCTCGCGCGAATTTTCGTCCGAACCGGCGGCCAGCGCGGCACGCGCGCGATGGATCATGTCGACCCAGTCGTGGAAGGCGTGCGCAAGCTTCGTCACCAGCTCCTTGAGCGGCCCGTCCTTCAGGCATCCGTTCTCGTCGAAGCTGTCGTCGCTGACGCGGCCGAGATAGGCTTCGGGCTGCTGCATCACCGGCATGTTGAGGAAGACGCAGGCCTGGCGCAGCTGGTGGTTGGCGCCGAACCCGCCGATCGCGCCCGGTGATGCGCTGATGATCGCCGCGGGCTTTCCGTCCCACACGCTCTGACCATAGGGGCGCGAGCCGACGTCCACCGCATTCTTCAGCACGCCGGGCACGCCGCGATTATATTCGGGCGTGCAGAACAGGATGCCCTCCGCGCCGCGGATCTGGTCGCGAAAGCGCGCATAGGCCTCGGGCTGCTCGGGCAGCGCGTCATAGTCCTGGTTGTAGAGCGGCAGGTCGCCGATCTCGACCATCGAGCAATCGAGGCCGTCGCCGCGGATCGCGCAGATCGAGCGCGCGACCTTCCGGTTGATGCTTGCCTCGCGCAGGCTGCCGACGAGGATGGCGATTTTGTAGGTCATGGCCGCTCTCCTTCCTCTCCCCAATCCGCTCCCGCGCCGAAGGTTGCGAAAGGCCGGTCAGCGACGGCGGTTGCTGTGGCGGATGTTCTTCGGTCGCCCGCGACGCGCCGGGGCGCGCACCCGGTCCCCGCGCCGCGGGGCGGCGGCGCCGCCATAACTGCCTTCGGGAAGCTCGTAGCGAAGCGACCCGCTGACCGGATTGGCTTCCGCCAGGCGCAGCGTGAGGCGCTGCCCAACCCGGTAGGTCTCGCCGGTTTCATCCCCCACCAACTGCTTCGCCGCTTCGTCATAGCGGAAGTATTCGCGCCCGAGGTCCTTGGCTAGCACCAGCCCATCGCCGCCCAGGTTCTCGACCGTCGCGAAGAACCCGAACGGCTGTACGCCGGTGATGCGGCATTCGACCAGCTGGCCTACCTGATCGGCCAGAAAGGCCGCGACATAGCGGTCGATGGTCTCGCGCTCGGCCTCCATCGCACGCCGCTCGAGCATGGAGATTTGCTCGCCGATCTGCTCGAACCGTTCCTCCTCGCCGGGCGGCAGGCCACCCTCGCCGAGGCGGTAGGCGCTGACCAGCGCGCGGTGGACGAGCAGGTCGGCATAGCGGCGGATCGGCGAGGTGAAGTGGGCGTAGGTCGCCAGCGCCAGGCCGAAATGGCCTAGCCGCTCCGGGCCGTAACGCGCCTGCATTTGCGTGCGCAGCAACTGCTCCATGATCTCCTCGCGCCGGTCGCTGTCGCCGACCCGCTCGATGATGCGGTTGAACGTGCCGGGCCTGATCACCTGGCCGAGCGCGAACTCGATCCCGAACGTCGCGAGATAATCCTTGAGGGCGACGAGCTTCTCGCGGCTCGGCGGTTCGTGCACGCGGTACATGACCGGCGCCTTCTTCGCCTCGAGCGCGCGCGCCGCCGCGACATTGGCGGCGATCATATAATCCTCGACCAGGCGATGGGCATCGAGCCGGTCGCGCGGCGCGATCGACATGATCCGCCCTTTCTCGTCGAGCATCACTCGCCGCTCGGGCAGGTCGAGCTCGAGCGGATCGCGCTTCTGCCGCGCCGCGAACATCGCTCGCCAACATGCCCAAAGCGGCCTTAGCGCGGTCTCGACCAGCTCACGAGAAACCCTGCCTTCGATCTCCGGCATCGCGCAGGGTGACGAGGCGACTTCGGTCCTTTCCTCACCCGCCGCATCGATCGCCGCTTGTGCATCTTCATAGGCAATGTTTGCAGCAACGCAAATCTTTGCACGAGTGAAGCGCCAGCTCTTGAGCGTGCCGTCCTTGGCGATCTTGAGGTGGCAGGCCATCGCCGCGCGCGGCTCGCCGGCCTTTAGCGAGCAGATGTCCGCCGACAGCTCCTCAGGCAGCATCGGCACGACGCGATCGGGGAAATAGACGCTGTTGCCCCGTGCCCGCGCCTCACGATCGAGCTCGGAACCGGGGCGGACATAAAAACTCACGTCGGCGATGGCGACAATCGCGTTCCAGCCGCGCTCATTTGCCGGATCATCGTCCGCCTCCGCCCAGATCGCGTCATCGTGGTCGCGCGCATCCTCGGGGTCGATCGCGACGATTGGCAGATGCGTCAGGTCCTCGCGCTCGCCCAGCGGCTGCTTCGACACGCGGTGCGCCTCGTCGATCGCGCCTTGCGCGAACTCGTGCCGCAGCCCGTGCTTGTGGATCGCGATCAGCGAGAAGCTGCGCGGCGCGAAAGGGTCTCCGAGTACCGCGTCGACCCGCGCATTGACCCGCGGCGGGCGGCCGCTGACCTCGCACAGCACAAGGTCGCCGACTTCGGCGTCCTTGAGGTCGCTGATGAAGAGCTCGCGCCGCTCCTTCTTGTCGACTGGCGACAGCCAGAAGCGCTCGCCTTCCTTGCGCACCACGCCCAGCACCAACTCGGCCGAGCGGGCGAGCTTTTTCATCGGGTGGGCGATGAACCCCTGGCCCTTTTCCTCGGTCCGGCACAGCACCCGGTCGCCGATGCCAAGCGCGCTGCGCCTGCCGCGTTCGACAATGCGTAGCTTCGGCGGAGGCGTTTCGGCGTGCCATTGCTCGGGCACGGCGCGGACCTGGCCGCTGTCGTCGACCTCGACCACTCGCAGCACCGTAACCTTGGGAACGCCGCCCGACTGGTGGAACGCGCGTCCCGGCGAGCTGTCGATCAGCCCCTCGTCGGCCATGTCCTTCAAGAGCCGCTTGAGCTCGATTTTGTTTTGGCCGGACAAGCCGAAGGCACGCGCGATTTCGCGCTTCCCCGCCGGCTGGTCCGAGGTCGCGATGAAATCGAGGATCTGCTTGCGGGAGGGAAGGCCTGGGGAGGGTTTCTTTGCCATCTAAGCCGTCATTGCGAGGAGCACAGCGACGAAGCAATCCAGTTGCACTTCGGTTCCGTCCCGATTGCTTCGCTCCGCTCGCAATTACGGATGAATCACCGCAGCTGGCTATCCTTGCTGCCCCGGCGATTGATGGTCGAATGCGTGACGGCCTTGTCGCGCAGCGACTGGCAGGCGACGCAGGTGCGCACGCCAGGCAGCGCCTCCCGCCTTTTCTTCGGGATCGGCTCGCCGCAATCGTCGCATTCCTCCGCGCTCTCGCCCGACGGCGTCAGCGCGCGGGCGCGCAGCACGGCGTCCTTGATCGTGTCGTCGATCTGGTCCTGAACCGCGCCGTCGCGCGTCCAACCGCCGGCCATTGTCACTCTCCATCGTCATTGCGAGGCGCGCAGCGCCACGGCAATCCAGCGGAACAACGCGTGGCCGGAGAGCTTCGCTCCGCTCACAATGACGGGGCTACTTCTTCTCCGGCGGAACGTAAGGCTTGAACGCTCCGCCCGGCACGGCCGCGGCGACCGGGCTTTCGAACCCGTCCCTGCTAACCGACGACACCCCGAACACCCAGTCGTCGACACGGATGTGCGGTAGCACTACGTCACAAATGAGATCCTTGTCGGCCATCGGACCGCCCGCCGCGATAGGCGGTGGAAAACAGCCATTGCCGAGAGGCATGGAACGAGCGTTGATCTCCCTGGACACCTGCCATTGACTGGAATCCGTTCGCCGCCAACGGACAAGGTATCGGGCGGCACCGGTGACGCGCGGAAAGCGGATTGTCGTATCCGTGCTCACCGCCCCCTCGACCGTCGGCTCGGGCGGTGGCGGGGCGGAGGCGATCGCGGCCAGCGCGGCGACGTTCAGCTTGGTCACTTTCTCGAGATAGGCGAAGTCCATCTTGTCGATCGTGTCGCCATATTCGACGCCGTTCTCGACCCGCAGATCCTGGTGTTGGTGGTTGTAATTCTCGACGGCCACCGAAAAGCGCACCGCCGGATAGCCCGCATTGAGGAATTCCGTGTGATCGCCGCCGCGGCCGTGGCGGTCGTTGCGCCAGATCGGCATGACGTCGATCCCGAACTTCATCCGGTCGGCGAGGCTGTCGAGGAAGCGCGACAGGTTGCGCGAGGGCGAATCATTCTCGCCCCCGAAGCGGCGGATGTCGGCGGCCAGCGCCTCATGCCCCTGCCAGCGGGGGCCTTCCGAGAAGACCCGGACCTGGCGCGAATTGCACACGCCGTCCGACCCGCAGCTGTTGCCGATGATGTCGTTGTTCAAATTGGCGATCACATTCCAGCCTTGCGCCTTGGCATATTCGGCCATGATCTTGCCGCCGTGCAGGCCCTGTTCCTCGCCCGACAGCGCCGCATAGACGATCGTGCCCGGAAACTTGCGCTTGCTCAGCACTCGCGCGGCTTCGATCACCGCTGCCGTGCCCGAACCGTCGTCGTTCGCGCCAGGAGCGTCCTTGACCGCGTCCATCGGGTCGCTGACCCGGCTGTCGATATGGCCGGTGATGATCACCAAATCGTTGGGACGCTCCGTTCCGCGCTGGATCGCGACTGCGTTGCACACCCGCGTCGGCGTCGGGATGCGCGGCCCGGTCACGGTGTCGCACACCTGCAGCGCCGGCAGGCCGTAGCTCTTCATCTCCGCCTCCGCCCAGCGCACGGCCGCGCCGATTCCCCGGTTCGGGTCGGTCTGTGACGAGAGCGTGTGTCGGGTCCCGAAGCTGACCAGTTTCTCGATCGTCGCCTTCATCCGCGCCGCGCTGACCGGCGCAGCCATGGCGCGCAGCTTTGCGTCGGGCGATGGCGGAGGTGCCGCGCCGATCGAAGCGGTGGCACAGAGGGCGACGCAGGCGAGGTGCTTTTTCATGCTTCCACTTCTGGCACCGCCGCGCGCGCAGTTCCAGTGAGTCTCAAACGCTGCTCGCGCCACAGGATGACGAGGCCGGCGAAGATCACGACCGGAGCACCGAGCCACGTCCACTGCGAGGGCAGCTGATCGAACAGAAGCCAGCCGAGCAGGCCGGCCCACAGCAAAGCCGAATAGTCCATCGGCATGACCAGCGCGACGGGTGCAAGGCGCAGCGCGCCTGTGAGCGCGAGCTGGGCGATACCGCCGGCGAGGCTGAGGATGGCGATGGCCGCCCATGTTTGCGGGTCGTGCCACTGCGCGAAAAAGGGTATCAGCAGGCCTAGCGGGACCAGCGAGCTGACCGCGAACCAGAAGACGGTCGTCGCCGCCGGCTCGGTGGCGCCCAGCCGCCGAATGGCGATCGTCGCACAGGCAGTGCTCAGCGCCGCCGCGAGCGCGACCGCACCGCCATAGGTGCCGATATGCCCGCTACCGGGCTGCACGATCAGCAGCACGCCGGCAAAGCCGACGATCACCGCGCCCCAGCGCCATGGCCCGGTCGGCTCGCGAAGCAGAAGCGCAGCCAGCAACGTCGCGAAGATCGGCACCGAAAAGCCGATCGCCGTCGCCTCGGCCAGCGGAAGCAGGATGAAAGCAAGGAAGTTCAGCCCCATGGCGACGAGGCCGATCCCCATCCGCGCGACGTGCGCCCCTACGCGCCGGGTGCGAAGCGAGGCGAAGCCCGGTCCCCAGGCGACCCAGGCCGTCGCGCAAAGCGCGCCTCCGAGCTGCCGGTAGAACAGGCTTTCGGGGACGGAGACGCCGCGCTCCGCCGCCCATTTGACGCCGGCGAACATGATCGCCAGCGCCAGCGCCGCGCCCAGCCGCAGCGCCATCCCCAGCAGGACCTGCGGCTGGGATGTCGGGGCTTGGGCAGGTGCCGATTCCATGCGTCGATTGCCTAGCCACGCGGCGCTCGAGGGACTAGGGGAGCGGCGACCCCGAACCAGCACAATCAGGACGCGTAACCATGCTTCGCACCATCGACCATTTCATCGGCGGCTCCAGCTTCGCTTCGGGCGAACGGCAGGGCGAGGTCTTCGACCCCAACCAGGGCGAGGTCCAGGCGACGGTCCGGCTCGGCACCGCTGCGGACCTGCAGCGCGCGATCGACGCGGCCAAGACCGCGCAGCCCGCCTGGGCAGCGACCAACCCGCAGAAGCGCGCGCGGGTGATGTTCAAATTCAAGGAGCTGGTCGAAGCTCACATGGACGAGCTCGCCGAGCTTCTGTCGAGCGAGCACGGCAAGGTTATCGCCGACGCCAAGGGCGATGTGCAGCGCGGGCTCGAGGTGATCGAGTTCGCCTGCGGCATCCCCCAGGCGCTGAAGGGCGAATATACGGTCGGCGCCGGCCCCGGAATCGACGTCTATTCGATGCGCCAGCCGCTCGGGATCGGCGCGGGGATCACGCCGTTCAACTTCCCGGCGATGATCCCGATGTGGATGTTCGGAATGGCGATCGCCTGCGGCAATGCCTTCGTCCTCAAGCCTTCGGAGCGTGACCCGACCGTGCCCGTCCGGCTTGCCGAGCTGATGCAGGAGGCCGGCCTTCCCGACGGCATCCTCAACGTGGTCCACGGCGACAAGGAGATGGTCGACGCGATCCTCGACCATCCGGACATCGCCGCGGTCAGCTTCGTCGGATCCTCCGACATCGCTCAATATATTTACGCGCGCGGCACTTCGAACGGGAAGCGCGTGCAGGCCTTCGGCGGCGCCAAGAACCACGGCATCGTCATGCCCGACGCCGACCTCGACCAGGTCGTCAACGACCTCACCGGCGCGGCCTTCGGCTCGGCCGGCGAGCGCTGCATGGCTCTTCCGGTGGTTGTGCCGGTCGGCGACAATACCGCCGATGCGCTTCGCGAGAAGCTGGTGCCGGCGATCGAGGGACTGCGCGTGGGCGTTTCGACCGACCCGGACGCGCATTATGGCCCGGTCGTGACCTCCGCCCACAAGGAGCGGATCGAAAGCTACATCCAGATGTGCATCGACGAGGGCGGCGAGCTGGTCGTCGACGGCCGCGGCTTCAAGCTTCAGGGCCACGAGCAGGGCTTCTTCATCGGCCCCACCTTCTTCGACCGGGTGACGCCCAACATGAAGAGCTATCAGGACGAGATTTTCGGTCCGGTGCTGCAGATGGTCCGCGCGCGCGATTTCGAGGAAGCGGTGCGGCTTCCCAGCGAGCATCAGTACGGCAATGGTGTCGCCATCTTCACCCGCAACGGCCATGCCGCGCGCGAATTCGCAGCGCGGGTCAATGTCGGCATGGTCGGCATCAACGTGCCGATCCCGGTGCCGGTCAGCTATCACAGCTTCGGCGGGTGGAAACGCAGCGGCTTCGGCGACATCAACCAGTACGGCATGGAAGGCATGCGCTTCTGGACCAAGACCAAGGTCGTGACCCAACGCTGGCCCGACGGCTTCGCCGAGGCTGACAACAAGGACGCCTTCATCATCCCGACCATGGGGTGAATGCAGCGAACAGGGATACGCGCGCGGGCAAGCAGCGTTAGAGTGGTATGTTCGGTTCCCGCGTGCCCGCTTTTTGCTGCGCGGCGGTCCTGGCCCTCGTGGCGTGCGACCAACGCGCTCCGGTAGCGCCGGAGGCCAACACCGGCGTCCTGCCGGCGACCGACGAACAGGCGCCGAGCGTGGCGGGTGAGCCGCGCGGAGACGTAACGACGCCGGCAACCTCCGCCCCCGCGGCGGCCGTGGCGATTCCGGCGTCGCTCCACGGCCGCTGGGGATTGACGCCCGCCGATTGCGAACCGCGCCCGGACAACAAGGGGTTGCTGAGCATCAGCGGCAACGAGCTGCGCTTCTACGAATCCGTCGCGGTCCCCACCGCCAATGTCCAGGTTGCCGCGAATTCGATCAGCGGCTCATTCCGCTTTGCCGGCGAAGGCCAGACCTGGACCAAGTTCCAGGCGCTCAAGCTACAAGGGCCTGTCCTCGTGCGTACCGAAACCAATCCAGCAGCGAGCTTCAGCTATGCGAAATGCGATTAATCACATCCTCCTCGCGGCCGTGGCGGCCACCGCGCTCGGTGCCTGCCGCGAGCAACGATCGCAGGACCAGAACATCACCGTCGACAATGGCGTCATGGCCAATGCTGACATCGAGGCTCTTCCGCCCGATGAAAGCAGCGTGACGCCCTCGGACGAGCTCGCCAACGGCGCGGTCGAGCCGCCCGCCGACGAGAACGCCTCCGGCAACCGCTACTGAGTCAGCGGCTAGCGTTCGAGGATTGCTCAAAGAGGAAGTCGCGGGCTAGAGCGCCCGCGCAATGAGCCAGTTCGACCTCACCGACGATCAGCTCCAAATCCAGGAGATGGCGCGCAAGTTCACTGCCGATGCCATCACCCCCTTCGCGGCCGAGTGGGACGAGAAGCATATTTTCCCGCGCGACACGATCCGCGAAGCCGCCGAACTGGGCTTCGGCGCGATCTACGTTTCCGAGGAATCCGGCGGAATTGGCCTCGGCCGCCTCGAAGCGGCGCTGATCATGGAAGCCATGGCCTACGGCTGCCCCTCGACCAGCGCCTTCATCTCGATCCACAACATGGCGAGCTGGATGATCGACCGCTTCGGCTCCGCCGAAGTGAAGCAGAAGTATCTGCCCTCGATGATCACCATGGAGCGAATCGGCAGCTACTGCCTGACCGAACCCTCGTCGGGTTCAGATGCGGCCGCCTTGAAGACCAAGGCCGTCCTCGACGGCGACCATTATGTCGTCTCGGGCTCCAAGGCGTTCATCTCCGGCGGCGGCGAGAACGAGATTTACGTGACCATGGTCCGCACCGGCGAGGAAGGCCCCAAAGGCATCACCTGCCTGGTCATCGAGAAGGACATGGAGGGCGTCAGCTTCGGCGCGCAGGAAAAGAAGCTCGGCTGGCATTCGCAGCCGACCGCCCAGGTCAATTTCGACGAAGTACGCGTGCCGGTCGAAAACCGCGTCGGGGCGGAGGGTGAAGGCTTCCGCATCGCCATGATGGGCCTCGACGGCGGCCGCCTCAACATCGGCGCCTGCTCATTGGGCGGCGCTCAGCGCTGCCTCGACGAAGCAGTCAAATATACCAAGGAGCGCAAGCAGTTTGGCCAGCCGATCGCCGACTTCCAGGCGACCCAGTTCACGCTCGCCGATATGGAGACCGAGCTGCAGGCCGCGCGTTACCTGCTCTACGTCGCGGCCGCCAAGGTCACCGCCAACGCGCCCGACAAGACCCGCTTCGCGGCAATGGCCAAGCGCCTCGCCACCGACGCCGGCTCGTCGGTGGTCGACCGCGCCCTGCAGCTGCACGGCGGCTACGGCTATCTGATGGACTATCCGATCGAACGCTTCTGGCGCGATCTGCGCGTCCACTCGATCCTAGAGGGGACCAACCAGATCATGCGGGTGATCGTCAGCCGGGACATGCTGCGCCAGTGACGGACGACGTCCTGATCAGTGTCGAGGGCGGGGTCGGCCGGATCCGCCTCAATCGGCCCGGAGCGATCCATGCGCTGACCACGCGCATGTGCGAGAAAATGAGCGACGCGCTGCTCAAATGGCGCAGCGACGACATGATCGAGGCGGTGCTGATCGACCATGCCGAGGGTCGCGGTTTCTGCGCCGGCGGCGACGTGGTCATGCTCGCGCGCAGCGGCAACGAGGATGCGAGCGAGGCCAAGCGCTTCTTCTTCGCCGAATACCGGCTCAACCATTTGCTGTTCACCTATCCCAAACCGACGATCGCGATCATGGACGGGATCACCATGGGCGGCGGCGTCGGCATATCCCTGCCCTGCACCTACCGTGTCGCGACCGAGAACACCCGCCTGGCCATGCCCGAAACCGGTATTGGGCTGTTCCCCGACGTCGGTGGGGGTTGGTACTTGTCCCGCCTTCCCGGCCGGGTTGGGCAGTTCATGGCGCTGACCGGCGCGCGGCTCGACGGTTCCGAATGCCGCTACCTCAATCTTGCGACCCATTATGTCGAACAGGCCAATATGGCCGACCTGGTCGACCGCATCGTCAAAGCGCCCGGCAGGCTCCAGGGCGCGCTCGGCGCGGCCTCGAGCACGCCGGCGGAAACCAAGCTCGAACAGAACCTGGCGCAGATCAACCGCCTGTTCGCGGCCGACCGCTACGAGGATGTGCTCGCCGCGCTGGAGGCTGAGGGCAGCGACTGGGCGAAAACGGAGCGAGCGACGCTGGGCACCAAAAGCCCGTTGTCGTGCAAGGTCTCGCTGCGCCTGCTCGCCGAAGGCGCCGACCGCGACAGCTTCGCCGACGAGATGCGCGCCGAATATGCGCTTGCCGGGCGCGTGGTCCGCACCCACGACTTCCGCGAAGGTGTGCGCGCGCTGCTGATCGACAAAACCGGCGATCCGCAATGGGACCCGGCGACGCCCGACGGCGTCAGCGACGAAATGCTCGAAGTGCTGTTCGCGCCTCTGCCCGAAAGCGAAGCATGGACACCGTTTCCGGAGACTCAAGAATGAGCGAGTACAGCAGCATTCTGGTTGAAAAGCGCGGTGCGGTGACGCTCGTCACCTTGAACCGCCCGCAGGCGCTCAACGCGCTCAACAGCGAGGTGCTCAGCGAGCTGATCGAGGCCTTCGCGGCTTATGATTCCGACCCGTCGCAGCGCTGCCTCGTCCTGACCGGAAGCGGCGAAAAGGCCTTCGCCGCCGGCGCCGACATCAAGGAAATGCAGCCGCAGGTCTTCGCCGACATGTATTCAGGCGATTTCTTCGCCGGGTGGGAGAAGGTCACGGCGACGCGCAAGCCGTGGATCGCGGCGGTCAACGGGTTCGCATTGGGCGGAGGCTGCGAAGTGGCGATGATGGCCGATTTCATCATCGCCTCGGACAATGCGAAATTCGGCCAGCCCGAAATCAAGCTCGGAGTGACGCCGGGCATGGGCGGCTCGCAACGGCTGACCCGGGCGATCGGCAAGGCCAAGGCGATGGAAATGTGCCTGACCGGCCGAATGATGGACTCGGCCGAGGCCGAGCGATCGGGCCTCGTGGCCAAGGTCGTGCCCGCCGGCGAGCTGCTCGACGAGGCCATGAAAACCGCCGAAGCGATCGCCGCGATGCCGCCGCTGGCCGCGATCGCGGTCAAGGAAATGGTCAACGCAGCGTACGAGTTGACGCTGGCGCAGGGGATCCGGTTCGAGCGGCGACTGTTCCACGGCTTGTTCGGTACCGAGGATCAGAAGGAAGGCATGACGGCCTTCGTCGAAAAGCGGCCGGGCGAGTGGAAGGGGCGGTGATTCCTATCCTCAAGGGGATGTTGGCAGTTGTGATCGGAGCCGTGCTTCTGCTGGTTGGCAGGAACAACTGGCGCCACAGAGACACCGAGGCCGTTCCTGTTCTGGAAGACCACATCCTCCGGCTCTCTGGCGAGGAGCCGCTTCCTAGAACGAGGTTCGACAGGGTTTCTCGTCGAATTCAGGCCGGCCTTGGTCTCGTGTTAGGCCTCTTTTTTCTCTTCGTGGGCCTCTTGATACTCGCTGGAGAAGTGGGACTGATATGAAAATCGCATTCATCGGACTCGGGCACATGGGCGGCGGGATGGCGCCGAATCTCGTCAAGGCGGGGCATGAGGTCCACGCCTTCGATCTCAGCGAGGACGCGCTCCGGCATGCCGTTGATCTCGGCTGCATCGGCGCCGGGTCGACCAGCGAAGCCTGCCGCGAGGCGGATGCGGTCGTCACCATGCTCCCGGCCGCGAAGCATGTCCTCGACGTTTATCGCAGCCAGGTGTTCAGCAATGCGCCGGACAGCGCGCTGCTGATCGACTGCTCGACCATCGACGTCGGAAGCGCGCGCGAGATCGAAAGCGAGGCGGAGGAGCGCGGCTATACGATGATCGACGCGCCGGTCTCGGGCGGCATTGCCGCTGCCGCGGGCGGCACCTTGACCTTCATGGTCGGGGGCTCCGACCAGGCGTTCGAGCGCGCGCGGCCGATTCTCGAGCCGATGGCCAAGGCGGTGATCCATGCCGGCGGTCCCGGCGCCGGCCAAGCGGCGAAAATTTGCAACAATATGATCCTCGGCGCGACCATGGTGGTCACCTGCGAAGCCTTCGTGCTCGCGCGGAAGCTCGGGCTCGATCCGCAGGTGTTTTTCGACATTTCGTCGAAAGCGTCTGGCCAGAGCTGGTCGATGACCAGCTATTGTCCGGTGCCGGGTGTCGGGCCGGAAACGCCCGCCGACCATGATTATGAAGGAGGCTTTGCCGCCGCGCTGATGCTCAAGGACCTCAAGCTCGCACTCGAAGCGGCCGAGCAGGCGGGGCTCGAGCTCGAAATGGGCGAGGAGGCCGAGGAGGAGTATGAAAAGTTCGTGGACGCCGGAGGCGGCGGCAAGGACTTTTCCGGAATCATCAAGATGATCGACGGAAGCTGGAAGCCACAAGCATAGGAGAGATCATGCGCCCTGCACTGTTCACCGCGACCGCGGCATTCGCCCTGCTGGCCGCCTGCGGCGGTCCCGAGACCAGCCAGGCCAACAATTCGGCGGCGAACATCAGCGGTGAGGCGGCACCACCGGCGAGTGCGGACGGATCCGCAGTGTCCGCCGGCGCTCCCCTGGGGGCCCCGGTCAGCGGCGACCAGGCCAAGGCGCTGATGAACGAGCGGCACGAGGGCATGGAAGATATCGGCGACGCGATGAAGGTCCTTTCGCGCGAGCTGAAGGGGAACAGCCCGGATCTTGCCGCGGTGCGCAGCAACGCCGCGACGATCGCCAATCTCGCTCCGAAGGTTTCGGGCTGGTTCCCACCCGGCACCGGGCCGGATGTCGGCAAGACCGAGGCGAAGGCGGAAATCTGGCAAAAGCCCGACGATTTCGCCGCCAAGGCGCGCGACTTCCAGCAGGCCGCTCAGGCGTTCAATGCGGCCGCTCAAGCAAGCGATGTCGCAGCGATCAAGGCGGCGTTCGGAAATCTCGGCAAGAGCTGCAAGGCTTGTCACGACCCGTACCGGCAGGAACAGAAAAAGCACTAGCGCTGCTGATGCGGGAAAGCGCCAAGCAGCCGGTCTGGGATCTGCCGACGCGGCTGTTCCACTGGGGAGTCGTCCTGCTGATCGGCCTTAGCTACTGGTCGGCGAAGAATGCGTTCGAGCCGTGGCATTTCTGGTCCGGCTACGCGATCCTGTTCCTTTTGCTGTTCCGGATCCTGTGGGGGTTCTTCGGGAGCTCTACCGCCCGCTTTGCCAATTTCGTGCGCGGGCCGGCGGACATCTTCCGTTACCTGCGCGCCCGTCGCTGGCCGATGGCGGGCCACACCCCCTTGGGGGCGCTTAGCGTCGTCGCGATGCTGTTGGCACTGATCTTTCAGGTGGGGACCGGACTGATCCAGATCGACAGCGAAGATTTCGTCGAGGGCCCGCTTTCGCACCTCGTCAGTTTCGAGACGGCCGAAGCCGCGCACGAAATCCACGAGGCAAGCTTCAACGTCCTGCTTGCGCTCATCGCGCTTCACCTCGCCGCGATCGTCTTCTACCGGCTGGTCCTTGGCCGTAGGCTCGTCGGCCCGATGGTGACTGGCCACGCCGAGCTCGAGGCAGGAGTTCCGCCGTTGACTCCGGCCCCGGCGTGGCGCGCCTGGGCCTGCGCGGCCGCCGCCCTGATCGCCACCGCCTGGATCGCGACCGGCGCGCCGCCCTTTGGTCCTTGATTGAAACCCAAGAGGGGACCACATCGCCGCTATGCTGATCCGCACCGAACAGACACCCAACCCTTCGACCCGCAAGTTCCTGCCCGGCCAAACGGTGATGGAGGCGGGAACGCGCGACTTCGCGGATCGGCAAAGCGCGGAGGCTTCGCCGCTCGCCAGCGCACTGTTCGACAGCGGCATGGTCGAAGGCGTCTTCTACGGCCGCGATTTCGTGTCGGTGACTGCGGCCCCGGGCGTATCCTGGACCGACCTCGAGCCGCTCGTGCTCGAGACCCTGCTCGATCATTTCGTCAGCGGCGCGCCGCTGTTCCGGCCTGGAACCGCTGCCGGCATCGAAATCGCGCCCGACCTCGGTTTCGAGGAGAATCCCGAGGATGCGGACATCATCGACCAGATCAAGGAGCTGATCGAGACGCGGGTCCGCCCGGCGGTTGCTCAGGACGGCGGCGATATCGCCTACAAGGGCTATAAGGACGGGCGGCTGTATCTTTCCATGCACGGCGCCTGCGCGGGCTGCCCATCGTCTGTCGTAACCCTCAAGCGCGGCATCGAGACATTGATTCGCCACTACGTGCCGGAAGTGGAATCGGTCGAAGCCGTCTAGAGCATGATCGCTCTTGGGGGTTGCGGCAGCGGCCCGGCTATGACCTACTCGACCTCATGATCCTGGCGTTCGACACGTCCAGCGCCGCCTGCACCGCCGCCTTGTTCGACGGTCGGCACTGCATCGCCCGCGCCGACGAGGCGATCGGCCGCGGTCACGCCGAACGGCTGGTGCCCATGATCGGCGAGCTTCTCGCCGGCCGGACGGCGGACCAGATCATTGTCGGCGTCGGGCCCGGAAGCTTCACCGGGATCCGCGTCGCAATCGCCGCCGCTCATGGCCTCGCGATTGGCTGGGGTGCGGAGCTTCGCGGCATGTCCTCGCTCGCCTTGCTCGCAGCCTCGGCTGGGGGCGCAGCGGTCGCCGTCGCGGTCCTCGGCGGGCACGGCGAACTGTTCGTCCAGGAGTTCGAACATGGCGAGCCAATCGCCCCACTCAGGAACCTGGCCCCGGATGAAGCGGCAGCGGCGACGAAAGCGTCGCTCGTCGTCGGATCGGGCGCGAGCGCGCTGGTTGCCGCGCGTGGCTGGGGCGAGGCGCGCGAAGGCTGGCCGAGTGCGGCGGACGCGCTGCTGTTGCCGGAGGACCTGCGGTCGCTGCCGCCGCGGCCGCTCTATGCGCGGGCGCCCGACGCGCGGCCGCCAGATTCCAAGACCAAGGCAGCCGCGTGATGGCCACACCGGCGCTCCGCACTGAGGTTCTGGTCGAACGCGGATCGTCGCGCGACATCGACGCCGTGATGGAGGTGATGGAGGCGGCATTCGGCGAGCGCTTCGGCGAGGCTTGGACGCGCTCGCAGCTCGCGGGCATCCTGCCGATGGCGGGAGTGACGCTCATGCTGGCGCGGACCGAGGGCAGCGATGCGGTGATCGGTTTCTCGCTCGCCCGGACCGTCGCCGACGAATCCGAGCTGCTGCTGATTGCCGTGGTCCCCGGCCGCCACCGCCGCGGAATTGGGCAGCGGCTGCTCGAACATTTCCTTGAGCGTGCGCAAAAGGACGGGCTCGCGCGAGTCCATCTCGAAGTTCGCGAGGGTAACCCTGCCGTCGCAATGTATGAGCGTGCCGGTTTTTCGCCGGCAGGACGACGCCGCAACTATTATCACGCCCGCGGCGGCGAACGTTTCGATGCGATCACGCTCGTCCGCGAGCTTTGAAGCGCATTCATCTTCCCGACGACTTCGGGCCCATTGCGTCGAATTCGGACCGGCCGTAGGGATTTCGCCACGTGCAACTGCATTGCACGGGTCTCTGCTCTCGAGTTCGGAAAGATGACGAAATGGACAATCAAGGTGCCGAAGACACGCTGCTCACTCTGACCGCCGATATTGTCGCCGCCCATGTCAGCAACAACAGCGTTGCCGTGAATGACTTGCCTAACCTGATCCAAAACGTGCACGCCGCCTTATCGGGCATTTCCCAGGCGCCCGGCGCGAGCGAAGAGCGGGCCGAGCCGAAGGTTTCGATCCGCTCGTCGATCAAGCCGGATTCGATCGCCTGTATCGAGTGCGGCAGCCGCCAGAAGATGCTGAAGCGGCATTTGATGACCAGCCACGGAATGACCCCGGCCGAGTACCGGCAGAAATGGGGCCTGCCCGCGACCTATCCGATGGTTGCGCCCAATTATGCCGAACAGCGGCGCACGCTCGCCAAGTCCATCGGGCTCGGCACCAAGCGCAAGCGCAAGCGCGCATCGAAGTAAGTTCGCTGGACGGAGCGCACCTGCGCACCTACTTTGCAGGAATGACGCGGACGATCGACATCGAGGCGCTGTGCGCCGACAAAGGCCTTCGGATCACCGAGCAGCGGAAGATCATCGCGCGCGTGCTCGGCGAAAGCGAAGACCACCCAGACGTCGAAACGCTCCACTCGCGCGCGGCGGCGATCGACCCCAACATCTCGATCGCCACCGTCTACCGCACCGTGCGCCTGTTCGAGGAAGCCGGCATCCTCGAACGGCACGAGTTCGGGGACGGCCGCTCGCGCTACGAAGCGGCGTCCGAAACGCATCACGATCATCTGATCGACGTCGAAACCGGCAATGTGATCGAGTTCGTCGACGACGAGCTCGAGGCGCTGCAAAAGCGCATCGCCGAGCGGCTCGGCTTCCGCCTGGTCGATCACCGCATGGAGCTGTACGGCGTCGCCCTCAACCGCGAGCGCTAGGCCCGTCGAGGCGCGCCTCAATGCCCGCGCCGCGGCCCGCATCGCCGGGCTGCTGCTGCTGTTCGCGACGCTCGCCCCGATTCACCTCGCGACAAAGCTCCTCGCCCGCCGGTCGGCATGGCCAACGCGCTTCCTTGCTGCGGCCGCCTGGATCATCGGCGCCCGGGTGCGGCTGACGGGCCGGCCGCCGCGCAGCCACACGTTGCTCGTCTCCAACCATGTCAGCTGGCTCGACATCCTCGTCCTTGGCGGCGCAACGGGCTGCACGTTCGTTTCCAAGGACGCGCTTGGGCACCCCTTCATCCATTGGCTCGCGGACCAGAACGGCACGGTCTATGTGAAGCGCAGCCATCGCAAGGGCGCCAAGGACCAGGCGATCGCCGTCGCCGCGGCGCTCGAACGCGACCAGCCGGTCGCCCTATTCCCTGAGGGTACGACCGGCCCGGGAACGCACCTGCTCCCCTTCCGCCCTACCCTGCTCGAAGCCGCCAATTTCGCGGCGAAGGACGTCGAGATCCGGCCGGTCGTCCTCGATTACGGTGAAGCCGCGGCCGAGATCGGCTGGTACGATGAGCCGGGCAAGGCCAATGTCCTGCGGCTCCTCGGACGGCGCGGAATCCTGCCGGTGACGGTCGATCTGCTGGCGCCGCTCGACCGCACCGGCGATCGCAAGCAACTTACCCACGCCGCGCGCGAGGCCATCGCCGCACGGCTCGGCTTCAAGTTGCACCCGCACTCGCCTATAGCGGCGCGCGAATGACACCCAAGACTTTCAAAATCAAAAGCTTCGGCTGCCAGATGAACGTCTATGACGGCGAGCGCATGGCCGAGCTGCTCGGCCAGCAAGGCATGGTTGCGGCCCCCGACGGCAATGATGCGGACCTTGTCGTCCTCAACACCTGCCACATCCGGGAAAAAGCGGCCGAAAAAGCCTATTCCGATGTCGGCCGCCTGAAGCGCGACGACGGGAGCAGGCCGCTGATCGCGCTCGCCGGCTGCGTCGCACAGGCGGAAGGCGCGGAAGCCAGGCGCCGCTCGGCGATGATCGACATCGTCGTCGGGCCTCAGGCCTATCATCGCCTGCCCGAGATGATCGCCGAGACGACACGCGGAGCCCGGCCTGTCGACACCGATCTCGCACCGCTGACCAAGTTCGACGCCTTCCCGCAGCGGCGGCGCGCGAACCCGAGTGCGTTCCTGACGGTCCAGGAAGGCTGCGACAAATTCTGCACCTACTGCGTCGTCCCCTACACGCGCGGTGCGGAGATTTCGCGGCCCTCGGCCGACATCCTCGCCGAAGCCGAGGCACTGGTCGATGGTGGCGCGCGGGAAATCGTGCTGCTCGGTCAGAACGTCAACGCGTGGCGCGATGGCGAGCATGGCCTTGCGGACCTGATCCGGGCTCTTGCCGCCATGTCGGGGCTCGAACGGATCCGCTATACGACCTCGCACCCGGTCAACATGAGCGACGAGCTGATCGCTGCCCACGGCGAAGTCGACAAGCTGATGCCCTATCTGCACCTTCCCGTTCAGTCGGGATCGAACCGCATATTGAAGGCGATGAACCGCAGCCACACGGCCGAAAGCTATCTCGCCACCATCGCAAAGATGCGCGCCGCCCGCCCGGACATCGCCATTTCGGGCGATTTCATCGTCGGCTTCCCCGGCGAATCGGACGAGGATTTCGAGGCGACGCTGCGGATCGTCGACGAGGTCGGCTACGCATCCGCTTATTCGTTCAAATATAGTGCGCGCCCGGGAACGCCGGCCGCGACCATGGAGGACCAGATTGCGCCCGCAATCATGCACGACCGGCTGCAGCGACTGCAGGAACGGATCAACGCGCACCAGCTGGCGTTCAATCAGTCAAAAGTCGGAGCGGACACGCAGGTGCTGATCGAGCGCAAGGGGAAGCACGAGGGGCAGATGGTCGGACGCAGTCCATGGCTCCAGTCGGTGCACCTCGAAACGGATGCCGCCCCGGGCGAGATCGTCGATGTGACGCTGATCGCTGCCGGACCGAACAGCATGACCGGCGCGGTTCGCGCGAAGGCGGCTGCCTGATGGCCCGCCGCGAATTGCAGGCGGTCCCCGACCGCGCCCGGCTCGAGCTCGAATTCGACCAGCCCTATCTCCTCGGGCCCCTCTTCGGGGATTACGACCGCCATCTCATCACCATTGAGAACCGGCTTGGCGTGCACATTTCGGCGCGCGGCAACCGCGTCCAGATCGAGGGCGAGCCGGACTCGGCAGCACGAGCGCGCGACGTGCTCGTCGGCCTCTACAACCGGCTCGACCACGGCCACGACGTCGATGCCGAAGCGGTCGAGGCGGTGCTCGGCATGGCCGCACAGCCAAGCCTCGACGGCATCATCCAGGAAGAAGTCACATCCGCTCCGCGGGTGATGATCCGCACGCGAAAGAAGACGATCGTCCCACGCTCGGCGATGCAGACGCCGTACATGGAAGCGCTCGCCCGCGACGACATGATTTTCGGTCTCGGCCCGGCCGGGACCGGCAAGACCTACCTCGCGGTAGCCCAAGCGGTGTCGCAGCTGATCAGCGGAAGCGTCGATCGGCTGATCCTGTCGCGTCCGGCCGTCGAGGCCGGGGAGCGGCTTGGCTTCCTTCCTGGCGACATGAAGGACAAGGTCGACCCCTATCTGCGCCCGCTCTACGACGCCCTCTACGACATGCTGCCGACCGAGCAGGTCGAACGCCGCATCGCGTCGGGCGAAATCGAGATTGCGCCGCTCGCGTTCATGCGCGGCCGCACGCTCAACGACGCCTTCATCATTCTCGACGAGGCGCAGAACACCACTCCGCTGCAGATGAAGATGTTCCTCACCCGCTTTGGCATGCGCAGCCGGATGGTCATCTGCGGCGACCCCCATCAGGTCGATCTGCCGGACGCGACCAAGTCAGGGCTGGCCGACGCGGTCTCACGCCTTGAGCGGGTCAAGGGCATCGCAGTTGTGCGGTTCACCGCGGCGGACGTCGTTCGTCATCCGCTGGTCGGACGGATCGTCGAGGCTTATGAGGGGCCCGGGCGGTGATGCTGGAAATCGCGATCGAAGCCGATGAGGAGTGGGACAGTAGCCGCTCGTGGGAAGCGCTTGTGCGCGACGCGGCCGAAGCGGCTATCGCGGAAAGCGCGTTTCCCCAGCTGAAGACCTGCGCGCGCAACGTCGAACTGTCGGTCCGCCTTGCCGGGGACGAGGCCGTGCGGACGATCAACGCTCAGTGGCGCGGCAAGGACAAGCCGACCAATGTTCTTTCCTTTCCGATGCTGGACGCCCGCGAACTGCAGCAGGTAAATGTTGCCGGCCCGGAATTGTTGCTCGGCGACATCATCCTGGCCCACGGAGTGTGCGAGGCCGAAGCCCGCGACAAGGGCATCGCCATCGACCAGCACGCGGCGCACCTGCTGGTCCACGGGATGCTGCACCTGCTCGGCTACGACCACCAGAACGATGACGAGGCCGGCGATATGGAGGCTCGCGAAGTCCGGGCGCTTGAGCGGCTCGGCATCGGCAATCCGTACGGGACCTGCTGATGGCCACGCGCAACGACGAGGCAGGGGGATCGCGCCTTTGGCGTGGCATGCGGCATTTGCTGTTCGGTGACGATGCTGAACCGACGCTCCGCGAGGAGATCGAGGACGCAATCGACGAGGCGGAGGAAAGCCAGGGATCGCAAACGGTCGCCGGCGATCTGTCGCCCGCCGAGCGGCAGATGCTCCGCAACCTGCTGCATTTCGGCGAGCAGACCGCCGGCGACATTTGCGTCACTCGCGGCGACATCATCGCGGTTCCGAGCACGATCAGCTTCGAGGATCTGGTGCTGGCCTTCGCCGACGCCGGGCATAGCCGCCTGCCCGTTTATGGCGAAAGCCTCGACCAGGTCGTCGGCATGGTCCACATCAAGGACGTGTTCATGGCCAATGTCGACCCTGAGCGCGACCGGTCGATGCAGGCTCTGATGCGCCACCCCTTGTTCGTTCCGGAATCTATGGGCGTGATCGAATTGCTCGCCCGCATGCGCAGCCAGCGGGTGCACCTCGCCATCGTCGTCGACGAGTTCGGCGGCACCGAAGGGCTGGTGACCATTGAGGATGTGGTCGAGGAGATTGTCGGCGACATCGAGGACGAGCATGACGAGCTCGAAGCCGAGCGCATGCTCGTCATGCTCGACGACGGCCTGTGGGAAGCCGACGCGCGGATCGAGCTCGCCGAGCTCGCGGAAGCGGTCGATGCGCGGCTGTCCTCCGACGACGACGAGGTGGATACACTGGGCGGGCTAGTGTTCCTGCTTGCCGGCCACATTCCGACAAAGGGTGAGTGTGTGACGCATCCGACCGGCTGGAAGCTGGAAGCCGTCGATTCCGATCCGCGTCGGATCATCAAGGTCCGGCTGCACGCGCCGCAGCGCGAAGGCACGGCCGCCTAGACCCTAACTCTTCGCGAACAGCCTCGCGGGGTCCGACATCGCCTTGAACTCCAGGGCATTTCCAGCCGGATCGAGCAGGAACATGGTCGCTTGCTCTCCGGGCTCGCCGGCGAAACGGATCGTCGGCCGGATCACGAATTCAACCTCGGCAGCCTCGAGCCGGGCGGCAAGCGCCTTCCATTGTTCCATCGTCAGGACCAATCCGAAATGCGGCACCGGCACGGCTTCCCCGTCGACGGGGTTGCTGGTCCGCGCCGGCAGGGCCTGGGGCGCGAAGTGCGCGACGATCTGGTGACCGTGGAAGTCGAAATCGACCCAATGCTCGTCGCTGCGTCCCTCGCGGCAGCCGAGCAACTCGCCGTAGAAACGTCGCGCGGCAGCAAGGTCATCGACCGGAAACGCGAGGTGGAATGGCGGGAGGCCCATGCTCCGCTCCTGCGCCAGGCGCATGCAGCTGTCGAGGCTTTCGTTGGCATCGCCGACGCGCTAGCCATACGCGCCGATGCAGTATGTACTCTTCGCGTTGCTTACCGGAGCGGCTTCGGCACTCGCCTTCGAGCCGGTCGCCTGGTGGCCGCTGCTGCTGATCGCCTTCGCGCTGCTGTGCGAATTCATCTGCCGCTCGAAGACCCTGGCCCGAGGATTGCTGGTCGGCTGGGCGTTCGGCTTCGGCCAGTTTGCGGTCGGGCTCAACTGGATCGCCACAGCCTTCACCTATCAATCCAACATGCCGCCCTGGCTCGGCTGGATCGCAGTCCTTTTGCTGGCGGTCTACCTTGCGATCTACCCGGCGCTTGCGGCGGGCCTCGCCTGGCGCTTCGGGCGGGAAAATCGCGTCATCATGCTGATCGTGCTGGGCGCGGCGTGGACGATTACCGAATGGCTGCGCGGGACCATGTTCACCGGTTTCCCGTGGAACCCCGCAGCAGCCGCGCTGGCGCCGACGCCGCTGATCACCATGGGCGCGCTGATCGGGACCTATGGCCTGTCGGGGTTGATGGTGCTGCTCGGCGGCGCGGTCTGGCTCGAATATTATCGGCGCTGGCTGCCGCTGGTGATCATCCTCGGGGTCACCGCCCTGCTCTGGCTCCTGCCCGCCTCGCGAGTGCCGGCCGATCCGTTGACCGTCCGCGGCGTGCGGGTGGTCCAGCCGAATATCGGCCAGCAGGACAAATGGCGTCCCGGCTTCGAGGAGGAGGCCGCGCGCCGGCTGGCCACGCTGTCCGGGCCGCCCGGGGGGCAACCGCGGCTGCTTCTCTGGCCCGAAGCCGCAGTCACGGACCCGCTCGAGGATGCGCGAACGGACGAGCATCGCGCGTTCGCGGAGTTCCAGCGCACGCGCGCCGCATCGGTGCTGGGACCCGAGGACCGGCTGCTGACCGGCGGAATCGCGATTTCGGCGCGCGATGGCGTCAAGGTCGACGGCGCCGCCAACAGCATCTTCGCGATCGCTCCTGGCGGACGCGTGATCGGCCGCTACGACAAAGCCCACCTCGTGCCTTATGGCGAATATCTGCCGATGCGCCCGCTGCTGTCCTCGATCGGCCTGTCCCGCCTTGCCCCGGGCGATCTCGATTTCACCGCCGGGCCGGGCCCTCGCACGATCGATCTCGGCGACCAGTGGGGCAAGGTCGGCTTCCAGATCTGCTATGAGATCATCTTCTCCGGCCATGTCGTCGACCGCCGGCAGCGGCCCGGCTTCATCTTCAACCCGTCGAACGATGCCTGGTTCGGCAGTTGGGGACCGCCCCAGCACCTCGCCCAGGCGCGGCTTCGCGCCGCCGAAGAAGGACTTCCGGTTGTCCGCTCGACGCCCACCGGCATCAGCGCGGTGATCGATGCGCACGGCAATGTCGTGAAGTCGCTGCCGTGGCGCTCCGCGGGAGCGATCGACGCGATGCTCCCGCCAGCCGCGGACTCGGCCCCGCCTTTCGCCCGCTTCGGCAATCTCATCCCGCTTCTGCTCGCCGCTCTTCTCATGTTCGGCGGCATTGTGCTCGGCCAACGCCGCCGCTAGAGGCGACATATAAAGACTTCTTTATATCGTTAAATTTCGAGGCGCCGGCGCAATGCGAAGCTCTTATCTGTTCACGTCCGAATCCGTGTCCGAGGGCCACCCCGACAAGGTCGCGGACCAGATTTCCGACGCGATCGTCGACCTGTTCCTGAAGAAAGACCCGGAAGCGCGCGTCGCCTGCGAAACCATGACCACGACCAACCGCGTCGTCCTGGCCGGCGAAATCCGCGGTGAGGGGATCATGGACGAAGCCGGCAATTGGGCGCCCGGCGTTCGCGAGGAGATCGAGCAGACCGTGCGCGAAGTGGTGCGCAGCATCGGCTACGAGCAGCAGGGCTTCCACTGGGACCGGTTCGACTTTGCCAACCATTTGCATCCCCAGTCGGCGCATATCGCGCAGGGCGTCGATGCCGCCGAGAACAAGGACGAAGGGGCCGGCGACCAGGGCATCATGTTCGGCTTCGCCTGCGACGAGACTCCGGACCTGATGCCGGCGACGCTCGACTACAGCCACAAGATCCTGATGGAGATGGCGCGCGACCGCCACGAGGGGCGCGCGCCTTTCCTGGAGCCCGATGCCAAGAGCCAGGTGACGCTGCGCTTCGAGGACGGGAAGCCGGCGAAGGCCACGGCGATCGTCGTCTCGACCCAGCACAAGGCCGGCTATGACAAGGGCGAACGGCAGGCCGAGCTTCACGCTTATGTGAAGGAGGTCGTCGCCCGGGTGATGCCCGCACGGCTGCTCGGCAACGAGACGGTCTACCACATCAACCCGACGGGCAGCTTCGAAATCGGCGGGCCCGACGGCGATGCCGGCGTCACCGGCCGCAAGATCATCGTCGACACCTATGGCGGCGCGGCTCCGCACGGCGGAGGCGCCTTTTCCGGCAAGGACCCGACCAAGGTCGACCGTTCGGCAGCCTACGCCGCGCGCTACCTCGCCAAGAATATCGTCGCCGCCGGCCTCGCGCGCCGCTGCACCATCCAGCTGGCTTATGCGATCGGGGTCAGCGAGCCTCTGTCGCTTTACGTCGACACCCACGGCACCGGCAGCATTGGCGACGACCAGATCGAGGCGGCAATCGGCCGCATCGGCAAGCTCGGCCGCCTCACGCCGCGCGGCATCCGCACGCACTTGGGGCTCAACAAGCCGATCTACCAAAAGACGGCGGCTTACGGCCATTTCGGCCGCAAGGCCGAAGGCGACCTCTTCCCGTGGGAGCGGCTCGACCTGGTCGACGATCTGAAGGCGGCAATCGCGGCCTAGCCGGTCCGGTCGGCCGACCCGGAATCGTCGTAGCCTGAGAATTTGTCGGGCGTTTCCTGGACCGCCACGCGGTGGCGGTAGACCATGTGCCCGCCAAGCCAGCCCGAATAGAGCAGGATCAGCACCACAGCGCCCGAAAGGTAGACGCCGAGGCTTCCGACCTCGCCCGGGTCGTCGAGCCGGATCGCGAAGTTGATCACCGAGACGACAACGGCGGTGACATTGGCGAGCATGTGCTGCAGCGCGACGCCGAGCCGGCGGATGCGATCGTCGCCCATATAATCAATCAGGCCGAACACCGCCGCCAGCAGCGCGGTGCCGATGCCGAAACCGATCAGCCAGTGCGAGGCGGTGGCGAAGCCCCGGTCCCCGGTGTTGAGGAAAATGAGGTCCGTGACGAACGCGCCGACCAGGCAGGTGATCGGGAACGGGATGAGCATCGGGTGGATCGGATGGCCGCCGATTTGCGCCGTGCTGCGCGGATTATTGCCGTACATTTTTGTCTCCCCTGTTGCGTCGCCTGCGCCTTGAACGCGCCAGCTGCAGGGAGGTTCGTCAGCTTTCGCGGCAGCGGACCCAGCGACGCTGGGCGCCGCGCCAGAGCGACCCGTCGTAGACCAACCCGTTCCGCCGCGTCTTGATGATCGCTTCGCGCCGCTGCCCTGCAGGATCGGTCAGCACCAGCCGCAACTCCTGATTGTCGAGCCACCATTGGGGAGCCCTCACGGGAATCGCGCGGCCGTTGTCGATCAGCCGGCTGGCGATGATCGGCGCGCCCGCGACATGGCCGAAGCCGACCGACACTTCGATAGCGCGCGGCCCGGCCGTCTTGCAGGTCATCCCGCCGGTCGCCTGGGCCGAAGTCGCGCCCAGCGCCGCGAGCGCGGTGAATGGGATCAGCCTTTTCATGCGCGCGAACCTGCGCCTCGCTTGATGAACGGGCAATGGAGCGCTTAGGCGAATGCCCATGACGGCGCACAAGCCAGGCGACCCGCTGACCCTCAACCGCCTCTACGGGCGGGCGAGCGGGCATAAGCTGCGCAAGGGCCAGCAGCAGCTGGTCGATACGCTCCTGCCGCAGATCGAAGTTCCCGCGGAAGGCGAGATCAGTGCGCGCGCCCTGTTCGGCGACGAGCGTCCGCTCCATTTCGAGATCGGCTTCGGCTCTGGCGAGCATCTCGCCGACCGCGCCGACATGCTGCCCGATCACGGCTTCATCGGCGCCGAGCCGTTCCTCAACGGCGTCGCCGCCGCGCTTGCGCACGTCCGCGACCAGAACCTGCACAATGTCCGGCTGTGGCGCGGCGATGCGCTCGAGGTTTTGCAGCGCGTGCCCGACGGCGCCCTGAGCTTCCTTTACCTGCTCCATCCCGACCCCTGGCCCAAGGCGCGCCACGCCAAGAGGCGGATGGTCAACGACCGTCCGGTCGAGCTGTTCGCCGCGAAACTGAAGCCTGGCGGCGAGTTTCGCCTCGCCACCGACGATCCGACCTACCTCAACTGGTCGCTGATGGTGATGCAGCGCCACCAGCACCGGTTCGAATGGCTCGCCGAGCGGCCCAAGGACTTCCTCGAACCGTCCGGCGGCTGGATCGAGACTCGTTACGGCGCCAAGGCTCGCCGTGAGGGGCGGCGTCCGTACTATCTTCGCTATCGGCGACGGTAGTTGGCGCCCGAGTGCGCGTGGAAGTGGAAATTGGTTAGCGACTGTCCATGAGAACGGGTTCACGCAGGAAAGCCGACCTTTTCCACCAGCGCTTTGTAGCGAGGATCGCTCCGCAGCGGGTCGAGATAAGCGTTGACCTTGACGTCCAGAAGACCGGAGTCGCGGATGTCCCACGCGCGATCCAGGGCCGCGAACGCACGCTCCTTTTCCCCTAACTGCGCGTAGATCAGGCCATACTGAAAGTTCGAAAAGTCGCCGTCGCGCTGCCGCAATTCCGCAAGCTTGGCGAGGGCAAGGTCGCGGTTGCCGGTCTTCACAGCGAGCAATGCTTCACCAGTGAGGCTTTGAGCCTCCCGAAAAGCGAGAGCCGCTTCCTTCGTCCGACCGAGCATCAGGAGTGCGTGCCCAAGCAAATTCGGGAACTTGAAAAGCTCGGGCGATTCTTGCTTCAGTTTGAGCGTATAGCGGACGACCTCCTCGTACCGACGCGCCTTGAGCAAGACGGACACATGGGCTTGATGCGAGCCGGCATTGAGGGGATCGAGCGCGAGCGCTTCATCGACATACCGAAGCGCTTCATCCGGTTTGCCGCTGCTGCTGATCGCATAGCCGTAATTGCGAAGGACGTCTGGCTCGCCGCCGGGAAGCGAAATCGCAACTTCGTGTTCGCGCAGCGATTCGCGCATCTGCAGAGTGAGCGCATAGGCCCAACCCAACCCGGACCGCGCGATCGGCAGGTCTGGCGCCTTCGCAACTGCAATTTTCGCATATTGCAGCGCTTGGAGACGTGCCCTCGCCAATTCGGCCGGAGTGACTGCGACACGATCAGCCAAATTGTTCATCACGAACGATTTCAACGCATAGGCGCGCGCGTAGTTGGGATCGAGCGTCAGAGCCTGGTCGAGCAACTGCAGGCAGCGCTGGAGAGCCGGAACAGTCAGTTGCCAGCTCAGGTCCCGCGCCTGGAAGGCAAGGGTCTGCGCAGCAACACTGCTTGTCTCGGCCGCCAAGGCTTCCCTAGCGTTCGCGCCGAGAGCGACGGCAAGGGCGCGCACGACCCTTTCAGCGATATCGGTTTGAATCCTGATCACGTCACCAGCGGCGCGGTCATAATTCTGCGACCATTTGGCCAGTCCCGTGCGACCGTCAATCAGCTCGGCGTTTATGCGAATCGTCGTCGGACCTTGGCGCACATTTCCAGTCAGGATGTTAATGACCCCAAGTTTCTTCGCGGCCGTCTGGGCATCCTCGTTGCGTACGGCCTCCGATGATGTGCTGCCAGCCACCCTCAATCCAGGAATGCGGGTCAGGGTATTCCTGATTTCTCCGGCAATGCCGTCGCCAAAATAAGCCTGAGCTGGGTCGCCGCTCAGGTTCGCGAAGGGAAGCACGGCGATGGTGTCCGATGTGCCCGGTTCCGGTTTCAGAAGCACCCATGCACCGATCCCGATGACAGTCGCAGTCGCGGCCACTCCTCCAGCGAGAAGGGCTCGCCGATCGACCCCGGGTCTTGGCTCGGTTGGAATCCGGGCGCCGTCTTCCCCAACGATTCGTTGCACCGCCCTCAGGATCGTTTGGTATCGCTTGTCCGATCGATTCCCGCGCCAGCCGCGCAATGGCGTCGCCTGGCTTTCCCCGAATCCCAGCGGCGGCTCGACCGAGTCGATGAGGACCGGCACATAGATGCGCCTGCGTTGCGCGCGTGACGCTTCGTCCCGAACGAAACGGCCTTCTGGTCCGACCGAGTGCTTGCTCCAGGCGACGATCACACATTTGGCGCTGTCGAGCTGCCGCTCGATGGTCTCCCGCCACTCATCGCCGGTTCCGATGTGCTGGTCCCACCAGACCGAATAGCCGTCCGCCTGCAGCGCCTGCACCAATGGCTCGATCCGCCGGCGATCCTCCGCCTTGTAGGAGATGAAGACGTCGGCCGCGCGAGACATCGGCGCTAACCCCGCTGTCCAAGATAGCAATCGCTTTAGGGCAACAAGCCCTGTTCATAAAGATGCAGCCAGGGTTGGCGGTCACCCCAGCGGAATCCCCACCAGGCGGACGGTGGCCAAGCTAGCGGCGAACCGGCTCCAGCCGCAGCAGTCGTCCGGGGCCGCCCCGGCCGTCCTCGAGCAGATAGATTTCGCCGCGCGGGCCTTGGGCGACTTCGCGGATGCGCTTGCCCATGTCCCAATGATCGGCCTTGCGCGCCTTGTCGCCGTCGAGGTCGACGCGGATCAGGGCCTGGCCCGAGAGGCCGCCGATCAAAGCGTCGCCCTTCCACTCGGGGAACAAGTCGCCCGTGTAAATCAGCAGCGACGACGGGCTGATCGCCGGGTTCCACGACACCTTCGGTTCCTCGAAGCCGCGCCCCTTATGATCGTCGGGGATGTCCGCCCCGTCATAATGGCTGCCGTAGGAGACTTCGGGCCAGCCGTAGTTGCGGCCCCTGACGATCAGGTTCAATTCGTCGCCGTGCCGCGGCCCCATTTCGCTCGACCACAGCCGCCCGTCCGGGGCGAAGGCGAGGCCGAGCGGATTGCGGTGGCCCATGGTGTAGAAGCGGCCGCCGATGCGCTCGCCCTCGTCGGTCATATGGATGATCTTGCCGAGATCGCTGTTCGGGTCCTGCGCCGGCTGCATCTTCATCCGCTCGCCCGAGGAGACGAACATCGTGCCGTCGGGGGCGAAGGCGATCCGGTGGGCGAAGTGGCCGTTGCCGCTGACCTTCGGCTCCTGCCGCCAAATGACCTTGAACCCGTCGATCCGAGGTTGTCCCTGGCCAAGCACCAGCCGGCCATATCCAATCGCCGCTCCGCTGGTGCCGTTGGCGCCTGCCTCGGCATAGCTCAGGTAAATGCGCTGATTGCCGGCAAATCCGGGGTGCGCGACGACGTCGCCAAGGCCGCCCTGCCCCGCGACCTGCACGGCCGGAACCCCGGCAACCTGCTGCTTCGAACCGTCGGCGACATTGACCAGCCACAGCGTTCCGCCCTTGTCCGTGACCAGGGCGCTATTCGTCATCCGCGCGCCGCTGCCGGGCAGAAAGTCCATCGCCCACGGAGCGTCGAACGTCGCAACCTCGGTGACGGTAAAGGGTCGCGCCGAGGCCGTTTCGACCGATTGCGCCGTCGTCGGCATAGACGAGCCGCACGCGGCCAGGACGAAAAGCAGTGCCGACGCACCAAAACGCATAGTCATTCGATCTCCCCTCGCGGTTTTCATCGGGAACAGAACGCGCCACTACCCATATAGGTCAGTGATGCGCGCCTGCAGCCTCCTCTCCCTCGCGACCGCAGTGCCGCCGCACGTCGTCGAGCAGGACGTCGCAAAGGACCTCGCCCGCCGCGCGTTTCGCCGGAAGGGCCTGTTCGACAAGCTTGCCCCGGTGTTCGACAATGCGGGGATCGCCAAGCGCCATGTCGCGGCGCCTGCGAGCTGGTACGAAGCGCCGCACGGCTGGGCGGAACGCAATGCGGTTTATCTTGCCGCCTGCGACGATTTGTTCCTGCGCGCGGCGCGCAGCGCGATCCATTCCGCGGGGCTCACGCCCGGCGATATCGACGGCGTCGTCACCGTTTCGACGACCGGGATCGCCACCCCCAGCCTGGAGGCGCGGGTCGGCCCGGCGCTCGGGCTGCGCGATGACGTTCGCCGCGTTCCGGTCTTCGGCCTCGGCTGTGCCGGCGGCGTCAGCGGGCTGGGCATCGCCGCCCGCCTCGCGGCGGCCGAACCCGGGACCACCTGGCTGTTCGTGACGGTCGAAACCTGTTCGATTTCGATCCGCCTCGACAGCGACGACCCCGCGGCCGTGGTCGCGACCGCCTTGTTCGGCGATGGCGCCGCCGCAGCGGTCGTCACCGCCGGCGAAGGGGGACGCGCGACCCTCAGGGGCTCGGCCGAAAAGCTGTGGCCAGACACGCTCGGCATCATGGGCTGGAAGGTCGAGGATCCGGGCCTGGGAGTACTCTTTGACCGCGCCATTCCGCCGTTCATCGAATCTGAGCTCCCCGGCGCCGTCGACGCAATGTGCGCCGCGCTTGGCATTGCTCGCGGCGCTATCGACCGCTTCTGCTGCCACCCCGGCGGGGTGAAGGTGATCGACGCGATCGAAACCGCGCTGCATTTGAACCAGGGCGACCTCAACCTCGAGCGCGACGTGCTTCGCGACTTCGGCAATATGAGCGCGCCGACCGTGCTATTCGTGCTCGAACGGCTGCTCGAGCGCGGCCTTCCGGAACGGGTGCTGATGACCGCGTTCGGGCCGGGCTTTACCTGCGCCGGACTGCTCCTGGAGGCCCCATGAACTTGCCGGTGATCGCTATTCTCGGCTTCGTCACGGCGGAGCGCCTCGCCGAGCTTGCCATCGCCCGCGCCAACACCCGCCGATTGCTGGCGCACGGCGCGCGCGAGCATGGCGCGGGCCATTATCCGCTGATCTTTGCCGTCCACGCCGCCTGGCTGATCGCCTTATGGATGCTCGCGCCGGCGCGAGGCGTGGATCCCTTCTGGCTGGGCATGTTCGCGCTGCTTCTCGTCGCCCGGATCTGGGTGATCGCGACGCTCGGCCGCCGCTGGACGACCCGGATCATCGTTCTGCCCGATGCGCCGCTGGTACGGAGCGGGCCCTACCGCTTCCTCAATCACCCCAATTACTGGGTCGTGGCGGGCGAGATTGCAGTCCTTCCCCTCGTCTTCGGGCTATGGGAAGTCGCCTTGCTGTTCAGCCTTCTCAATGCCGCCATCCTGTGGGTGCGGATACGCGCGGAGAACAAAGCGCTTGGCGGCGGCCGGCCCACGACCTAGCGTGACGGCATGAAAAGCATGATCATCCTCGCCGCCCTGCTGCTCGGCAGCTGCGCAACGGCGAACCCCACGGCCGTAGAGACCGACCCGCAGAAGCTCTTCATGGACCGCTTGATGAGCCTGTGCGGCCGCACTCTTGAAGGGACGATCACCAGCCCGGCCGTTCCCGCCGATGCCGATTTTGCCGGCAAACGCCTGGTCATGCATGTCCGCGACTGCTCGCCGAACGAGATCCGCATCCCCTTCCATGTCGGCGAGGACCGTTCGCGCACCTGGGTGATCCGGCGCACACCCGCCGGCCTGCAGCTCAAGCACGATCATCGCCACGAGGACGGAAGCGAAGACGAATTGTCCCAATATGGCGGCGACACCGTGGCGCCCGGGACCGCGCGGCGCCAGGAATTTCCGGCCGACGATTTTTCCAAGGCCCTCTTCGTGCGGCGCAACATTCCGCAGTCGGCGGCCAACGTCTGGGCGCTGGAAGTCGAGCCGCCCGGCCATTTCGCTTACGAACTGCGCCGTCCGAACCGCTTTTTCCGCGTCGAATTTCGCTGAAACGATCCGCTTGCCCGCGGGCAGCTTGACGCCTATATCGCCACTCTCTCCTCGACATCGCAAGATGCCTGAGGCTGGGGCCCCTCGGCTCCGGTCCGAGAGACGTTTGAATAATCGCGAAGGACGATTGCGTGGCGGATATCGCCGGACTTGCGAGACTGATCGAGCCCGAGGTGCAGCGCCTCGGCTATGAGCTCGTCCGCGTGGCGATGATCGGCGGCGCGTCGGACCCGACCTTGCAGGTGATGGCCGAACGTCCCGACACGCGCCAGCTCGACATCGGCGACTGCGAAAGCATTTCTCGCGCCCTGTCCGACAAGCTCGATCTCGCCGACCCAATCGAGGGCAGCTACCGGCTCGAGGTCAGCTCGCCCGGGATCGACCGGCCGCTGACCCGCCTCAGGGACTATAGCGACTGGGCGGGGCACGAGGCACGGATCACGCTTGCCGAACCGCGGGCCGGCCGCAGGCAGTTCTCCGGCATTCTCGAAGGGGTCGAGGACGCCGATGTGAAGCTGACCGACAAGAGCGGCGAAACCCATATGCTGCCCTTTGCCGACATTGCTTCGGCCAAGCTCGTCTTGACCGACAAGCTCATCCAAGCCACCGCGCCGCTCAGCACCGAGGGCGCCGACACCATTGAAACCGTAGAGGAATAATTCATGGCCACCGCACCCGCTGCCGTCAGCGCCAACAAGGCCGAGCTGATCGCCATCGCCGACGCCGTCGCGCGCGAGAAGCTGATCGACAAGGGTATCGTCATCGAGGCGATGGAGGATGCGATCCAGCGCGCCGCCCGCGCCCGCTACGGCGCCGAGAACGACATCCGCGCCAAGCTCGACCCGGAAACGGGTGACCTGCGCCTGTGGCGGGTGCTCGAAGTGGTCGAAGAAGTCGAAGATCACTTCAAGCAGGTCGACCTCAAGGGCGCGCAGAAGCTGCAAAAAGATGCCAGTGTCGGCGATTTCATCGTCGACCCGCTGCCCCCGATCGAATTCGGCCGCATCGCCGCCCAGGCGGCCAAGCAGGTCATTTTCCAGAAGGTCCGCGATGCCGAGCGCGAGCGCCAGTATGAGGAGTTCAAGGATCGCGTCGGCGAGGTCATCACCGGCGTCGTCAAGCGGGTCGAGTTCGGCCACATCGTCGTCGACCTGGGCCGCGCCGAAGGAGTCATCCGGCGCGACCAGCAAATCCCCCGGGAAATGGTGCGCGTCGGCGACCGCATCCGCTCGCTGATCATGGCTGTCCGCCGCGAGGCGCGTGGCCCGCAGATCTTCCTCTCCCGGGCCCACCCGGACTTCATGAAGAAGCTGTTCGCGCAGGAAGTGCCCGAGATTTACGACGGAATCATCGAGATCAAGGCCGCCGCGCGCGACCCGGGCAGCCGCGCCAAGATCGGCGTGATTAGCCACGACAGCTCGATCGACCCGGTCGGCGCCTGCGTCGGCATGAAGGGCAGCCGCGTCCAGGCCGTGGTGCAGGAGCTGCAGGGCGAAAAGATCGACATCATCCCCTGGAGCCAAGACCTCGCGACCTTCGTCGTCAACGCCCTCCAGCCGGCGACGGTCAGCCGCGTGGTGATCGACGAGGAAGAAGCGCGGATCGAGGTCGTCGTCCCCGACGACCAGCTGAGCCTCGCGATCGGGCGCCGCGGCCAGAACGTCCGGCTCGCCTCTCAGCTCACCACCTCGCAGATCGACATCCTGACCGAAGCCGACGCCAGCGAGAAGCGCCAGCGTGAGTTCGTCGAGCGCTCCGAGATGTTCCAGAACGAACTCGACGTCGACGAGACGCTGTCGCAGCTGCTGGTCGCCGAAGGTTTCACCAGCCTCGAAGAGGTCGCCTACGTGCCGGTCGAGGAGATTGCGACGATCGAGGGCCTGGACGAGGATATTGCGACCGAGCTTCAGAGCCGCGCCGCGGAGGCGCTCGAGCGCCGCGAAGCGGCGGCGCGCGAGGAGCGCCGCACCCTTGGCGTGGAGGATGCGCTGGCCGAGATGCCGCACCTCACCGAGCAGATGCTGGTGACGCTCGGCAAGGCCAATATCCGCACGCTCGACGATCTCGCCGATCTCGCCACCGACGAGCTCGTCGCCAAGAAGCGGCCCGAGCAGCGCCGTCAGCGCGAGCCGAGCAACCGCCCCGAGGACAAGGGTGGGATCCTCGCCGATTACGGCCTCAGCGAAGAGCAGGGCAACGAGATCATCATGGCCGCGCGCGCCCACTGGTTCGAGGACGAGGCGCCGGCCCAAGCTGAGGAGGCCGCCGATGCGGACTCCGAGCAATGAGGGCCTAGCGCTAGCCGATCGTGAACCGCACGTGCCGGAGCGCACGTGCGTGCTCACGCGCCGAAAGGGCAGCAAGGAGGAGTTGATCCGGCTCGCGCTCGGCCCGGACGGCACTGTCGCTCCCGACGTGCGCGCCCGCGCCCCTGGCCGCGGCGCGTGGATTTCGGTGGCGCGCGCCGAGCTCGACGACGCCAATGCCAAGGGCAAGCTCATGGCCGCGCTGCAACGGGCGTTCAAAACGAGCGCATTGCAGCTGCCTGCGGACCTCGGCGAGCGCACCGAGGCAGCGCTCAGGCAATATGCGCTCGACCGCCTCGGCATGGAGGCGCGCGCCGGCCACCTCATCAGCGGCGCCGACAAGGTCGAAACGGCGGCGCGGTCGGGCAAGGTCCACCTCCTGATCCACGCCGCGGACGCGGGCGACGATGGCCGCAAGAGGCTCGACCAGGCGTGGCGAGTGGGCAAAGGCAACGAGCGGGGGATGGTATTCCCTCTGCCGCGCACCATCTTGTCCATGGCGCTCGGCCGCGAAAATGTGGTACATGTCGCTTTGACCGATCCCGCCGCCGCTTCGCGTGTCCGTCACGCGCTTGCCCGGTGGCAGGCTTTCACTGGCCCGAACCGTGGTCCTGAAGGTGGAGAACCCGCCTTGGGCTCCGGCTCGGCTCACGAAGATTTGACGAAGGAATAGAATGGCAGACCAGACCGACAAACCGAAGCTTGGTACCCGGCCGCCGCTGGGCCTCAAGCGCACGGTCGAGACCGGCAAGGTCAAGCAGAGCTTCAGCCACGGCCGCTCGAACACTGTCGTGGTCGAGGTCAAGAAGCGGCGGATCCTGGGTCGCCCGGGAGAGGCTGCTCCGGCCGAAGCGCCGAAGCCCGAACCCGTCGCCGAAGCGCCGAAGCCGGCTCCAAAGCCCGCCGCCCCGGTTGCGCGCAAGCCGTCGCCGCAGGACGATATCGCCGCGCGCAAGGAAATGCAGGCCCGGCTACTCCGCGAAGCCGAGGAAGCCCGCCTCGCTGCGCTCGAGGAAGCCCGCCGCCGCGAGGAGCGCGCCCGCACCGAACAGAGCGAGGAAGAGCGCCGCCGCGCCGAAGACAATCGCAAGGCTGAGGAGCAGGCTGCCGAGGAAGCTCGCCGGCAGGCCGAGGAGGAAGCTCGCCGCGCTGCAGAGCCCGAGATTCCTGCGGTCGTCGCCGATGAGGAAGAAGCGCGCCCCGCTCGCCGCCCCGGAGGCCACGCCCCGGCGCCCAAGCGCCCCGAACCCGCACGGCCGAGCCGCGGCCGCGGCGACGATCACCGCCATCGCGGGAAGCTGACGGTCACCCGCGCGCTCAGCGGCGAGGACGACAGCCGCGCCCGCTCGCTGGCGGCGCTCCGGCGCGCTCGCGAAAAGGAGAAGCGCCACCACATGGAAACGGGTCCTGCGCAAAAGCAGGTCCGCGATGTCGTGGTGCCCGAAGCGATCACCGTCCAGGAGCTTGCCAACCGGATGGCGGAACGCGGCGCCGACCTGGTGAAGGCGCTGTTCAAGATGGGCATGCCGGTGACGCTCACCCAGACCATCGATCAGGACACGGCCGAGCTGCTGGTCACCGAATTCGGTCACCGCATCAAGCGCGTCAGCGAAGCCGATATCGACATCGACACGTCGGCCGACGTCGACGCGCCCGAAAGCATGAAGCCGCGGCCGCCGATGGTCACGATCATGGGCCATGTCGATCACGGCAAGACGTCGCTGCTGGATGCGATCCGCGGCGCCGACGTGGTCGCGCACGAAGCGGGCGGCATTACCCAGCATATCGGCGCCTATCAGGTCAGCCTGCCCGACAAGTCGAAGATCACCTTCCTCGACACGCCCGGCCACGAAGCGTTCACGGAGATGCGCGCTCGCGGTGCGAACGTCACCGACATCGTCATCCTCGTCGTCGCGGCCGACGATGGCCTCAAGCCGCAGACGATTGAGGCGATCAATCACACCAAGGCGGCAGGCGTGCCGATGATCGTCGCCATCAACAAGATCGACAAGCCGGAAGCCAAGCCGCAGAAAGTCCGCGAGGAACTGCTGCAGCACGAGGTGATCGTCGAGCAGATGGGCGGCGACGTCCAGGACGTCGAAGTCTCGGCCACCAAGAAGATGAACCTCGACCGCTTGCTCGAAGCGATCCAGCTTCAGGCCGAAATCCTCGAGCTCAAGGCCAACCCCGATCGCGCCGCCGAAGGCACGGTGATCGAGGCCAAGCTCGACAAGGGCCGCGGGCCGCTTGCCACGGTGCTCGTCCAGCGTGGCACGCTCCGTGTCGGCGACGTGTTCGTCGCCGGCGCATCGAGCGGCAAGGTTCGCGCGATGATCGACGACCATGGCCGCCAGGTGAAGGAAGCCGGCCCGTCGGTTCCGGTGGAAGTGCTGGGCCTGTCCGCGGTTCCGTCGGCCGGCGACCCGTTCACCGTCGTGGAGAACGAGGCGCGTGCCCGTGAGGTCGCGGCCTATCGCCAGGGGCTGCTCGATCGCAAGCGCACGACGGCGGCGCCCGTCACGCTCGAGAATATGTTCGCGACCCATGCCGCGACCCACAAGGAGTTCCCGCTGGTCATCAAGGCGGACGTGCACGGCTCGGTCGAGGCGATCGTCCATGCGCTCAATCGCCTCTCGACCGACGAGATCAAGGTCCGGATTCTCCATTCCGGCGTCGGGGCGATCACCGAAAGCGACGTAACGCTGGCATCGGCGAGCGGCGCGCCGATCATCGGCTTCAACGTGCGGCCCAACGCCAAGGCGCGCGAGGTGGCCGAGCGCAACAAGGTCGAGTTCCGCTATTATGACGTCATCTACCACCTGACCGACTGGGTGAAGGGCGCGATGGCCGGCGAGCTCGGGCCGGAGATCATCGAAACGGTCGTCGGCCGGGCCGAGGTCAAGGAAGTCTTTCCGGCAGGCAAGAAGGACAAGGCCGCCGGCCTGCTCGTGCTCGAGGGCGTCATCCGCAAGGGCCTCAACGCCCGCCTCACGCGCGAGGACGTGATCGTCTCCAAGACCACGATCAGCTCGCTTCGACGCTTCAAGGACGACGTGGCGGAAGTCCGCGCCGGCCTCGAATGCGGCGTGCTGCTCGCCGACACCAACGACATCAAGGCCGGCGACAGCCTCGAGGTGTTCGAGGTCGAGGAGCGCGCGCGGACGCTCTAAGCGATGCGCCGCACCGAAACTCCCGAAGGCCGCTCGGTCCGCCTGCTCCGCGTCGGCGAACAGGTGCGCCATGTGCTGAGCGAGCTGCTGCAGCGCGGCGATGTGCATGACGAGACGCTGCAAAGCCATCTCGTCAGCATCACCGAGGTGCGCATGTCCCCCGACCTTCGCCACGCCACGGTGTTCGTGAAGCCGTTGCTCGGCCAGGACGAGGAGGCGGTGCTGAAAGCGCTCCGCCAGAACACTGCTTTCCTTCAGCGCGAGGTCGCACAGCGCGTGCAGACCAAATATGCGGCGAAGCTGAAGTTCGTCGCCGACGAGAGCTTCGACGAGGGCAGCCACATCGCCCGGCTGCTGCGCTCCGACCACGTCCGTCAGGATCTCGACGGGGAATGATCGATCTCGAGGCGCTGGCAGCGCCGATGACGGGCGACGCCTGCAGGGGAGAGCTGTTCGGCGACCAGCACTGCGACACGCTTCGCGGCGCTTGCGCCGAGGACCCCGACATTTGGCAAATCTATGCCAGTAACTTCGGACCCGATGGCTTCGATGAGGCGATCGCGCTCTACCGGTCGACCCGGCGCAACCGCACCTTCGTCCTTTTCGATGGCGAAGAGCTCGCCGGCATGTCGAGCTTCCTGGGCATCGACGAGGGGCGGCAGGTGCTGGAGATCGGTGGCACTTACTACCGGCCACACCTTCGCGGTACCGGCTTCAACCGCCGCGTCAAGGACATGATGCTCGCCCGCGCGTTCGACTGCGGAATCCGCCGCGTCGAATTCCGCGTCGACCGCCGCAACCTGCGCAGCCAGGCGGCGATGAAGAAGCTCGGCGCGGTGCGCGAAGGCGTCCTGCGCGCCGACCGCATCACCTGGACCGGCCACGTCCGCGACACGGTGCTGTTCGCAATCCTCAAAGACGAGTGGCCGGTGCCTGGCGGCAGCGCGGCCTAACTCGCCGGCTGCGCCCCCGCCGCCGGCGCCATCAGGGAGGCCGGATCGGTATGCACAGTGGCACCCGGCCCGAGCGGCAGGTCGAGTGCTACCCAGCCAATCACCATCGCCGTCCCGACCGCGAGCAGGCCGAGCGAATAAGGCAGCATCGTCGCGGCGAGGCTGCCGATCCCGAACTCCTTCTGCCAGCGCTGGCAGAAGACCAGGATCAGCGGGAAGTAGACCATCAGCGGCGTGATGATGTTGGTGGCGCCGTCGCCGACGCGATAGGCCGCGGTGGTCATCTCCGCACTGACACCGAGCAGCAACAGCATCGGCACCAACACCGGGGCCATCAGCGCCCATTTGGCGCTCGCGGACCCGACGAACAGGTTGAGAAAGGCGCTGAACAGCACGATCATCGCCAGCAGCAGCGGCGCCGGCAGCGCCATCGCCCGGAGCCCGTCGGCGCCGTGCACGGCCATGATCAGGCCAAGGTTCGACCAACCGAACATGGCCACGAAATGGGCCGCCGCGAACGCAAGCACGAGATAATAAGCTAGGTCGCCCATCGCCCCCGACATCATCGCCACCAGGTCACGGTGGTTCTTGATCGTCCCGGTCGCGGCTCCGTACGCCCAGCCGGCAAGTAGGAAGAGCAGGAAGAAACCGGCGACGAGCGAACGATAGAAGGGTGTAAGGCGCGCCTCGGCGCTCGCTGTCTCATCGATCAGCGGAGTTCCGGGGCCCAGGGTAAAGAAGGCCCACAAGGCGACCACGAACAAGGCGGCGAGACCGGCGCGGCCGAGGCCCTTGCGCTCGGACGCGGTGACCGGCGCGTCCTGCGCTTCCGCTTCGGCTTGGCCGGCCGCGACCCGCTCGGCATCGCTCGGCGGGACATAGCGGCCGAGGCGGGGCTCAATGATCCGGTCGGTCACGTACCAGATGACCGGCAGGAACAGCACCGTCATCGCGGCGATGAAGAACCAGTTGCCGGCGATGTTGGCCTGCCAGTCGCCGAACACGGTCTCGACCGCGGCCTCCGTGATGCCGAACAGCAGGGCGTCGAGTTGGCCGGGCAGCAGGTTCGCCGAGAATCCGCCGGAGACGCCCGCGAACGCGGCAGCGATGCCGGCGATGGGATGCCTGCCTGCGGCGGCGAAGATCACGCCGGCGAGCGGGATGAGCACGACATAGGCGGCGTCGGCGGCGAGATTGCCCATCATCGCGACCAGCGCGACGATCGGCGTCAGCAGCGCCTTGGGGGCATTGCGGACGCCGGCGCGCATCGCCGTTCCGAACAGGCCGGAGCGTTCGGCGACGCCCGCGCCGAGCATCACGACCAGCACGTAACCGAGCGGGTGGAAATGGGTGAAGGTGGTGGGCATGTCGACCCACAACCGCTGGATGTTCTCCGCCGAGAGCAGGCTGGTGGCGAGAATGATCTTTTTCGCGCCCGTCGCCTCGTCGGACTCGGTGGGATGGACGGCCGACCAGCCCGCGAGCGAAGCGACCACCGAAAGAATGATCAGCAGCCCCATCAGCCACAGGAAGATGAACACCGGGTCGGGCAGGCGATTGCCTGTCCGCTCGATCCAGCCGAGGAATCCGCGCTGGCTACTTGTCTGCCCGGATACCGTTGCCATTCCCGTTCCCCTCTTCAAAGACGGATGGTGAACCCATCCTGTTGTCGATACACGCCGGCCGATGGCCAAGCTCTATTTCTACTTTGCGGCGATGAACGCTGGAAAGTCCACGACGCTCCTGCAGGCCGACTTCAATTATCGCGAGCGCGGCATGGAGACCATGCTTTGGACCGCCGCGCACGACGATCGCGCCGGCAGCGGCACGATCGGCTCGCGTATCGCTTTGTCGGCGCCTGCGCACAGCTACTCGCCGGACGTCGACCTTTTCGCAGCGGTCGGCGAGGAGCTCAAGAAACGGCAATTGCACTGTATCCTCCTCGACGAGGCGCAGTTCCTTACGCGGGACCATGTGCTGCAGCTCTGCCGGGTCAGCGATGAGCTCAACATTCCGGTCCTCTGCTATGGCCTCAGGACCGACTTTCTCGGCCAGTTGTTCGAAGGCAGCGCGGCGCTGCTGGCCTTGTCCGATGCGCTGATCGAGCTGAAGGCCGTGTGCGAATGCGGGCGCAAGGCGACGATGAACCTCCGGGTCGATGCCGAGGGCCATGCGGTCGCATCCGGCGCACAAACCGAGATTGGCGGCAACGACCGCTATGTCGCCTTGTGCCGCCGCCATTTCTTCGAGCGCCTCAAGGAAGGCGAGGCGCGCCAGCTGAGCCTCGGGCTGGCGCGGACATGATCCGCATCGTCGCCTTCGCCGCAATGCTCGCCTCGGCGTCGGTCGCCGCCGCCGAGCCGCTGACCGTGCGCACCGGCGAAACCTGGCTGTTCTCGATCCAGCGCGGGGAACCCGCGCGCGCGCGTAAGGTCGAGCCATCGGCAAATCCCCGACGCGGCGAGGTGAAGGTCAGCGTTCGCGCCGCGTTCGGAACGATGATGACGATCACGAACAACAGCCGCATCGGCTACACCTTCACTGCGGAGCTGATCGACGGCGATGGCAAGGCCACGGCCGCGCGCACCTGTACCCTTCCTCCGGGGAACAAGCCTGCGCTCGAGACCTGGCCGCAGAAAGCTGCTGCGGTTCGGATCAGCGCCTTCAAACCCGCCGAGGACGGGCGCTGCTAGCCGATGGCCAGCCCCGATCCCGTCGTCTGCGTCGTGGTCAAGGCGTGGCCCCTCGTCACAACCACCTTCATCGCGCAGGAGCTGGTCGGGCTCGAGCGCGAGGGACTGAAGCTGTGGGTTGCAGCAACGGTCCACGGCGACAAGGTACGCCATAAGCTCCACGACCAGTTGCGCGCGCCAGTGCAATTTCTGGCGGCCGCCAACAGTCTCCCGCGGCTGTTGAAGGCGTGGCGGAAGCTGCGCCGTACGCCGGGCTACGCGCATGCCAAGGCGCTGCTGCGCCACGACCGCAGCCACGGCGCTTCGCCGATGCGGCTTGTCGCCTTCGCCGGCGCGACCGTGCTCGCCGGTGAAATGCCGCGCGAGACGGGCATCATCTACGCCCACTTCCTCAACAGCGGGATGAACGTCGCCCGCTACGCGGCAGCAATTACGGGACTTCCGGTCGCCGTCAGCGCCCACGCCCGCGACATCTGGGTCAGCGCAGAGTGGAACAAGCGCGCCAAGCTCGAGCAGGCGGCGTGGTGCACGACCTGCACGCAGGACGGCTACGAGCATCTGCGTGCGCTCGCCGACGACCCGGCCAAGGTGCATTTGATCCGCCACGGCCTGTCGTTCGACCGGTTTCCGGCCGACGCACCGGCGCGCGAAGCGCGCGACGGCAGCGACCCGCAGCAACCGGTGCGCCTCCTGTCGGTCGGCCGCGCGGTCGAGAAGAAGGGCTTCGACGTGCTGCTCGACGCGCTCGGCGAATTGCCGCGCGATCTGCATTGGCGCTGGATGCACGTCGGCAGCGGCCCGATCATAGAGGCGCTGAAGGAACGGGCGCGAAGCGCAGGAATCGCCGACCGGCTCGAGTGGCGCGGCGTCCAGTCGCAGGCAGAGGTGATCAACCTTTACCGCTCAAGCGACCTGTTCGTGCTGCCATCGCGCGAGGGCGCCGACGGCGACCGCGACGGCCTGCCCAACGTTCTGATGGAGGCGCAAAGCCAGGGCCTCGCCTGCCTGTCCACGCGCTTCTCGGCGATCCCCGAGCTGATCGTTGACGGCGAAACCGGCCTGCTTGTGCCGCCCGGCGAAACGGCTCCTCTGGGCGACGCGCTGGCGCGGCTGATTGCCGACCCGCGCCTGCGCGAACAGCTCGGCATGGCCGGCTACCGCCGCGTTCGCTCGGACTTCGTCGCCGAAGTGGGAATCCGCCAGATCGCCGAGCTGCTGCGCGGCGCAATGCAAAGATGATCCACGGCTGGATCGTGCTCGACAAGCCGCTCGGCCTCGGCTCGACGACAGCGGTGAGCGCGGTCAAGCGGATCCTTCGCGAGGCAGGCGAACCCAAGACCAAGGTCGGTCACGGCGGCACGCTAGACCCGCTCGCCAGCGGCGTGCTGCCGATCGCGCTCGGCGAAGCGACCAAGCTCGCCGGCCGCATGCTCGACGCGACCAAGGCCTACGACTTCACCATCCGCTTCGGCGAAGAGACTGACACGCTGGATGCCGAGGGCGAAGTCGTGGTCGCGAGCGACGTTCGCCCGACGATGGAGCAGATTGAGGCCGTGCTGCCGCGCTTCCCCGGCGAGATCGAACAGGTCCCGCCCGCATATTCGGCGCTGAAGATCGAAGGAAAGGCCGCGTACGCCCGTGCCCGAGCCGGTGAAGCGGTCGAGATGCAAGCGCGGCGGGTGACCATCCACGAACTCAAGCTCCTTTTCGCCGGGGAGGATCTCGGTGAAATCACCCTCTGCGCCACCGTCTCCAAAGGCACCTACATCCGCAGTCTCGCGCGCGACATCGCACGAGCGCTCGGAACGGTCGGCCACGTTACGCAGCTCCGCCGGACACGCGCCGGCCCCTTCGGCCTCGAATCCGCCATTTCGCTGGACTTTCTCGAAGAAGCCGCTAAGGCGCGCGCACTGACGAGGACGGTTTTGCCGCTTGAAGCGGCGCTGGACGACATCCCGGCCCTCCCCGTCACCCCCGACCAGGCCCGTCTGCTCCGTCATGGGCAGCGCCTTGCCGGGTTCCCCGCAAAGCCGGGGCTTCAGCTCGCAACATCGGAGGGAACTCCGATCGCGCTGGTCGAGGCCGCGGCTGACGGCCTCAAGGTCGTCCGCGGGTTCAACCTTTAGAAGATTAGGAGTGCGGACGATGTCGATTACTACGGAGCGCAAGGAAGCGCTGATCAAGGAGCATGCGCAGGGCAAGGGCGACACCGGTTCGCCGGAAGTACAGGTCGCGATCCTGACCGAGCGCATCAACAATCTGACCCAGCACTTCAAGAGCCACGCCAAGGACAATCATTCGCGGCGCGGCCTTCTGATGCTGGTCAACAAGCGCCGCTCTCTGCTGGATTATCTCCGGCGCAAGGACGAGCAACGCTACATCGACCTGATCGGCAAGCTCGGCCTCCGCAAATAAGAGATTAGCTGCGGCCCCCAGCGCGGGGCCGCTTCGTTTATGACCAGTCCCGCAATTCGGCGGGGCGTCATGGGGCAAGTCAAGACGCCCCGACCGCTGATGGGCCGGTAAGCCCATCCATAAGATGACCCGGCAGGCATACGGCCGCCGGTGAAGGGACGAAAATGTTCGATACGAAAACAGTCGAAATCGAGTGGGGCGGAAAGACCCTCAAGCTCGAAACGGGCCGCGTTGCCCGCCAGGCCGACGGCGCGGTTCTCGCGACGCTCGGCGAAACCGTGGTGCTGTGCGCAGTCACCGCGGCGAAATCGGTCAAGCCGGGGCAGGATTTCTTCCCCCTGACCGTCCACTATCAGGAAAAATTCTCCGCGGCCGGGCGCATCCCCGGCGGCTTCTTCAAGCGCGAGCGCGGCGCGACCGAAAAGGAAACGCTGACCAGCCGCCTGATCGACCGCCCGATCCGGCCTTTGTTCCCGGAAGGCTTCTACAATGAAGTCCTGGTGATCGCGCAGGTCCTCTCCTACGACGGCGAGAACGAGCCCGACATCGTCGCGATGATCGCCGCGTCCGCAGCGCTTACGCTTTCCGGCGTGCCCTTCATGGGCCCGATCGGCGCCGCCCGCGTCGGCTTCTCGAACGAGGGCGAATATATCCTCAACCCGACCCAGACCGAGATCGCCGAAGGCCGCCTCGACCTCGTCGTCGCCGGCACCCGCGATGCGGTGATGATGGTCGAATCCGAGGCCAAGGAGCTGTCCGAGGAGGAAATGCTCGGCGCCGTCATGTTCGCCCACCGCGAAAGCCAGAAGGTGATCGAAGCGATCATCGATCTCGCCGAGCAGGCGGCGAAGGAGCCGTGGGAGCTCGCACCCTCTGCCGACAAGGCGGCGATCAAGGCCAAGCTCAAGGATCTCATCGGCAAGGACATCGAGGCGGCCTACAAGCTGACCAGCAAGTCGGAGCGCTCCAACGCGCTCAACGAAGCGCGGGCGAAAGCCGCCGAGGCGTTCGCCGAGGCCGACCCGCAGGAGCAGCTGGTTGCCGCGAAGCTCGTGAAGAGCATCGAGGCCGACGTCGTGCGCGGCGCGATCCTCAAGGAAGGCCGCCGCATCGACGGCCGCGACACCAAGACCGTGCGCCCGATCGAGATCAGCGTCGGCTTCCTGCCGCGCACCCACGGATCGGCCTTGTTCACGCGCGGCGAGACGCAGGCGATCGTCACCACGACGCTCGGCACCAAGGAAGCCGAGCAGATGATCGACGGGCTGGAAGGCCTCTCCTACCAGCGCTTCATGCTGCACTATAACTTCCCGCCTTATTCGGTGGGCGAGGTCGGCCGCTTCGGCGCGCCGGGGCGGCGCGAGGTCGGCCACGGCAAGCTCGCCTGGCGCGCCCTTCACCCGATGCTGCCGAGCGTCGAGGAATTCCCCTACACGGTGCGGGTCCTCTCCGACATCACCGAGTCCAACGGGTCGAGCTCGATGGCGACGGTGTGCGGCGGAAGCCTCGCGCTGATGGACGCCGGCGTTCCCTTGAAGCGTCCGGTGGCGGGCATCGCCATGGGCCTGATCCTCGAAGGCAAGGATTTCGCGGTGATCAGCGACATCCTCGGCGACGAGGACCATTTGGGCGACATGGACTTCAAGGTCGCCGGCACGACCGACGGCGTCACTGCGCTGCAGATGGACATCAAGGTCGCCGGCATCACCGAGGAGATCATGAAGACGGCGCTTGCCCAGGCGAAGGAAGGCCGCGCCCATATCCTTGGCGAAATGGCCAAGGCGCTGGGCGAAGTCCGCTCCGAGCTGTCGGCGCACGCGCCGCGGATCGAGACGATGCAGATCCCCAAGGACAAGATCCGCGAAGTGATCGGCACCGGCGGCAAGGTGATCCGCGAGATCGTCGCCGAGACCGGCGCCAAGGTCGACATCGACGACGACGGCACGATCAAGATCGCTTCGTCCGACCTGTCGCAGATCGAGGCGGCGCGCAACTGGATCCGCGGCATCGTCGCGGAGCCGGAAGTCGGCACCATCTACACCGGCAAGGTCGCGAGCATCGTCGATTTCGGCGCCTTCGTGACCTTCATGCCCGGCAAGGACGGGCTGGTGCACGTTTCCGAGATCAAGAACGAGCGGGTCGAGAATGTCCGCGACGTCCTCAGCGAAGGGCAGGAGGTCAAGGTCAAGCTGCTCGAGGTCGACCAGCGCGGCAAGGTCCGCCTGTCAATGCGCCTGGTCGACCAGGAGACCGGCGAGGAGCTGCCCGACACCCGTCCGCCGAGGGAGCCGCGCGAGGGCGGCGATCGTGGGCCAAGGGGCGACCGCGGCGACCGCCACCGCGGCGGCGGCCGTGACCGGGACCGCGGTCCCCGGCGCGACCGTGGTGAACGCGGCGAGCGTGGTGATCGCGGCGAGCGCGGCGAAGGACGCGGCGAGGGTCGTGGCGACCGCGACCGCAACCGCGACCGTGGCGAACGCCACGAGCGCGACGGCGAGAAGGAAGGCAGCGAACCCAAGTTCGCGCCGGCCTTCCTGACCGGCGACGACGCGGACTGATTGCTGTGCCCCGGCGAAGGCCGGGGTCCAGTCCTGAATGAGAAGGCCCCGCAGCGATGCGGGGCCTTTTTTGCAAGGACCCTAGATTATCGCGACTGCTGGAACGGTGATAACTGGAACACGCGCTGGACCGCCTCAAAAGC
>DATLGK010000036.1:0-36160 GCA_035540475.1 Sphingomicrobium sp.
CCGAAGCCGCCGCGACCGCCGCCGCCGTAGCCGCCGCGCTCCTGGTAACCGAATTCACCGTGCTGCTGTTCGCCGCCGAAAAAATCGTCTCGCTTGTCGCGACCGCGACCGCCGCGGTCTCCTTTGCGCCCTCTATCGAAACCCATGTACCGTCCGAACTTATTGAGCCCGCCTAAACCTCAAACCAACGCGCTCGGGCCACATGGCGCAACCGGTCCTGGCGCGTAATTCCGCTCACGCACCGTTCAGGGCCTTACAAGAAAAAACGAGTCTTCTCTAGTGATTGAATCCTGCCGGCCGCGCAGCGAGGGGCTGGCAAGTCGGGCGGAAGCCGGACTAAAGCGCCGGGAACGTTTGCCCGAGGAGCTCAAATGGCCATCCATTTCCACGAGGAAGACCTGCCGTCCGGCGTCGAGCTGTCGGGCGCGGTTGCGGTCGATACCGAAGCGATGGGCCTGCTTCCCGGCCGGGACCGGCTGTGCCTGGTGCAGCTTTCCGACGGCCGCGGCGACGAGCATCTGGTCCGCTTCCGCCGCGGCAGCCACTATTCCGCGCCCAACCTCAAGGCGCTGCTCGGCGACGCCAACCGCCTCAAGATCTACCATTTCGCACGTTTCGACATCGGCATCATCCAGGCCTATCTGGGTGTGATGGCAGCCCCGCTCTACTGCACGCGGACGGCTTCGAGGCTGGTGCGGACCTACACCGACCGGCACGGGCTCAAGGACCTCGTCAAAGAGCTGCTCAACATCGATCTCTCCAAGCAGCAGCAGACGAGCGACTGGGGTGCGGACGAGCTGAACGACGCGCAGCGCGAATATGCGGCAAGCGACGTGCGCTACCTCCACCAGCTTAAGGAAAAGCTCGATGAACGCCTGGCCCGGGAAGGCCGCGGCGACCTTGCCCAGGCTTGCTTCGACTTCCTTCCGACGCGCGCCCTTCTCGACCTCGCCGGCTGGCCGGAGCAGGACATTTTCGCCCATGACGGCTGAGCGGGCTCATGTCTGAAGCGGCCGTCCGCACCCGGGTCGTCAAGCGCCGCTGGGCGGAACCTGGGAGTGCGCATGACCGGCTGATCCGCTGGTCGAAGGTTGTCCTTCCGGCGGCCGTTGGCGTGCTGCTCGCGATCCTGATGCTCGCGCCGCTCGACAAGAAGGGGGACGTCAGCTTCATCCTCGACAAGAAGAAGGTCGACAGCGCGCCCGAGCGAATGCGGGTTGAAGCGGCGCGGTACAGCGGCACCGACGACAGAGGGAATTTGTTCGTGATGGTTGCCGATCGCGCGGTTCAACCAAGCTCGGAAAGCCCCTTGGTCAACATCCACGGCATGTTTGCCCGCCTCGACCAGCCGCGCGGTCCCGTGATGATCGCCGCCAATCAGGGCCGCTACAACCTCGACACGCAGCAGGTCGCCATCGTCGGGCCGGTGCGCGTCGCGGGCACCGACGGCTTCCGCCTCAACACCCGCGATGTCACCGTCGACCTCAAGCAGCGCGAGCTTGCGAGCGGCGGGCCGGCGGGGGGAGAGATGCGTCTCGGCCAGTTCCAGGCAGGGCAGGTGCGCGCCGATTTAAGAGAGCGCGTCGTCGTGCTCGATCGCGGAGCTCGCTTGAAAATCGTCCAGGGGGCCGTCAGATGATGGGCATGCGCCGCCATGGCATCATCCTTGCTTTGCTCTCGGCCACTGGCGTGCTTGCGGCCACGACGGCGCTCGCCCAGTCGCAGCAGCAATCGATTTCGGCGCTGAAGGGCCATGACAGCAATGCCCCGGTCGACGTGACCGCCGACCGCATCGAGGTGCAGGACCGCGCGGACCGCGCAATCTTTTCGGGCAACGTACACGTCACCCAGGCCAACCTGACGCTCGACACGCCGCGCCTGACGGTCGCTTACTCGGGCGGTTCGGGGGGGGGAGGAGTGCAGATCCGCCGGCTCGATGCGGCAGGCGGCGTGGTGGTGCGCAGCCCATCCGAGACGGCGCGCGGCGACTTCGGCATCTATGATCTCGATCGCAAGCTGATCACCTTGATCGGCAATGTGCAGCTCAAACGCGACCGCAACGAAGTGAATGGCGCTCGCCTGGTCATCGACCTCGATTCCGGCCGGGCAGTCGTCGATGGCGGGCCGCCTGGTGTGAATTCGAGCGGCGGCCGGGTCACCGGCCATTTCACGGTACCCCAGAAGAAGCAGTAGCAGAAGTGAACGAAGCCGCCGTCGTCGCACGCCAGCCGGTCGAAACGCCGGCCGCAGCGGGCGGACTCGAGGTCCGCTCGATCGCCAAGGCCTACGACCGGCGAGCGGTGCTGCACGACGTCTCGCTCGAGGTTCACCGCGGCGAGGTCGTCGGCTTGCTCGGGCCCAACGGCGCCGGCAAGACGACCTGCTTCTATTCGGTCATGGGGCTGGTGAAGCCCGACAGCGGACGGATCTACCTCGACGGCCGCGACATCACCAACCTGCCGATGTACCGCCGCGCGATCCTCGGCCTCGGCTATCTGCCGCAGGAAACCTCGATTTTCCGCGGGCTGTCCGTCGCAGAGAACATCATGGCCGTGCTCGAAGTCGCCGAGCCGGATTCGGCCGCGCGGCATGCCCGCCTCGAACAATTGCTCGAGGAGTTCGGGCTGACTGCGCTGCGCGATTCGCCGGCGATGGCGTTGTCGGGCGGCGAGCGGCGGAGGTGCGAGATCGCGCGCGCGCTCGCGGCCGACCCCGCGATCATGCTCCTCGACGAACCGTTTGCCGGCATCGACCCGATCTCGATCGCCGACATCCGCGAGCTGGTTCGCGAGCTCAAGAGCCGCGACATCGGCGTGCTGATCACCGACCACAATGTCCGCGAGACGCTCGACATCGTCGACCGCGCCTGCATCATCTATGACGGACAGGTCCTGTTCCAGGGTACTCCCGAAGCGTTGGTCGCCGACCAGGAGGTCCGGCGCCTCTACCTCGGCGAGAGCTTCGCGCTGTAGCGGGCCCGGTCGGTGGGGCTCGGCCCATCCCTTGGCCTGCGCCAGTCCCAGCAGCTGGTCCTCACGCCCCAGCTCACCCAGGCGATCAAGCTCCTGCAGCTGAGCAACCTCGAGCTCGAAAGCTATGTTGCCGAGGAGCTTGCGAAGAACCCGTTGCTCGAGGCCCGATCGGACGACGGCGACGACGCCCCCACCGATTATGCCGGAGAGCAGGGCGATAGCGAGGAAGCTCCGGACGATCCCGGCGCCGACGATCTGATCCTCGGCCAGGCGGACGACGACCGCCCCCTCGACATGGATTGGCAGACGGAAGCTCTGGAAACGGACAGCTTGGCCGACGTGGCCGCAGGGAGCCCAGGCGAAGAAGCGTTCGATTTCGACCGGCTCGAGCATGCGCCGTCCTCGCTTGCGGAACACCTCCAGGCGCAGCTGCATGGCGTTGGCGGCGAGGCCGGCCACCTTGCCCGAATCATCGCCGAGGCGCTCGATGAAACCGGCTATTTGACCGTGCCGCTCGAGCAGATTGCCGAGCTTGCCGGAGCGCCGTTGCCGCTGGTCGAGGAGGCGCTGGCGCTGGTGCAGGACCTCGACCCGCCAGGCGTCGGCGCCCGCTCGCTCGCCGAATGCCTCGCGCTCCAGGCCAGGGCCGCCGACCGGTACGACCCGGCGATGGCGCGCCTGATCGACAATCTCGAGCTACTTTCGAAGGGCCGTACCGCCGACCTCAAACGCATCTGCAGCGTCGACGACGAGGATCTCGCCGACATGATCCGGGAGCTTCGCGCCTACGACCCAAAACCGGGCTGCCGCTTCTCCGCGGGCGCGCCCGACGACGTCTCCCCCGACGTCTTCGTGCGGCGCACGCGCGGCGGCTTTTCGGTCGAGCTCAACCAGGCGACCCTTCCGCGCGTGCTGGTCAACCGCCGCTACTATCAGGAGCTGAAGTCGGGGCCGCAGGACAAGCAATCGCGCGCATGGCTCAGCGAATGCCTCGCCAGCGCCAGCTGGCTGGTCAAGGCGCTCGACCAGCGCGCGCGGACGGTCGTCAAGGTCGTGTCCGAGATCGTGAAGCGCCAGCAGGGCTTTTTCGAGCGCGGCGTCTCGGCAATGAAGCCGATGACCCTCCGCGAAGTGGCCGAAGCGATCGGAATGCACGAATCCACGGTCAGCCGGGTTACGTCCAACAAATATCTGCTGTGCGACCGCGGCCTCTACGAGCTCAAATATTTCTTCGGCTCGGGCGTCTCCTCGGCCGAGGGCGACGGCGCTGCGGCCGCAGCGGTCAAGGCGGCGATCCGGCAGCTGATCGAGGCGGAGACGGAAATCCTGAGCGACGATGCGATCGCGGCGCTTCTCAAGAGCCAGGGCCTCGATGTCGCCCGCCGCACGGTGGTCAAATATCGCGAGGCGATGGGCATCGGCTCGTCGATCCAGCGGCGGCGGCTACGCAAGATCGCCGGCTGAGCCGCCGGTGGCCAAGATCGCGGGCTAGGCGCTCACCCGCGCCCAGATCGGCAGATGGTCCGACGCCCGGCGCGCTGCGGCGCTCATGTGCACGCCCGCCGCCTCGATGCTGAGCGCGCGGTCGACGATGATGCGGTCGAGCGGCGCGACCGGATGGCGGGCGTGGAAGCTCGGACCGGTCGGAGCGACGCAGAAGGATCCGTTCAGATCCTTGAGGCATCCCGCCTCGGTGCGCCATTCGTTCGTATCGCCCATCAGAACCGTCGGCATTTTCTGCGGCCTCCGGGCAATCGCCTCCAGGATCGCGCGCATCTGCCGCTTGCGCCACAATCCCGACAAATCGAGGTGCATGCCGACCACCCGGATCGGCCTTTCGTCGATCAGAAGCTCGGCGATCACCGCGCCGCGCGGCTCGAGCGTAGGCAGCTCCACCGTCGCGCAGTCGAGGACGCCGACGTGCGGCTTTACGAGGATCGCATTGCCGTGCCAGCCGATATTGCGGGTATCGACCTTGAGCAGCCGCTCGGCGTGACGGCGCGCCTTCTCGAGCCGGCGCTTGTGACGCACGCCGAGATGCACCGGTTTGTAATGGCTGTGCGCGTCGATCAGCTCGTGGGGCACGGCCGAGCCCCGGCCGCCGAAACGCTTGTCGGCCTCCTGCAAGGCAACGACGTCGGCGTCGATCTCGTGCAGCACCTGGAGCACGCGATGCGGATCGCGGCGGCGGTCGAGCCCGATCGCCTTGCGCATGTTGTACGAAGCAACCGTGATGGTCGGGCCGTTGCTCACATGCGCGCCAATAACCGGCGGCTCTGAATGGTTCCTATACGTCGAGGTTGGCCACGTTCAGCGCATTGTCCTGGATGAACTCGCGGCGAGGTTCGACGACATCGCCCATCAGGCGCGTGAAAATCTCGTCGGCGACGTCGGCCTGGGCGACCTCCACGCGAAGCAGCGAGCGGTTCGCCGGGTCGAGGGTCGTCTCCCACAATTGCTCGGCATTCATTTCGCCAAGACCCTTGTAGCGCTGGATCGACAGCCCCTTGCGGCCCGCCGCAAGCACCGCGTCGAGCAACTCCGAAGGACGGGTGATCGGCACCGGCTTGCCCTTGGTGTCGGCCGCGGCTTCTTCGGCGGCGTCCTCGCCCTCGCCGGTTCCGACCGTCGGTTCCTGCTCGGCAGCGCCTTTCTTCAGCGTCCGCAGCGTCAGCGGCTGCGCATAGGCGGCCGCCTGCTCCTTGGCGAGCGCGTGGAGCTTGCGCGCCTCCGCGGAGACGAGGAAGCTCGGCTCGATGATGTAGGCGTCGGTCACCCCGCGCCACAAACGCTTCAGCAGATATCCGCCCTCTGCCGCAACCTCGCCTGACCATTGCGCCTCGGCATCGCCGGCGTTCAGCCATTCGGCGACCTTGGCGACGGTTTTGGCCTTCGCCTCGGCATTGAGGTCGGGCTTGAGCGCGCCGCCCAATGCCAGGGCCTCGATAAGGGCCGGGTCATATTTGCGCGGCGCATAGCGCATCAAAGTGCGCATGCGGCGCGCATGGTCGACCAGCTCCTTGAGATCGCGGCCCGAGCGCTGCCCGTCTGGCGTATCGAGGATCAGGCCTTCGAGCCCGGCCTCCTCGAGATAATCGTCGAGCGCCGCGTCGTCCTTCAAATAGACTTCGGAGCGGCCGCGGGCGACCTTGTAGAGTGGTGGCTGGGCGATGAAGAGATGACCGTTCTCTATCAGCTGCGGCATCTGCCGGTAGAAGAAGGTCAGCAGAAGTGTGCGGATGTGCGCGCCGTCGACGTCGGCGTCGGTCATGATCACGATCTTGTGATAGCGCAGCTTTGAAATGTCGAAATCCTCGCGGATCCCGGCGCCGAGCGCCTGGATCATCGTCCCGATCTCCTTTGACGAAAGCATGCGATCGAAGCGCGCGCGCTCGACGTTGAGCAATTTGCCGCGGAGCGGAAGGATCGCCTGATTGTGGCGGTTGCGGCCCTGCTTGGCCGAGCCGCCGGCGCTGTCGCCCTCGACCAAAAACAGTTCGCTGAGCGCCGGGTCGCGCTCCTGGCAGTCGGCGAGCTTGCCGGGAAGCGAGGCGATGTCGAGCACCCCCTTGCGCCGGGTAAGGTCGCGGGCCTTGCGCGCCGCTTCGCGCGCTGCCGCGGCGTCGATGATCTTCTGAATGATGGTTCGCGCGTGGGCCGGATTCTCCTCGAGCCATTCGCTGAGCTTGTCGGCGATCAGGCTTTCGAGCGGCTGGCGCACTTCCGAGCTGACCAGCTTGTCCTTGGTCTGCGAGCTGAACTTGGGGTCGGGCAGCTTGACCGAGACGATCGCGGTGAGGCCTTCGCGCATGTCGTCGCCGGTGAGGCCCACCTTCTCCTTCTTCAGCATGCCCGACCGCTCGGCATAATTGTTGAGCGTGCGGGTCAGCGCCGCGCGGAAGGCGGCGAGGTGAGTGCCGCCGTCCCGCTGAGGGATGTTGTTGGTGAAGGTGAGGACGTTCTCGTAATAAGAATCATTCCATTCGAGCGCGACCTCGATGCCGATGTTGTCGCGCTGGCCGGTGACCGAGATTGGCTCCGGAATCAGCGCAGTCTTGGCGCGATCGAGATATTTGACGAACGCGGCAATGCCGCCTTCGTAGAACATCTCGACTTCTTTCTTCTCGTCGTGCCGCGCATCGACCAGCACCAGCCTTACGCCCGAGTTGAGGAAGGCGAGTTCGCGGAAGCGGTGCTCGAGCCGCTCGAAATCGAACTCGGTGGTCTTGAACGTCTCGGGGCTCGGAAGGAAAGTGACCCGCGTGCCGCGGCGGTCCGTCTTGCCAACGACCTTTAGCGGCGCCTCCGCCTCGCCATGGCGGAAGCGCATGAAATGCTCCTCGCCGTCGCGCCAGATGGTGAGCTCGAGCCACTCGCTGAGCGCATTGACGACGCTGACGCCGACCCCGTGCAGGCCGCCCGAAACCTTATAGGCATTGTCGTCGCTGGTGTTCTCGAACTTCCCGCCAGCGTGGAGCTGGGTCATGATGACCTCGGCCGCCGAAACGCCCTCGCCCTCGTGGATTCCGGTTGGGATTCCGCGGCCGTTGTCGTCGACGCTGACCGAGCCGTCGGGATTGAGCGTAATCAGGATGCGGTCGCAGTGGCCGGCGAGCGCTTCGTCGATCGCATTGTCTGAAACTTCGAACACCATGTGGTGCAGGCCGGAGCCGTCGTCGGTGTCACCGATGTACATGCCGGGCCGCTTGCGCACGGCATCGAGGCCCTTGAGGACCTTGATCGAGTCGGCGCCGTAGGAATTGCCGTTGCCGGGGGTGGTGTTCGAGCCGTTATCTTCGGGGGTGGTTGCCATAGTCCAGTTATAGGGATTGTTGGCCGGAAGTCACGCGCGCGTACGCGTGCGTGCGCGCGAGACTTTGTTGGCCGCCGTGCACGTCGGCAGCTGCGAAGACACGCAATCACTGGCGGCGATGGGCAATCTGCTCTCGACCCTCGGCAAAAGGGCGCGCTACGAGCGCTCAGGCCGGGACCATGTCCTTTTCTTCAAGCGATCAATGCCCCTTCCGGGTCGTGGTTTTGCCGACTTGCCGGTCGAATGCCTTGAGGACCTTGTCCGCAGCCGAGCCGATCGCGGTTTCGACCGTCGCAGCCTGATCGGTGGCGGTAATGGGGCGCATTCCGTTGGGGCGGATTTCGATTGCGCAGCGCATGTCGTCGCCGCCATTGCGCGGGCCGTCTACATCGCTGACGTGCACCTCGACGCGGGTCAGGCGGTCGGAGATGCGGTCGAGACGCGAGGCGACGATGGCCTCCGCCCTCTCGGCCGCGTCTGCGCCGAGCGGGGTCTGATTATCGCTGTTGAACAAGAACTGCATCGAACGACGGCTCCTCTTGAAGTGCGGGATATTGGCATGCCAACGGTCCAGAGCACTTCAAGGTTGCTGTTCGTTGCGCCTTCCGCAGCTCAGCCCTGGGCGCGGCGGGCGCCCCCGCCGCCGAACCGCCGGCGGCCGCGGAACTTGCGCTTCGGCTGGCCGCCTTCCGGACGATGGGCCGAATGGCCGTCCGCGCGGTGCGGATGACGCTGCTGACCCTCGTTGCGGTTCTGGCGGCGCTGACCGTTGCTGCGGCGGTCGGCCTTGGTCGATTGACGCGGCGCAGGCTGCGCCTTGGGCGCCGGCTTCAGCCGCTTGAACGCCTCCGCGCTCGCCATGAAGTCGGCGGGGAGCGCAGCGACCGCGATCTTCTGGCGCGTAGTCCGCTCAATATCGCGCAGATTGCCGCGCTCGTCGGGCGAGCAGAAAGCGATGGCGATGCCGTCGGCACCGGCGCGCGCGGTGCGGCCGATGCGGTGGACATATTGCTCGGGCACTTCGGGCAGGTCGAAATTGACGACGTGGCTGACACCCGGGATGTCGATCCCGCGCGCAGCGATGTCGGTTGCGATGAGCACCTTGACCTGGCCCGACTTGAACGCGGCGATCGCGCGCTCGCGCTGAACCTGGCTCTTGTTGCCGTGGATCGCTCCGGCGCCGATGCCCGCCGCCTCGAGCTGGCGCACGATCTTGTCGGCGCCATGCTTGGTACGGCTGAAGACGAGCGCGCGCTCGACCGGCTCCGACTGCAGCGTCAACGCAAGCAGCGCCGCTTTCTCGGCCTGATTGACCATGATCACCCGCTGGTCGATCCGCTCGACCGTGGTCGCTGCCGGAGTGACCGACACTTCGGCCGGGTTGGTCAGATATTTGTCGGCAAGCTCCTTGATCGCCCGCGGCATGGTTGCCGAGAAAAACAGGGTCTGGCGCTTGGGCGGAACCAGCGCGACGATCCGCTTCAGCGCATGGATGAAGCCGAGGTCGAGCATCTGGTCGGCCTCATCGAGCACGAGAATCTCGAGCTCGCGCAGGGACAGCGCGCGCTGGTCGATCAGGTCGAGCAGGCGGCCGGGCGTCGCCACAAGCACGTCGAGGCCGCGCGCAACCGTGCGCACGCTCTTGTGGTTGGGAACGCCGCCGAAGATCACGCCGACAGATAGGCGCATGAACTTGCCATAGCCTTCGGCGCTGGCGGCGATCTGCGCGGCCAGCTCGCGCGTCGGCGCAAGCACCAGCATCCGCACCTGGCCTGGCTTGGGAACGCGCTGAGCCGCCGCGAGGCGGTCGAGCGAGGGCAGCATGAAGGCTGCCGTCTTGCCGGTGCCGGTCTGTGCAATGCCCAGCAGGTCGCGGCCGGTGAGAACCGTCGGAATTGCCTTGAGCTGGATCGGCGTCGCCTGGCTATAATCCTTTGCGGCGAGCGCATTGAGCAGGGGCTTCGAGAGCCCCAGAGTCTGAAACGTCATTGATAAACTTCCACATTCAGGCACGCCGAAGCGCCTCGAAAGGCGCCCGGCGGGCGGGAAACAAGAACCCCGCGTGATGTGGAGAACTTCAAGATCGAGGCGCGGGCCGGTTACCGCTGGAAAGCGTTGAACCGATCACGCCGCTTGCAAAAGCGCCTCGTGTTGCGGTGCGATATAGGGACGAAAGCTGAAAAGTCCACCTCGTCACTTGGGATGGACGCCTCCAGGCTCGATCCTCAAACGAGAAGCCGGGCCAATGCCGTCGAACAGTGCCGCCTCGGTGGCGGTCATCCACACCTGGCCGCGGCCTTCGAGGCGAGCGAACAGCGCCGCGCGGCGCTTGGGGTCGAGGTGCGCGGCGACCTCATCCAAGAGCAGGATCGGCGCCGCGCCGCGACGCTCGGCGACGAGCTCGGCATGGGCGAGAACGAGGCCGAGCAGGAGCGCTTTTTGCTCGCCTGTGGAAGAACTCGCGGCCGGCATCCCCTTGGCGCGGTGAACGACCGCGAGGTCCTGGCGGTGCGGCCCTTCGGTCGCACGGCCGGCGGCGGCGTCGCGCTGGCGGTTGGCCTTCAAGCTGGCCACGAGGTCCCCGCCGTTCCAGCCTTCGAGGGAAATCGCTGCACGCGCGAAGACATCGCCGGGCGCGGCCACGAGCCGCTCGTCGAGCGCGGCGACCGTGCTCGCGCGGGCGTCGGCCAGCGCCGCGCCATGCTCGGCCATTGCCGCCTCGAGCGATCCGAGCCAGGCCTCGTCCCACTGATCATCGGCCAGCAGCTTGTTGCGCGCCCGCATCGCCGCGTCGTATCGCGTCGCATGGCGGGCGTGGCCAGGCTCGAGCGCCAGCACGAGCCGGTCGAGGAAGCGGCGGCGCTCGCCGGCGCTGGCGGTGAACAGGCGATCCATCGCCGGAGTGACCCACAGGATCGACAGCCATTCGCCAAGCGCGTTGACCGACGCCGCGGCGCCATTGACGCGGACCTGCCGCCGTTCGGGCGCGCGCGCGGACGTGCCGGTGCCAATGTCGACATCTGCGACATGCGCGGCGACTGCCCAGCCGCCCGGCCCGCCCTGCCGCGCCATTTCCGACAGCGCCGCACCGCGGAGCCCTCGGCCAGGAGTGAGCATCGACACGGCTTCGAGCAAGTTGGTTTTGCCCGCCCCATTCTCGCCGAACAGCAACACGAATCCCGGTCGCGGCTCGATCGTCGCCGCGGCGTATGAGCGGAAGTCTGTCAGCGTGAGGCGGATGACGGGCACAGCGGCCCTCTAGCGGGGAATCGCTCCGCTCACACGCGCATCGGCATCAGGACATAGAGCGCGTTCGACTTCTCATTCTCGCGCAGCAGCGTCGGGGCGGCGGCGTCGGCGAGGTGGACCTCGACCGTGTCGCCGTCGATCTCGCTCAATATGTCGAGGAGGTAACGGGCGTTGAAGCCGATCTCGAGACCGTCGGCGCCGTAATCGGCGGGAAGCTCCTCGGTGGCGAGGCCGTTCTCGGGCGAAGTCACCGACAGTGTGACCTTGTCGCGGTCAAGGCTCATCTTGACCGCCCGGGTCTTTTCGGAGGCGATGGTCGAAACGCGGTCGACGCCGGCCGAGAAGCTCTTCGGATCGAGCTTCAACAGCTTGTCGTTGGCGGTCGGGATGACGCGATTGTAATCGGGAAAGGTGCCGTCGATCAGCTTGCTGGTGAGGATCGCGCTGCCGAGGCCGAAGCGGACCTTGGTCGGCGACAGCGAGATCTCGACCGTGCCCTCGAGCTCCTCGAGCAAGCGATAGAGCTCCTGCACCGCTTTGCGCGGCACGATCACGTCGGGCATGCCCTCGGCGCCGTCGGGCCGCGGAACGGTGACGCGGGCGAGGCGGTGTCCGTCGGTCGCGGCCGCCCGCAGCTGGTCATCGACGACGTGGAAGAAGATGCCCATCAGATAATAACGGGTTTCTTCGCTGGAGATGGCGAAGCGGGTCTTCTCAATGATCTGGCGGAGGGTCGCGGCGGGAAGCTCGAAGCGGGTAGGAAGCTCGCCCTCGGCGATCACCGGGAAATCGTCACGCGGAAGCGTCGACAGGTTGAAGCGCGAGCGGCCTGAAACGACCTGCATCTTGCCTTCCGCGGCGCTGATCTCGACCTGACTGCCCTCGGGGAGCTTGCGCACGATGTCGAAGAAGGTGTGCGCCGAGACGGTCGTCGCGCCCGCCTGGCCGACGTTGGCGGGGATCGTCTCGTCGACCTGCAGGTCGAGGTCGGTGGCCATCAGCCGCATCGACCCGTCCTCGCGCGCTTCGAGCAGCACATTGGAAAGGATCGGGATCGTGTTCCTGCGCTCCACGACCGACTGCACGTGGCCCAGGCTCTTCAGCAGTGTCGCCCGCTCAATCGTCGCTTTCATGTGCCGGTAGCCCCATCATCCGCGTGAACGGCACGGTTATAGCGAGCCGTTGCGCGCGCGGAAGTGGGGAGATGCAGGCGGAGTGCGCCTAGCCCGCTTTCTGCCCGGCGGCCGGCGCGTTCGACGTGTTTCCGGGCAAGGGCAGGGCATTGATATGGTGCACGACGCCGTTGCTGAACTGGTCATCGCCCCTGGTGATCGTCGCCTTGCGGCCGGACGCGTCGGTGAGGACGATGTTGCCGCCCTCCCGGGTCGCGGTCAGCGCGCCGCCGCCCATAGTCGCGAGCGTGCCCTTGCCCTTGCCTGCCTCGATCGCCTTGTCGATGTCGGAGACCAGAACCGTGCCAGGAAGGATGAGGTTGGTGAGGATCCCCGTGAGACGCGAGCGGTTCGCGGGACTGGCGTCGACAGTCCCGGCGGGGGCCGAAGCAAAGGCGGAATCGTCCGGAACGAAGACGGTGTAGGGCCCGGGGCCTGCAAGCGTCTGGTCGAGTCCCGCGGCCTTGGCAGCGCTTGCAAACTGGCTGTCGCCGGCGAGTGCGGCAGCAATCGTCTTGTCGCCCGCCGCCTTCTGCGCTTGAGGCGTCTGCGCATCCTTGCGCTGGTCGCCGGCATCGCCGCTTTTGTTACAGGCGCCGAGCGTCAGCACGGCCGCCATACCCAGCGCGAGCGCACGGGTCTTCATTCCTGACCTCCTTCGTTGTGGATACGGAATGGCCGGGAAACGCGTTCCCGGCCATCCGCGATCCATTGGCCGAAGAAAATTTCAGCCGATCAGGTCAGCAGCGATGCGACGATCGCCGTCACCAGCTGCGTCGTCGGATCGACCTGGTAGATGTAGCCATTGTTGTACCGGTACCAGGCGTTCGGCGTGTCATAGTAGGTCGAACGATAGGATAGCGGCACGTTGTAGGCGCTATAGCCGGCCGGAAGTGGCTGGCCGATGCTGAAGCCCGGCGACAGCAGCGCTGCGATCGAGGTGATCAGGCTGGTCTCCGGGTCGTACTGGTAAATCGCGCCGGGAGCATACCAATAGCTCTGGTCCGACGTCGGGTAATAGAGGCTGCGGTACTGTGTCGGCACATTGTAGTAATTATATGCCGACGGGAGCAGCTGCCCCACGCCATAGCCACTCGCATAGACGGGGACGACGTCCTCGATCAGCCCGCTCGCGCAATCGACCTGATAGACGACGCCGTTGTAGTAGCGGCTGCAGCCATAGGGCGAATCCGGGTAGAAGCTGCTGAGCCCGTAATAGTTCGGGACATAGCTGTTCATGTAGGACGCCGGGAGATACTGCCCCGGGAGATAACCGCCGAGCAGCGGCATCAGCGCCGATACCAGTTCCGATCCGCGATCCACCTGGAACAGGTAGCCGTCGCCGTAACGGTAATAATAATCGTCGGTGTCGGGATAGAGGTAGCGCACCGACCCCGGCAGCGGGGCGAGTGGCGCAAGCGCCGTCGCCTGGCTCAGCGGAACGCCGAGCAGCGTCGCAGCGGTCGCGGGCGCGAGCATTTGCGTCCCAAAGCGGCGGTTGAGCCTCTCGACCTCGGCCGCGCGCAGGAGCGTCGCGTTCTGAGCCGTGACGACGGGCACGCGGAGCGCCTGCTTCGCCTGACCCGGGGGCACGCACGGAACGGCCTTCTTGGCGAGGCCCGGAGGACAGCCGCCGATGCCAAAGCCCGGCGCTTCGGCGCGGGCGACGCGGTCGAACTGCCGAGCCTGGTCGCGGACCAGCCTTTGCTGCTGCTTTGCAGCCTGTTCGGCGAACTTGCGGTCCTGCCGGGCGAAGCGCTCCTGCTGCTTGAACGCCTGCTGGCTCGCCTTGCGCTCCTGCTTGGCGACGCGCTCGTGCGGCTTGACGGCGCGCTCGACCGCCTTGCGCTCGCTCCGGGCCTGGCGCTCGAACATGCGCTGCTGATTGCGCGCCTGTTCACGCTCGGCCCTGGCGGGCCTGACGGTCCGCATTTCCTGGGTCCGCTCGGCCCTGGGCGCCTTGAAGGCGCGCATTTCGCCGCCGCCTCCGCCGCGTTCCACCTTGGCCGGCTTGCCGCCCTTCTCGCCTCCGCCGCCAGGCTTCGCGGCCGAGGGAGCTGCAATCGCCAGCGCGGCAACGCCGGCAGCGAGAAACAGCCTGGTCATGAGAAATCTCCTTTCGAACGGCAAGAACGGCTCGTGAGCCGCGCCGTTCCAACGCTTAAACGGATGGAACTCGCGTTCTAGCGCGCTAGCGTGAACCGCAAATTGCCAATCGGTTCAGATAGTTGGCTGAAATAGAGTCTTAGTGGGCATCCTCGACCCAGTCGGTCCGGAGCCGTTTGACGGCGAGCAGCATCAGCAAGCCCGCAACCAGGTAGAAACCGACGACGCTGACCGCGGCGTAGCGCAGCGCCTCGCTTCCATAACGCTCCTTGAACAGGTCGGAGAGCGCTCCGATCAGGGTCGGACCGACCCCGAGGCCGATCAGGTTGTTGATCAGCAGGAAGCTTGCCGAGGCGGTCGCGCGCAGCGGCTGCGCGACAAGGTGCTGAACCGCAGTGACGACCGGTCCCAGCCACAGGATGTTGAGCGCGTTGGGAATGAGCAGCAGCGGCCAGGCGATCCACGGGTCGGGCGCGAGCAGGCCGGCGACGAAGGCCGGCGCGGTAATCAGCCACGCGATGGCGGGCAACTTCGCGTACCACGCCCGGTCCCCCTGGCCGAGGCGGTCGGCGAGCCAGCCGCCGGCGAACACGCCCGCCGTGCCCCCGATCAGGAAGATCGAGGCGAGGAACTGGCCGCGTTCGACCAGGCCCATGTCGAAGCTGCGCGCAAGCACCGACGGGGTCCAGGCGGCAAGACCATAGCCGGCGAGCGAGCTGAACGAGGCCGCAAAGGCCATCAGCCAGAAGGTCGGCTTGCGAGCCACGGTCGGGAAGGTGCTGAGCAGGGAGCGCGTTTCGACCGGCGTGGCCGTGGGACGGGGAACGTCGCGGACGAAATAGAGCATCACCGGGGCGAGCAGCACGCCCGCGACCCCCATGACGATGAACGCCGCCCGCCAGTTGATCCAGGACGCGAGATAGGCGCCGATCAACGTACCGGCGGCGAGGCCCAGCGGGATCCCGAGCGAAAAGATCGCCAGCGCCCGGGCGCGGCGCTGCGGCGGGAAATAATCGGCGATCAACGCATAAGAGGGGGCGACTCCGCCGGCTTCGCCGACACCGACTCCGAGGCGGAAGATGAACAGCTGCATGAAGCTGGTCGCGGTTCCGCACAGAGCGGTGAACGCGCTCCACACGGCAAGCGCGCCGGCGATCACCCGGCTTCGGCTGGTGCGGTCGGCGAGCATCGCCAGTGGCACCGCGAGCACCGAATAGAGGATGGCGAAGGCCAGGCCAGTGAGCGCGCCGAATTGGGTGTCGGTCAGGCGGAGATCGTGAATGATCGATTCCGCGAGGATGTTGACGATCGTCCGGTCGAGGAAGTTGAAGATGTAAGCGAGCAAAAGCAGGGCAAGGACGAGCGAGGCTCCGCGCCGCGGCAAGGTGTTGGCGTCCGTCACGCAAGACTCCCCAAAAGCTCGACGAGCCGGTCAACGTCGGCCTCGTCCTGATAAAGCCCAAACCCGATGCGAAGCACGTCGCCGCGGACGTCGGTGATGCAGCTTAGCGCCTTGAGATCGGCATGCCATTGCTGCGCTTGCTGGCTGCGAAAGGCAAGGAAGCGGGCGTGCCTCCCGCCGTCCAGCGGGTTCAGCAGCTCCGCGTCGGCAAGCGATGTATTCCCAATCCGCTCGAGAAATTGCTGTTGCAGGCCGCCGACGTAGTCGGAGATGCGCGCGGTGGTTAGCCCGTTCGCATCGAGCATGCGCCGCACCGCGTTGAACCGGTAAAGGGCCGACGGGTCGAAGGTCGCACCCATGAAGCGGCTGGCGTCCTTGGCGTAGCCGACGCTGCCAGGCGGCAGGCTGAGATCCTCGAATTCGGCAAACCAGCCGGTGACCGGCGGGCGCTCACCGAAACCTCGCGGAGCGTGGAGGAAGGCGCAACCTTCGCCGGCCATCGCATATTTGTAGCCGCCGCCGAGATAGAACGCTGTGTGGGCGGCCCCCTCGCCGAGCGGGCGCTCGAGGGCCATGAAGGCGTGATAGCCGTCGATGATCAGCCACGGCCCGGCGGGGCGTCCGAGCCCCGCAAGCTCGGCGACCGGTTCGAAAATCCGCCCGCTACCGAACAGGACCTGGCTGACCAGAATCAAATCGTGGCCGCCGGTGCGGGCCGCCGCCAAGAACCGGTCGGCAAAGGTGTCGAACGGCTCGGCCGCGATCCGCTCGACCGCGATCCAGCCCTCTTCCTCCCAGCGCGCAAGTTGGCGCCGAGCGCTGTGGAACTCGCCGTCACTCGTGAGGATACGAACCTTCCCCTCGGCGCGCGGAGCGGCGGTGACCAGGCGCACCAGGAAGTCGTGGGTGCTCGAGGAGAAAACGACGGCCGAGGGCTCGCCGCTGCCCAGCTCAGCGGCGACATGTGCCTGCGCCTCGGGCCAGACCTCGCCCATCACTTTGTCCCATTTGCGGTCCGCGAGGCGGGCTGCGTCGTCCCACGCGCCGCACTGCCCTTGGAGGCTCGCGTCCGGCCACAAATGGTGGCTGTGCGCAGCGAAATGCAATCGATCAGGGTCCGCGCCGAGGCTTCGGCTGAACAGGGGCTTGAAGCTCAAAGATCGGTCCTCAGCGCCCAGAGCTCGGGGAAGACGCGCTTGTCGAGGGTCGAGCGCAAATAGGCGGCTCCAGCCGAGCCGCCGGTGCCCCGCTTGCTGCCGATGATCCGTTCGACGGTCAGCACATGCTTGTGCCGCCACATCGCCAGCGCATCGTCGAGATCGACCAGCTTCTCGGCCAGCTGGTAGAGCTCGAACCAGCGATCCGCGTCGCGATAGACGGCCAGCCATGCGGCCGAGAGAGCCTCGGTCGAACCGTCTCCAATGTCGAAGCCGGCGCGGGCCAGCGCCGCGGTCGATGCATCGCGCAGGCTGTCGGCGTCGAGCGCGGCCTGGAGACGGCGACGCCGCTCGCTGCCTTCGGGATAATGTTCGAGGAAGGCAGGGTTCTTGAGACCAAGACGAAATTCGAGCTCGCGGAACTGCGCCGACTGGAAGCCCGACGAGGTGCCGAGCACGTCGCGGAACTTGAGGTAATCGACCGGCGTGAGGGTCGCCAACACGTCCCAGGACAGGGTCATCACCGACTGGATCCGGCTGACCCGCGACAAGGCCTTGTAGGCGGGCGCGAAGCTGTCCTGCCGGACAAGCGAAATCGCAAGCTCGAGCTCGTGCAGCATCTGCTTCATCCACAGCTCCTTGGTCTGGTGGATGACGATGAACAGCATCTCGTCGTGCAGGTCCGACAGCGGCTTTTGCGCACCGAGCAGCTGGTCGAGCTGCAGATAGTCGGCATAGGTCATGCCAGCGGGGGTCGCGGTCATGAGCGCGGCTTAAGGCAAACGCCTCGGCCGCGAAAGCGCGGCACGGGGCGAATTACTGGTCGGTCCGCGGGGCGGCAGCGCCGGGCGCGCCGACCGTACCGATATTCCCGAACAATTCCTCGAAGAAGGTCTTCTTGCGGCCAAGCGTCGGCGTCGCGCGGCTGCTGGGATCGACGTTCAGGACATATTCCTTGCCCGTGCGCTCGACCGCGGTGACATTGCCTCGCTGATCGAACCGCACCAGCAGGATCGTCTGGCGGACGATGCTCGGGTCACGGAAGGCGACCTGGTTCACTTCGCGCGACACATAATACCAATCGCCGGGCGAAAACTGGCCCGTAAAGGTCGGGCTGCCGAGCAGCTTGCGGACCGACTCCTGATTGTCGACGCCAGGCTGGATGCCGCTGGCGAGCTGTTGGTCGATCACTGCGCCCTTGTGCTGGCGGAAGGTGGCACATCCCGACACCGCCAGGACCATGGCCGCGACCGCGAGACTGTTGCGCAGCGAAAGCTTCATGCCGATTGGACCTCTTCGTGAGCGCAAAAGCGCCTTGGACAGTTCGCCCCGCTTGCCTGGGACGCCGCGCGCCTCAATATGCGGGAGCATGGCGGGGGCGCAAGCCTTGCCCGCCGAGCGCACCGATCGAGGCCCGGGACACCCACGCTATGCTCGCTTCCCTGTTCCGCAGCTTAACGGCGCCGCCGCCGGCACCGCCTTTGTTCGACACAGCGACGGCGATCGCACGCCGGCCTTCCTGGTATCGTGAAGGGCAAGTCCCCGACACGATCGACGGTCGCTTCGCCGTGCTGGCGAGCGTGCTTGCGCTGATCCTCGTCCGTCTCGAGGATGAAGGGGCAGGCGGGAATGCGCTGTCGGTGGCAGTGACCGAACGGTTCATCGCCGTGATGGAATCCGAGCATCGCGAGCTCGGTCTCGGCGACCCGACGCTCGGCAAGACGGTGCGAAAGCTGGTAGGCTCGCTGGCGCGGCGCACGGCATTGTGGCGCGCGGTGGTCGGAGGAGCCGGGTCATGGACCGATGCTACCGCCAACAGCTTCAAGCTGACAGAGCAGAAAGCTGTGCAAGCGAATGCGGCCGAAGCCGAGGCGCTATGGAGTGCGCTTCGGCAATCGAGCCTGTCCGATCTCGAGCAAGGTGTGATCCGATGAGCGACCGCTTCGCCCACCGGCTTCGGCTCGACCAGATCCGCGACGGGCAGCGCCTCGACCTCGTCGCCGACGACGGCGAGCGCAAGGCGATCGCCGAGCGGCTCGACCTGGCCGCGCTCGACCGGCTCGATGCGCATGCGGTACTGACCCGGACCGGGCCCTGCATCCGAGCCTCCGGCCGGATCACCGCCTCGCTGCAGCAGAGCTGCGTCGTGACCGGCGAACCGGTCGCGGCGTGCGTCGATGAGCCTTTCGCGATCCTGTTCATGCCGGCGCCGGAAGCGACCGGTCCGGACGAGGAGATCGAACTTGGCGCAGAGGATTGCGACGTCGTCTTCCACGACGGCGCGGCGATCGATCTCGGAACGGCGGTTGCCGACACGCTCGCGCTTGCGGTCGACCCCTATCCGCGTAGCGCCGGAGCGGAAGCGGCGCTCAAGGAAGCGGGGGTGCTGACCGAGGAGCAGGCGAGCCCATTCGCGGCGCTCGCCCAGCTGAAGAAAAGCGACGACGCCTAGAGAGGATCCACCATTTCAACGGAGGGCCCCGGTCAAAATGGCACGTCGTCGTCGAGGTCGTCGAATGCCGCCGCCTGCGGCCGCGATTGCGGCTTTGAGGATCCGCCGCCGCCGCCGAAGTCGTCGTAACTCTCGTTGAACGCGCCGCGGCCGCCGCCGCCGCCCTCGCGAGGGTCGAGCAGAACCAGCGCCGAGTTGAAGTTCCTAAGCACGACTTCGGTCGTGTAGCGGTCGTTGCCGGACTGGTCCTGCCATTTGCGGGTCTGCAACTGGCCTTCGAGGTAAACCTTGCTGCCCTTGCGCAAATAGTTTTTCGCGGTCCGAGCCAGCCCCTCGTTGAAGATGGCGACGCTGTGCCATTCGGTTTTTTCCTGGCGGTTGCCGTCGCGGTCCTTCCAGGTTTCGCTGGTCGCAACGCGCAGGTTGACGACCTCGCCTCCGTTCTGGAAGCTGCGCGCCTCCGGGTCCGCACCAAGATTGCCGACCAGGATCACCTTGTTCACGCCCGCCATCTCGTCCTCCCTTGGGTCTCGGCGACACCTAAGCGCTCTGGCGCGCCAAAGCCAAGCCAATCATTGCGCCGGCGCCGGAAGGGACCGAGGCCGCGCCGCGGCGCGAAAACCGAAGATCAGTGCCGCGAGCATCAGCAGCTGCGCGCCGATCGCTTCGGCCGTTGGGAAAAGGCCGACGACAGTGAGGCGCGGGATTCCGGCAAGCGGGGTCACGCCGATCACGCCCGCTTCCTGCAACGCGCCGACACCCTTGCCGGCGAGGATGACCGCAAGCACGGCGATAAGGAGGGCGCTGTAGCGGAAGAATTCGGTAATCGGCAGCCTGCGGCTCAGGCGGAGCATCGCCCAGGCGATTGCGGCAAGGACTACAGTCGCCGTCAGCGCCCCGGCCAGGATGACGCCGCCATTGTCGGCGGTCCACAGCGCCGCGTAGAACAGGATCGTCTCGAACACCTCGCGATAGACGACGATGAAGGCGAGACCGAACAGGAACCAGGCCGAACCGCGCGAGAGCGCGCCCTGCATCTTCTCGGCAATGTAGCGCCGCCATTCGTCCGCCTGCGCCTTGCCGTGCATCCACACCCCCACGGAGAGGAGGATGGCGGCGGCGAGCAGGGCGCCGATGCCCTCGGTCAGCTCCCGGCTCTGGCCGCTGATGCTGATGGCATAAGTCGCAAGCGCCCAGGTGGCGCCGCCGGCGACGAGCGCGGCGATCCAGCCGCCGTGAACGTAGCGGACTGCGTCGGTGCGCTCGGCGCGGCGGAGGAAGGCGAGCATGGCGATGACCACGAGAAGGGCCTCAAGGCCCTCGCGCAGCAGGATGGCGAAGGCGCCGAGGAAGGTGGCAATGGAGCTTTCCGCCTCGCGAGCGAGCGCGGTTTCGGCTTCGCCGAGGAGGCGTTCGATCTCGGCGGCGCGCTCGCGGAGCTGGCCCTCGCTCTCGCCGCGGCCGATCGCCTGGCGGAAGCCGGCCATCGCCCGCTCAACGCGGGTCATGAGACCCCCATCGCGTACAGCGAGCACCGCCTCGACCGGTTCGAAGCCGTCAAGATAGGCCGCAAGCGCGAGGCGGTTGGCCGCCGCGCGGTCGCCGCGAGCGGCAGCGTCGAGACTTTCGCGAAGGCGCTGGCGGGCGATCGTCAGCGAAGCGGAGGGGCCTGAGCTCGCGGCGGTCAGGACGTCAGGATTGGCTCGCAGATAGGCGGCGACCGCGGCCGCTTTCTCTGGGCCGATGCGGGCTTCGAGCTCGGCCGGCGTCAAGGCTACTAGCGCCGCCAGATCTGGCACGGCGGCTCGCACCGCAGGGTCGGATCGCCAGATCTTTTCTCCCTGTGCCACGTCCCCATAGGCCAAGGTGCCTGTGTAAAATGCGACCGCCCAGCGGTCCTCGTCGGGAAGCGAGGCAAAGCTTTGCATTGCCGTACCCTCGAGCCCTTGGGTGACCACCTGGTAGAGGCTGAAGAGGCTGCGCTCGCGGGCGCGCTCACGGTCGGCGAAGGCAATGGGCGGAGGATCGAGCTTCGCGAACTCGGCCGTTGGGCCTTCGCCGCGGGCACCGTGACAGGAGGCGCAACTCTGAGCGTAAATGGCCGCTCCCCGGGCGATGTCGGGCACGCGGGCGGGCGCGAGCGGCACCGGATAGGCAGTGAGCAGCCGCGCCGCGAGATCCTTCGCTTTCCGCGCAACCTCGGGCGGTTCCGACTTTGCCGCAATCGCCGCCTCGAGCGCGCGCGCTTGCTCGACCAGCGGGGTCCGCGCCGGCCTGGGCGGAAGCTCGGCGAGCTTCGCGGAAACGGTGGACGAGAACTCCACCATCTCGTCATATTCGAGCTGATTGGCGACCTTCCCGCCGGACACGGCCTCGCGATAGTCGACGGCGATATAGTCGAGCAGCCGCCAACTGGTCTGCACGTCCTGCGCCGCATTCTGGGCGTGAAGCGGCGCGATCAGCAAGCCGCTCAGACCGAGAATCAGCGCAAGCAGCAGGTGCAGCGGACGGGGAAGCAAGGCGGTCACCGTCACGCGCATATCAGTTTGCGAATGATTATCAATAACAGCAACGCCGGCTATCTCGGGGGATAGCGGAGCCGGCCGAGGAAGCGCGACAGACTCAGCCGCTCGGACGAGCCGCGCCACTGGGCCTTGAACCTTTCGAACTGCATCACGTCGTCGATGCGCCGGTCGAGGAAGGCCGCGGTGTCGATCCAGCCCTCGCTGCGGTCGTCCAGCCAGGCGAGCAATGTCGACGCGTAGACCGCCCCGAGCGTCATGCGCTTGGTATAGTGGTTAAAGTCGGTGCTGGTGTCGCCGGCGATGCGCCACATGAGGTCGGCGGTGCGCCACGAGATGCGCAGCGCGAGCGGCACGTTTTGCGGCATGGCGAGGATGGCAAGGCCGCGTCGCACCGATTCGCGCGCCGGGCCCATGATTTCGAGCCGGCGCCAGATCAGTGCCCGGATCTTGTCGCGGATCTTGAGGCCCTGCAGCCGCTCGGGCGTGAAATAGGCTTCGAGCGCGCGGTCCACTTCCCGGATGTAGGCATCGACCATTCCCGCCTGCGTCTTGGGCATTGCCAGGCGCGCCTGAACCGGATCGATGCCGAGCTGCTCGGCCGCGGCGTCGACGGCCTTGCGCGTCCAGCCGTCGAACACCGCATTCTCGCCAACGGCCAGCGCCAGCTGGCGGCGAAGCTGTTCAAGGGGACTCGCGCGCTCCATCCCGCTCAACTGGGCGGCTGGGGCGCGCCGCGCAAGCCCCGGTCGGGCAGCCGGACGAGGACGAGCGCCGCGGCGATGCCGAGCGCCCCGAGCGCATCGGTCAGCGACAGGCCTTCGCGATAAGCGAGCCAGCCGATCAGCGCGGAAACCGCAGGTTGGGTCAAAAGCGCGAGGCCGACCACCAGCGGGGGAAGGGTCCCGATCGAATAGACGAGAAGGCCCTGGCCGACCACCTGGCTGGAGAGCGCAAACAGCAGCAACGGCGTCCAGTCGCTCGGCCAGAGCCGTTCGCCAAGGCTTAGGCTGATCGCCATGAGCATGGGCGTCGCGAAGGCCGTGCACAGCAGCAGCAAAGGCAGCGGTTCGAGCTCGGTCCGTGCGCGGTCAATGAAGATGAGGTAGCCGCCGTAGAGGAGGCCGGCGACGAGGGCGATGAGATCGCCCGCGAAATAGCGCGCGGACAGTTCATAACTTCCGCTCATCAGCAGGGCCGCGCCGCCGGCAGCCAGCAGCAAGGCTGCGCCCTGACGCCGGGTCGGCGCGCGCCGCGCGAGCCACAAACCGTACGCCGCAAAGACGAAGCTGCCCATGTTGCCGAACAGCGTCGCATTGCCGAGCTTGGTCATGCGGATGCCGACGTTCCAGGCGGCAAGATCGAGCGCATAGAAAATGGCCGCGGCCAGGACGATCGCCATGAGAGTCCGGCGCGGGAAGTGCGGCCGCTGGCGAACCGCTTTCGACAGCAGCCAGAGGAACGGCAAGGCGATCAGCAGCCGCCAGAAGCCGACCGCAACCGAGCCCACGTCCGACAGACGCACCAGCCAGGGCCCGAAGGCCAAAGCGACATTGCCGAGCAGCAGAGCCGGGAAGGCGAGCGGGTGGGGGCGAACAGGTGTCACATCGGCCGCATAGCGACTGGCCGCGGCGGCGCGCTAGGGCGCGTATCGTCCCCGCAGGTCGAACAATGCGAGGGCGGCGCGCGCGGCGTGGCCGCCCTTGTCGCCTTGGCCGGGATCGGCGCGGGCGATCGCCTGCGCTTCGCTCTCGACGGTCAAGATGCCGTTGCCGATCGCAAAGCCCTGGAGCGTCAGGTCCATCAGGCCCCGGGCACTTTCGTTCGACACCAGCTCGAAATGATAGGTCTCGCCGCGGATCACGACGCCAAGTGCGACGAAGGCGCAGAAACGGCCACTGCGCGCGGCGAGCGCGATCGCGCCGGGAAGCTCGAGTGCGCCCGGAACGGTCAGCGTCTCATGCTTGTGGCCTGCTGCTTCGACGGCGCGGCGAGCGCCTTCGAGCAGCATGTCGTTCAGATGCGGGTAGAAGCGAGCCTCGGCAAGAAGGATGGTGGCCATGGCTTAGGCGTCCAGCTCGATCGGCCGCTCTTCGACGATCGCCAGGCCGTAGCCAGACAGGCCTACCGGCGAATGACGGCTATTGGAGAGCAGGATCATGTCGTGGATGCCGAGCGCGGCGAGAATCTGCGCGCCCGTCCCATAGCCGCGCACCGCATCCCCGATCTCGACCGGCTTGCCGGCGCGCAGGTCAATCGAGCGCGACAGCGAGCCGGGCGCTGCGGCGTGCAATGTGACGACGACTCCGGAACCCTGGCCCTCGATCATCCGCATCGCGCCCTGCAGCACGCCCGATTTCGGCCCGCGCTCGTCCAGGACATCCGCAAACAGATCCAGGCTGTGCATGCGGACCAGAACCGGCTGGTCGGGATCAAGCGCGCCGTGGACCAGCGCGAGCTGCTCCTCGCCGCTCGCCTTGTCGCGGAACACCTGCGCCTGCCACTGAGCGCCGCTGCTGGCGACGAAGGGGCTGGTCGCGACCCGCTCGACCAGATGGTCCTTCTTGAGCCGGTAGGCGATGAGGTCGCGGATCGTGCCGATCTTGAGGCCGTGGGCGCGGGCGAAATCCATCAGGTCGTCGAGCCGGGCCATCGAACCGTCCTCGCGCATCACCTCGCAGATCACGCCGCTGGGGTTGAGGCCGGCGAGCCGCGCGACATCGACCGCCGCCTCGGTGTGGCCGGCGCGGACGAGCACTCCGCCGGGCCTGGCGATGAGCGGGAAGACGTGACCCGGGGAAACGAGCGCATCGGGCCCGTGCGCGGCGTCGATCGCCACGGCGATGGTGCGCGCGCGGTCGGCGGCGCTGATCCCCGTCGAAATGCCGTCGCGCGCCTCGATCGAAACGGTGAAGGCGGTCTCGTTGCGGCTGCGGTTGGTGCGGGTCATCGGCTCGAGACCGAGCTGCTCGGCGCGTTCCTTGGCCAGCGCGAGGCAGATCAGGCCGCGGCCATGGCGGGCCATGAAGTTGATCGCGTCCGGCGTCGCCATTTGCGCGGGGATGACGAGGTCGCCCTCATTTTCGCGGTCGTCGTCGTCGACCAGGATGAACATGCGGCCGTTGCGGGCCTCGTTGATGATGGTCTCCGGCCCGACCAGCACGTCGGTGGTGCCGCGCTGGATGAGCTTTTCGAGCCGGCCAAGCGTGTCGGCGGTCGGATTCCAGTCGGGCTGGCCGAGCTTGCGCAGCGAATTGGGGTGGAGCCCGGCGGCGCGGGCGAGGCCGGCGCGGCTGACCTCGCCAGTGGCGACGATCGCTTCGAGCCGTTCGATCAAGGTCGTGCTCATTGATGCCTAGTATCACATCAAAATGTGATGTGAAGCGGAAACAATTCTGTGCCTAATGTGATCGGTTGGCCATCATCCGCGCCAAATAGCGCGCGAGCACGTCGACTTCGACATTAAGCTGTTGTCCCTCGGCGAGCTTGCCGAGGGTCGTCTGCTGCGCCGTATGGGGGATGATGTTGACCGTGAAATGGCAGCTGCCCTCGTCGGCGTCGGCCACCTCGTTGACGGTCAGCGACACGCCGTCGAGCGCGATCGAGCCCTTGGTCGCGATCATGCCGGCAAGGTCGTCGGGCACGGTGATGCCGATCCGCAGCGAATCGCCCTCCGGGTGCAGGCCGACCACGGTTCCGACCGCATCGATGTGACCGGTGACGATATGCCCGCCGAGCTCGTCGCCGAGGCGGAGCGAGCGCTCGAGGTTGAGCCGCGCCCCCTCGCGCCAATGGTCGGCCGCGGTCCGCGACACGGTTTCGCCCGAGACATCGACCGCGAACCAGTCGCCGCCCTTGTCGACCACCGTCAGGCAGACGCCCGAACAGGCGATCGAAGCGCCGAGGTCGATTGTGGCCGTGTCGTAGCCGGTGGCGATCTCCAGCCTGAGGTCGCCGCGCTGCTCGGCTTTGCGCACGGTTGCGAGGTCGGTGACGATGCCGGTGAACATGGCTGCCGCTTAAGCGCCGCGGGCGCGCTCGTAAACTTCGAGCCGGTCGACCCCGAGCCTTTGCTCGTCCGCGAGCCGCCAGCGCTCGTGCGCGTCGGCAATCGCGTCGAGGCCGACATAGCCGAACGACGACTTGCCCTGGCCAACGATGATCGGCGCGCGGTAGATCAGGATGCGGTCGACGAGATCCTCGGCAAGGAACGCCGTGGCCGTCGTCGAGCCGCCTTCGACGAGCAAATCGTTGACGTCATGAAGGCGGTAAATATCCCGCGGATCGCTAAGGGTTTCCCAGCCGTCGACCGGATCGCCGCGGGTCAACAGCGCGCGGCGCGGCGACCGCTCCTCGAGACCCGGAAGCCGGACGTCGAGGCGCGGCTGGTCGGCGAGATAGGTGCCGCGGCCGACCAGGATCATGTCGCTGTGCGCGCGTTCCTGATGGACGTGCCGCCGCGCATCCTCGCCCGTAATCCATTTCGATTCGCCCGAAGGGAGAGCGATCTTGCCGTCGATCGACAAAGCGAGCTTGAGCGTCACCCGCGGGCGTCCGAACTCGAGCCGTGTCAGCCAGCCGGCGAGGCTGCGCCGCGCCGCATCGCGCGAGACGCCGAGCGCGACCTCGATCCCGGCGCGGCGAAGCCGCCGTATTCCCTTGCCGGTCGTGCGCGGATCCGGGTCCTTGAGCGCGATCACCACCCGCTCCGGCTTCGCCTCCAGCAGCAGGTCGGTGCAGGCGGGTCCGCGCTCGCTGTCATGCGCGCAAGGCTCGAGCGTCACATAGACCGCGGCGCCGCGCGCGCGCTTGCCCGCCTGGGCGAGGGCGATGGCCTCGGCGTGCGGCCGGCCCCCGGCCGCGGTCGCGCCCCTGCCGACAATCCTGCCCGCAGGCGAAAGAATGACGCAGCCGACGTTGGGATTGGGCGCGCTCTGCCCTCGCGCTTCCTCGGCGAGCGCAAGCGCTTTGGCCATCCATGCCTTGTCGTCAATCAATACCGAAGCGCTTTTCGAGTTTCTGGAACTGGCGCTGCCGTTCCTTCTCGGCGGCTTCCTTCTCGGCCATTTCCTTTTTCTGGTCGGCGATGATCTCAGCCTCCGTCCGGTTGGAGGAATAGAGCTCGACATAGGTCACCTGCCGCGGCGGGGCAGTGTTGATCTTCGCGTCGATGATAAATTCGATGATGATGATCGCCGTGACGAGGACCGCGAGCGAGGCTCCGATCAGCTGCTCGCGCGTGCGCTGACGCATGAACGCGCCAAGGTCGCGCAGCGCAGCGACGGGGCTCGAGGGACGGGGGAACCAGGACATGGCGCGAAGATAGGCCCTGCCCGGCGCTCCCGCCAGTGCGGCAAATTAGCCGTCGAGCTGGAAGCGCAGGGTGATCGTCGTCGACCCGGTTATCGGCCGCCCGTCCTCGGTCGCCGGGCGGAACCGCCAGCGGGCCAGCACGTGCCTGCGCGCGGCATCGAGGAAGACTCGGTCCGCGCGCCCGACCGGCTCGACGGCGACGACTCGCCCGTTCTCGTCGATCGACAGGCGCAGGGTCAAAACCGCTTCCTCGCCGCTCGACAGCTTGGATAGCGGGTAGGGCGGTTTGAGCTCGGATGGCGGCGTGGTCAGCCGCGGCGGAACACGGACCGGCGGGAAGACCGCGGGCGGCCCCGGGTCGGCGGGCGGCGTCACCGCTTCGCCGCTTCCGGGTGCCGGGTCGAAGGCGGGCGGCGAGGGCGCGAGGCCGGTGAGACCGCGGGCAGCCGGTGGAAGGTCGATCGCCGGCTGCGGCTGAGCGATGTGGGGCTGGCGCGTCTGCGGTTCGGTCTGGCGCTCGATCGGGTTGGGCGGGGGCGCGACCGGAGCGGGGAGCAGCTTGACGCGGATCGGCGCATTCGAAAGCTTGGCCGGCAGGTCCATTTTCGCGCTCATCACCGCTGCAAGCAGAGCGACGTGCGCGCCGATAATGACCAGCATCGCGTTGGGGCTGGACTGGCGGGCGGCGAAAGCGGGGCGCCGAGCAAGATAGGCGAGCATCTGAACCTCCTCTCCAAGCGGTTCGAACGACTCGTATGATATATTACAACATAACTCACGTGAAGCGTCTTTGTTGCTTCGGCTGAGATCGAGCGATCAGCGCCGGGCGGCGGCTTCGAGGCGACGGATTGCGCGGGCCTTGCCCATGCGGCGCAACAGCCCCGCCATTTCCGGGCCGCTTGGGCGCCCGGTCAGCGCCAGACGCAGCGGGTGAAAGAGCTCGCGGCCTTTCCTGCCCGTGCTCGCCTTCAGCTCGGAGGTAAGCGCAGCCCAGGGCTCGGCGTCCCAATCCATGCCTTCGGCGAGCGCCGCGGCTTCCTTGGCCAGCAGCCGCTCGTCATGGCTGAGCTCGGGCGGTTCGATCTCGCCTTCGAGCACCGCGAACCAGCCGGCGAAATCGGCGAGCCGCTCGAGGTTCGGCCGCAGGAGCAGCCAGTCCGCCTCGGTTGCGCTCGCCGGCAGACGATCGGCCACCTCCCCATAGTCGAGCCTGTGCAGGAGCCGGGCGTTGAGGAGCTCGACCTCGTGCGGGTCGAAATGCGCCGGGGCTCGGCCGAAGTGGGAAAAATCGAAGCTTTTGGCGAGCTCTGCCAGTGACGTCATGGCCTCGACCGGCTGCGACGTGCCGATCCGCGCGAGCAGCGAGAGCAGCGCCATCGGTTCGACCCCCTCCTCGCGCAAATGCTCCGTGCCATAGGAGCCGAGCCGCTTCGACAATTTGCCCTCGGCGGCGACCAGCAGCGCTTCGTGCGCGAATTGCGGCGGCCGCGCGCCCAGCGCCTCGAACATCTGGATCTGCGCGGCGCTGTTCGAGACATGGTCCTCGCCGCGCACGACATGGGTGATGCCAAGGTCGATGTCGTCGATCACGCTCGGCAGCAGATAGAGCCAGCTGCCATCCTCGCGGCGCACGACCGGATCGCTGAGCAGCTTCGGGTCGAACTTCTGCTCGCAGCGGATCAGGTCGGTCCAGGCGATCGCCGAATCATGGTCGAGGCGGAAGCGCCAGTGCGGGACGCGCCCCTCGGGCACCGGCGCATCCGCCGGCTTGCGCTCATACACCGGGGGCAGGCCGCGGCCGAGCAGCACCTTGCGGCGGAGCTCGAGCTCTTCCGGCGTCTCGTAGCAGGCATAGACGCGCCCGGCGGCCTTGAGGCGCTCGAAATCCCGTTCGTAGAGGTCGGACCGCTCCGACTGGCGGACGACCCTGTCGGGGGAGAGGCCGAGCCAGTTCAGATCGTCGCGGATCGCCTGGTCGAACTCCTGCGTCGAGCGCTCGCGGTCGGTGTCGTCGATCCTCAGGATGAACGTGCCCCCGTGACGCCGCGCGAACAGGAAATTGTGCAGCGCGATGCGGATGTTGCCGACGTGGAGGCGACCCGTCGGCGAGGGCGCGAAGCGGGTGGTGACAGTCATCGCGGCAGCTTCACCTGGGGCCCGGTGTGGAAGAAATTGCTGATCGGGTAGCGCCGGTCGCGGCCGAAATTGCGGCTTCCAATCTTGACCCCAGGCGGCGCCTGCCGACGCTTGTATTCGGCTTTGAGCAGCTTGGATTCGATGTCCGCGACGAGGGCGAGGTCGAGGCCGGTCGCGAGCGCCACCTCCTTCACGCTCATTTCCTTGTCGACCAGCGCCTCCAGGATGCGGTCGAGGTCGGAATAGGGCGGCAGGCTGTCCTCGTCCTTCTGGCCGGGCCTCAATTCGGCAGTCGGCGGCTTGGTGATCACGCGGGCCGGCATCACGGGTCCGTCGGGGCCAAGCGCGCCTTCTGGCTTGTTGGCGTTGCGCCAGCGCGACAGCGCGAACACCGTGGTCTTGTAGGCGTCCTTCAAGACCGAATAGCCCCCGGCCATGTCGCCGTAGAGGGTCGCATAGCCGACGCTCATCTCGCTCTTGTTGCCCGTGGTCAGCAGCATCTGCCCTTCGGAATTGGACAAAGCCATGAGCGCGACCATGCGCAGCCGCGCCTGGACGTTCTCGGCGGCAAGGCCGCTCATGTCGGGAAGCATCTCGCCCAAAGCGGAGACGGCGGGGGCGATCGAAATGACGTCATGGCGGCAGCCGAGCAGCCGCGCGCACTCGCGCGCGTCCTCGAGGCTTTCGTCACTGGTGTATTTGGACGGCAGCATCACGCCCCACACCTTGTCCGCGCCCAAGGCATCGACGGCGATGGCCGCCGAAAGCGCGCTGTCGATCCCGCCCGACAGGCCGAGGATGACGCCGGGAAAGCCGTTGCGCCCGACATAATCGCGCAGCCCCAGGATCATTGCCTGGTAGACGTCCTCGGGAAAGGCATCGAGCGTGTGCGTCTCACGCGTCGCGCAGCGCCAGCCCTCGCCGGTGCGCTCCCACTCGGTCAGCAGCAGCTCCTCCTTCCAGTCGCACAGCTGGACGACGCGCTCGCCGTCGGGGTGGAGGATGAAGGACGAGCCGTCGAACACGATCTCGTCCTGGCCGCCGACGCGGTTGATGTAGGCGATCGGAACGCCGGTCTGGAGGGCCCGGCTGCGCACCAGCCGGTAGCGCAGTTCGTCCTTGTCGAGCTCGTAGGGGCTGCCGTTGGGCACCAGCAGCATCTCGGCGCCGGCCTCGGCGAGATGGGCGCAGACGACTTCCTGCCAGATGTCCTCGCAGATCGGGACGCCGATCTTCACGCCGCGGAAATCGAGCGGCTCGGGCAGGGGTCCGGGCGTGAAGATCCTTTTCTCGTCGAACGTGCCGTAATTGGGCAACTCGCGCTTCAGTGTACGGCCGAGCACCCGGCCGCCGTCGGCGAGGACTACCGCATTGTAGGTCGCGCCGCCCTCGCTGAAGAGGGTGCCAATCAGCAGCGCGGGGCCCGGCTCGACCGTGGCTTCAACCAGCCGGTCGGTCCATTCCATCGTCCGCCGAACGAATTCGGGCTTCAGCACCAGGTCTTCGGGCGGATAGCCGGTCAGCTGAAGCTCGGGATAGAGCAGAAGGTCGGCGCCGGCCGCGCGGCGGCGCATGTCGAGCATCGCCTCGGCATTGCCGTCCAGATCACCGACGCGCTGGTTCATTTGCGCGAATGCGATGGTGAGCCGGTCGGTCATGCGCGCGCTTTAACGCACGGGCATGGCCCCGCAACCTTTACGGAAGGCGCAAAGCCTCGCTAAAGCCGGCTCGCCGCTCGGGGGAACCGCCGCCATGAAACTGCTCGCCGGGAACAGCAACCTGCCGCTGGCCCGATCGATCGCCGAATATCTGGAAATGCCGCTGACCGACGCGAGCGTGCGCCGCTTCGCCGACGAGGAGGTGTTCGTCGAGATCAACGAGAATGTCCGCGGCGAGGACGTGTTCGTGATCCAGTCGACCAGCTATCCGGCGAACGACAATCTGATGGAGCTGCTGATCTGTATCGACGCGCTGCGGCGCGCGTCGGCCAAGAGGATCACCGCGGTTCTACCCTATTTCGGCTATGCGCGGCAGGACCGGAAGCCGGGGCCGCGGACGCCGATTTCGGCCAAGCTGGTCGCCAACCTGATCACCACCGCGGGCGCCAACCGCGTGCTGTCGATCGACCTTCACGCAGGCCAGATCCAGGGCTTCTTCGACATTCCGACCGACAACCTCTTCGCCTCGCCGGTGATTGCCGCGGACATCAACGCGCGGCTCGGCAACAAGGATCTGCTGGTCGTCTCGCCCGACGTCGGCGGCGTCGTGCGCGCACGCGGCCTTGCCAAGAGGCTCAACAACGCGCCGCTCGCCATCGTCGACAAGCGCCGCGAACGCGCCGGCGAATCCGAAGTGATGAACATCATCGGCGACGTCGACGGGCGCTGCTGCGTGCTGATCGACGACATCGTCGATTCGGCCGGCACATTGTGCAACGCGGCGGCCGCGCTGAAGCAGCAAGGCGCGACCGAAGTGTTCGCTTATTGCACCCACGGCGTGCTTTCGGGCGGCGCCGCGGCACGCGTCGCCAAGTCGGAGCTCAGCGAACTGGTCGTCACGGATTCGATCTGGACGGGCGAGCCCGACCCCAAGGACAGCAAGATCCGCCGCCTGACCGTAGCGCCTTTGCTCGCCGAGGCGATCAAGCGCATTTCTGACGAAGCGTCGGTGTCGAGCCTGTTCGACTGACGGAACTTCGCGGCGCCGTTCTGCTTAGTACGTCATGCCCACAGTCCTGATCACCGGCGCGAACCGCGGCCTTGGGCTCGAGTTCGCGCGGCAATATGCGGAAGGCGGCTGGGAGGTCGTCGCCACGGTGCGGACCGGCAACCCGGAGCTCAAGGAGTTGAACGTCCGCGTCGAAGCGCTCGACATGGCGGACCTCGATGCCGTTGCGGCTTTCGGCGAACGGCTCGACGCGCTCGACCTGCTGATCGCCAATGCCGGAACCTACGGTCCGAAAGAGGCCGCCAGCGCCGAGGAGGCGCGCGGCTGGCTCGATACGCTGGCAGTGAACACGGTGGCGCCGTACCTGCTCGCGCGCTCGGTCCTGTCGCTGGTCGAGCGGTCGAGAGGCAAGCTGGTCGCCATCACTTCGAAGATGGGCTCGATCGACGACAACAGCTCCGGCGGCTTCCTCGCCTATCGCACGTCCAAGACCGCGCTCAACTCGGCGTGGCGCAACCTCGCGCTCGATGTAGGCAGGTCAGGGATCGTCGCGGCGGTGCTCCACCCCGGCTGGGTGAGGACGCGCATGGGCGGCAGCGCCGCGCCGCTCGAACCGCAAGAGAGCGTCGCTGGCATGAGGCGGGTGATCGAGCAGCTGGGTCCCGGACATAGCGGCGGCTTCTTCAATTATGACGGCTCGGCCATTCCCTGGTAGTTGCAAGACCCGGCCGCGCCCTCTATAGGCGCGCGCTCTTCCAGATCGCTGGAAAACCAATGGCCCGGCCGAAAGGGCTGCCGTGGCGGTTGGATAATGTCGCGCCCAAAGGCGCATGAAGGAGACGAAATGCCCAAGCTGAAGACCAAGAGCGGCGTCAAAAAGCGCTTCAAGCTCACGGCGACCGGCAAGATCAAGCACGGGGTCGCTGGCAAGCGCCACCGGCTGATCAGCCACAACGCCAAGTACATCCGCCAGAACCGTGGCACGGAAATTCTCGCCGACGCCGACACGGCGCGCGTGAAGGCCTGGGCCCCCTACGGCCTGAAATAAGGAGCGGATAAGAGATGGCACGCGTCAAAAGGGGTGTAACCACCCGCGCCAAGCACAAGCGGATCCTCGAGCAGGCGAAGGGCTATTACGGCCGCCGCAAGAACACCATCCGCATCGCCCGCCAGGCGGTCGAGAAGGCGGGGCAATATGCCTACCGCGACCGCAAGGTGAAAAAGCGCAGCTTCCGCGCTTTGTGGATCCAGCGCATCAACGCCGCGGTCCGCGCCGAGGGACTGACCTACGGCCAGTTCATCCACGCGCTCAACCTCGCCGGCATCACGCTCGACCGCAAGGTGCTCGCCGACATTGCGATGCACGAGGCCGAGGCATTCAGCGCGATCGTCGCCCAGGCGAAGGGCGCGCTGGAGAAGAAGGCAGCTTAAGCTTTCGTATGGCACGAACACAGCAAGGGCGCCGGAAGCGATTCCGGCGCCCTTTTCGCATGCAACATCATTCGCAGCGCATGGTAGGCCGGTAGACCTGCATGGCGTTGGTGCCGCTGTTGCCGCCGAGCGTGATGCCGCCGCCGGGAAGGAAGACGCGGCCGCCGATCACCGCGCTGCCCTTGAGCCCGTGCATCGCGATCGGAAGGTCGGGCAGCCTGGTCCAGCGGTTGCTGCGCGGGTCGTAGCCGTAAGCGGTGGGGGTGAGGCCGAGCACGTGGCTGCGCTCGCCCTCGCCGCCGAACACGAACAGGCATCCCGCGTGGGCCGCGCCGGTGACGCCGCCGCGCGGGGCCGGCAGCGGAGCGCCCGTGGACCAGCGGCGCGTCTTCGGATCGTAGATTTCGAGCACGTCGACGCGGTCGGCCATCGCGCCCGGGCCGGTGCGGCCGCCGGCGACATAGATTTTGCCGTTGATTGCGACCATCGCGAGATGATTGCGCTGGGTCGGTAGGTCGGGGAGCTTTTCCCATTTGTCGGTCGCCGGATCATAGACTTCGAACGCGTGGCCGCCGGGCGGCCGGCCGCCGGCGACGTAAATCTTGCCGTCGACCACCGCCTTGCCGCCGCCGCTGCGCGCGGTCGGCATCGGCGCGCGCGGCGCCCAGCCCCCGACGGCGGGATCGTGTACCCACACCTCGCCGACATAGATTTCCGGCTTGCCGGTGCTGGCGCCCTCGAGCTCGCCGCCGATCACGTACAGCTTGCCGCCGACCGCCGCGACATGGGTGTGATGGATCGGCTTGGGCAGACGCGGCCCGAGCGACCATTTGCTTTTCGCCGGATCATAGACCTGGACCAGGTCGGACGGGAGCCGGCCGGGCGGGTAGCCGCCGAGTACCCAGATCTTCCCGTCGAACTCGGCCACCGCATGTTCGGAGCGCGGCAGAGGCATGGCCGCACCGAGGCTCCAGCCGTCGAACTCGGGGTAGCTGCCGACCGGCCCGCCCTGGCTGACGCGGCCGTTCCAGCTTTCGTGAAGCTCGCCGGCCTGGACATGGACGGCGGGTTCCGACGGCGGCTGGGGCGGGCCCCCAGCGCCTTGCTGCGCGCTCGCGGTTGGCCCCGCGAGGAACGCCGCGGCGGCAAGAAGCGGAACGACGGCAATGCCGCCAAGGAGGCTGCGACGATCGATCATGCTGGTGCCCTCTCAACAATCTGCGCCAACCCTGCCGCCGGCACTTGCCGAGAGGGAATGGCGCTTCGACAAGCGGCAGGCTGGGTTCGCCGGTCGCCGCCCGGAGCGGCGCTCAGTCGAGGATATCGTAGGCCGGGAGGGTCAGGAACTCGACGAGGTCGCCAGCGACAATCATCTCGCGCATCAACCGCGCCGCTTCGGCGACGTTGGGAACGTCCGCGAGCAGGCCGACTTCCTCGTCGAACCATGTCTCGAACAGGTCGCGAGTGAAAGGGCGACCGTCGTCGAGCGGCGCCTCGAACGTCAGCCATTGCCACAATTGGGTGCGGCAAATCTCCGCCGTCGCCGCATCCTCCATGAGATTGTAGAGCGGCACCGCGCCCTTCCCGCCGAGCCAGGCGGCGAGATATTTGACGCCGACACGGATGTTCTCGCGCGCCCCGGCCTCGGTGCGGTGGCCGGTGTGCAGCTCAAGCATCTCGTCGCGGCCGGGGACGTGCCCGGGCATTTTCGCCAGCTGGTTGGGCGCGATTGAGTCGAACACTTCCGCGGCGACCGGCACGAGCGCCGGATGCGCGACCCAGGTGCCGTCGTGGCCGTTGGTGACTTCGCGCAGCTTGTCCGCCCTCACCTTGTCGAGCGCGGCGGCATTGGCCGCTTCATCGCCCTTGACCGGGATGAAGGCGCTCATCCCGCCCATGGCGAAGGCGCCGCGGCGGTGGCAGGTGGCGACCAGCCGCAGCGAATAAGCGGCGAGGAAGGCCTTATCCATGGTCATGCAGGCGCGGTCCGGCGTCAGCCGGTCGGGCGAGCGGCCGAGCCGCTTGATGGTGGAGAAAATATAATCCCAGCGGCCGCAGTTGAGGCCGACGATGTTGTCGCGCAGCGCGTAGAGGATCTCGTCCATCTCGAACGCCGCGGGCAGAGTTTCGATCAGCACCGTCGCCTTGATCGTCCCGCGCTCGAGCCGCAGCTTGGCCTCGGCAAAAGCGAAAATTTCGCTCCACAGCGCCGCCTCGTGGCGGCTCTCGAGCTTTGGAAGGTAGAAATAGGGGCCGCTGCCCCTGGCAAGAGCGGCGCGCGCATTGTGCCAGAGGTACAAAGCGAAATCGAACGAGGCGCCGGCGACAGGCGCCTCGCCGACGGTCACATGCTCCTCGGGCAGGTGCCAGCCGCGCGGCCTGACAATCAGCACCGCCGGCCTGTCTCCAACCGCATAATGCTTGCCCGTCGCGGGATCGGTAAAGTCGAGTCGGCCGAGCCAGTAATCGCGCAAGTTCACCTGGCCTTGGACCAACTCATCCCAGGTCGGCGAAGTCGCGTCCTCGAAATCGGCCATGAACGCCTGGGCGCCGCTGTTGAGCGCATTGATCAGCATTTTGGCATTGGTCGGGCCGGTGATCTCGACCCGCCGGTCGAGCAGGTCGGGCGGGATCGACGCAATCGTCCATTCGCTTTCCCGGATCTTGCGTGTGTCCTCCGGGAAGTCCGGCAGTTCGCCGGCATCGAAGCGCTTCTGCCGCTCAAGCCGCGCGTCGAGCAGTTCGCGCCGGCGCACGTCGAACTGCTC
>DATLGK010000037.1:0-16504 GCA_035540475.1 Sphingomicrobium sp.
TCGAGCGTGAACACATGGGTGCAGCCGCTGTCGAACCAGACGTCGAGGATGTCGGTGACCATCTCGTAGTCGTCGGGGTTGCGGTTGCCGAGGAAATGGGCGGCATTGGCCTCGTCCCAGGCGTCGACGCCCTCGCGGCGGAAGGCTTCGACGATCCGCTCGTTCACTTCGTGATCGACCAGCAGCTCGCCGCTTGTCTTTTCGACGAACAAAGCGATCGGAACGCCCCAGGCGCGCTGGCGGCTGATCACCCAGTCGGGCCGCTGCTCGACCATCGAACCGAGGCGGTTGCGACCTTTCTCGGGCACGAACCGCGTGTCGGCGATCGCCTGCATTGCCAGCTCACGAAGGGTCGGGGTGGACCCGCCGCTGTCGGTGTTCGGGGCCAGCGCTCCGCCTTCATTCTCCCACCGGCTGAAAGCGAATGTCCGGCAGTGCCGTTCGGGCAGCGGCCGGTCCATGGCGATGAACCATTGCGGGGTGCAGCGGTAGATGACCTTGGCTTTGGAGCGCCAGCTGTGGGGGTAGCTGTGCTGGAAGTCGGCGCTTGCGGCGAGGAGGGCGCCGGCCTCGCGCAGGTCCGAGCAGATCGGCCCGTCGGGGGCGTTGAACTTGGCGTTGATTACGCTGCCCTGGCCGCCGAGCCACGGCCAGTCTTCGCGATATTTGCCGTCGGCGCTGACCGCGAACACCGGATCGATGCCGTGGGCCCGGCATAATTCGAAATCGTCTTCGCCATGGTCGGGGGCCATGTGGACCAGGCCGGTGCCCTGGTCGGTGGTGACGAAGTCGCCGGGGAGGAGCGGGCGGGGCCTGGCGAAGAAGCCGCCGAGGTGGTGCATCGGGTGCTTGGCCATCGCGCCGGCGAGGTCAGAGCCTTTCCCGCGCCAAAGCTCCTGAAAGAAATTCTCGTAGTATGCTGAAGGATCGGGATATTCTTCCCGGCTGATCCTCTTGTTGAACGCCTGCAGCAGCAACTCAGCGACCAGGAACTTGTGCGGAAATGACTGCTTAGTGCCGGGCACTGCTGCCGTGACGAGCACATATTCAACCTCGGGTCCGTAGCTGATCGCCTGGTTGACCGGGATCGTCCAGGGAGTGGTCGTCCACGCCACCGCATGCGCGCCGACCAGCTCCGGGATCGGGCTCTCGACGATCTCGAACGCGACATCGATCTGCGTCGAGACGATATCCTCATATTCGATCTCGGCCTCGGCCAGCGCGGTCTTCTCGACCGGCGACCACATCACCGGCTTGGCGCCGCGGTAGAGCTGGCCGCTCTCCGCAAACTTGAACAATTCCCCGACGATCGCTGCTTCGGCGCCCTTGGCCATGGTCAGATAGGGCTTGTCCCAGTCGCTGAGCACGCCGAGCCGCTTCAATTGCTCGCGCTGCACGCCCACCCAATGCTGGGCGTAGGCGCGGCATTCGGCGCGGAATTCCCTGACCGGCACCTCGTCCTTGTTGAGCTTCTTCTTGCGATACTGCTCCTCGACCTTCCACTCGATCGGCAGGCCGTGGCAGTCCCAGCCGGGCACATAGGGCGCGTCACGCCCCAGCAGCGTCTGGGTGCGCACGACCATGTCTTTCAGCGTCTTGTTGAGCGCATGGCCGATGTGGATGTCGCCATTGGCGTAGGGCGGGCCGTCGTGGGAGATGAACTTCTCGCGGCCGGCGCGCGCCTGGCGGATCTGCCGGTACAGCCCCTCCGCCTCCCAGCGGGCGAGGATCGCCGGCTCCTTCTGCGGCAGGCCGGCCTTCATCGGAAAGTCGGTGCGCGGAAGGAAGACGGTGGAGCGGTAGTCGGGTTTTGCGGGCGCGTCAGCCATCAGGCGCGCGCTCTAGCGGGTGAGGCCAGAGATGCAAACCGTCGGCTCCTCCCTGCGCCGAAAGGGGTGGGGAGGAGGACCATCGAACGCAGATTCGATGGTGGAGGGGCCAACCACGTTGCGCCGGGCCCCTCCACCACTGCCTTCGGCAGCGGTCCCCCTCCCCATCGCTTCGCGATGGAGAGGAGCTTAATCGATCGCCAACAGCTTTCTCGCCGCGGCCTCGTCGCCGCGCATTTCCGCGGCCAGCGCCTCGGCGCTGTCGAACTTCTTCTCCTCGCGGATGAAGGCGTGGAGCGCGACCTCGATGCGCTGGCCGTAAAGGTCGCCGTCGAAGCCGAACAGGTGCGCCTCGAGCAGCTCGGTCGGCGGGTCGAAGGTCGGGCGGATTCCGAGGCTGGCGACCCCTGGATGCTCGGAGCCGTCGGGGAGCGTCACGCGCACCGCGTAAATGCCATATCTGGGCCGCTGATAATCGCCGAGCGTCAGATTGGCGGTCGGATAGCCGAGCTCGCGTCCGCGGCGGTCGCCTTGCTGGACTACCCCCTCGATCGCGAAATCGCGGGTCAAGAGGCGGGTCGCCATGCCGGTGTCGCCCGCGACCAGCGCCTCGCGGATGCGGCCCGAGGAGACGCGCTCGCCGCCTAACAGCACCTGGGCGACCGCTTCGGCGGCAACGCCATGCCGCTCCCCAAGCTCGCGCAGCAAGGCGACATCGGCGCTGCGGCCCTTGCCGAAGCTGAAATCGTCGCCAGTGATCACGCCCGCCGCGCCGATTTCGCCGGCGAGCACGTCGCGCACGAACTCCTCGGCGTCCATCGATGCGAGCGCGGCGTTGAACTCGAACACCAGCATCGCGTCGGCGCCGGCGTGGGCGAACAGCGCCTGGCGCTGGTCGAGGCTGGTCAGGCGGAACGGCGGCAAATCGGGCTTGAAGAAGGCGACCGGGTGGGGGTCGAAGGTGGCAGCGATCACCGGCCGCCGCTCGTGGAAGGCGCGCGCGACGGCGCGGCCGACCACCGCCTGGTGGCCGAGGTGGAAACCGTCGAAATTGCCGAGCGCGACGATGCTTCCGCGGAGCTGCTCCGGGACGCCGCCGCTTAAGGTCAGCCGCTGCATTGACCGCGCGCTCTATCGGCGCTCGGCGCGCACCGCAAATCGGCGCCGATCGCGGACGCGGCCGCAGCCTTGACTCAGAGGGCAGCGAAACCTATTTCGCGCTCATCCCGATCCACCGGTCTCCCGGCGGCGCACTTTTGCGCGCGTCGGTTTTTTCGTTGGACGGGCTTTCTAGCGACGAGATAGGGCATTTCGCCCTGTGGAGCTGAAGAAGGGTAGAGAATGGCTCGTATTGCCGGGGTGAACATCCCCACCAACAAGCGCGTCGAGATCGCGCTGACCTATATCCACGGAATCGGCCGGACCACGGCCAAAAAGATCACCGAAAAGCTCGGCATCGCGCCCGAAAAGAGGGTCCAGGACCTGACCGATCAGGAAGTCCTGCACATCCGCGAGACGATCGACCGCGACCATAGCGTCGAGGGCGACCTCCGGCGCGAGACGGCGATGAACATCAAGCGGCTGATGGACCTCGCCTGCTACCGCGGGCTTCGCCACCGCAAGGGCCTTCCGGTCCGCGGCCAGCGCACCCACACCAACGCGCGCACCCGCAAGGGCAAGGCCAAGCCGATCGCCGGCAAGAAGAAGTGATTTCGAAGGTCCGGGGGACCTTCGCAAAATCGCTTCTCAACGGACTTCTGGATTAGGAACGGACAAGAATGGCTCAGGCACCGCAGCGCATCCGCAGGAGGGAGCGCAAGAACATCACCGCCGGCGTCGCCCATGTGAACGCCAGCTTCAACAATACGATGATCACCATCACCGACGCGCAAGGCAATGCGATCGCCTGGTCGAGCGCGGGCATGATGGGCTTCAAGGGCAGCCGCAAGTCGACTCCCTATGCCGCCCAGGTCGCCGCCGAGGACGCCGGCCGCAAGGCCGCCGAACATGGCGTGCGCACGCTCGAGGTCGAAGTGAAGGGCCCCGGCTCGGGCCGCGAAAGCGCGCTTCGGGCGCTGCAGGCGGTGGGCTTCACCATCACCTCGATCCGCGACGTGACCCCGATCCCGCACAACGGGGTGCGGCCGTCGAAGCGGCGCCGGGTCTAAGCGGACCGCTGGGTCCCCGCCTGCGCGGGGATGACGATGAAAGTTTGAAACGGCGAGGGACGCCTCGCCATAGGGCAGGAAGACAAATGGCCGTCAACGCAAAGAACTGGCAGGAACTCAAGAAGCCCAACGCGCTCGAGCGCAAGCAGGGTGGCGGCGACGCCCGCCGCCGCGGCGTGTTCGTCGCCGAACCGCTGGAGCGCGGCTTCGGCATGACGCTCGGCAATTCGCTCCGCCGAGTGCTCCTCTCCTCGCTCCAGGGCGCAGCCGTCACCTCGATCAAGATCGACGGCGTGCTGCACGAATTCTCGTCGCTCGCCGGAGTGCGCGAGGACGTCACCGACATCGTCCTCAACGTCAAGCAGATCGCGCTCAAGATGGAAGGCGAAGGGCCCAAGCGCCTGCACCTTAGCGCGACCGGCCCGGCCGAAGTCACCGCCGGCATGATCCAGACCAGCGGCGACATCGAGGTCACCAACCCCGACCTCGTCATCTGCCACCTCGACGAGGGAGCGACGCTCAACATGGAGCTGACCGCCGACGTCGGCAAAGGCTATCAGCCGAGCCAGGCCAACCGCCCGGCCGACGCGCCGATCGGCCTGATCCCGGTCGACGCGCTGTATTCGCCGGTGCGCCAGGTCGCTTACAAGGTCGAGAACACCCGCGTCGGCCAGGAGCTCGATTACGACAAGCTCACGCTGACGATCGAGACCGACGGCACCGTCAGCCCCGAGGACGCACTGGGCTATGCCGCGCGGATCCTCCAGGACCAGCTGCAGCTGTTCGTCCACTTCGACGAAAGCCAGGTGCGCATGGCGCCCTCGCCGATGATCGGCACCGCGGTCCCGACCGCGGCCGAGGCCTCGCCCGCCGACACCAACCAGCTCAACCGCTATCTCCTCAAGAAGGTCGACGAGCTCGAGCTGTCGGTGCGCAGCGCCAATTGCCTGAAGAACGACAACATCATCTACATCGGCGACCTGGTCCAGAAGACCGAAGCGGAGATGCTGCGCACGCCCAACTTCGGGCGCAAGTCCCTGAACGAGATCAAGGAAGTGCTGGCCAGCATGGGCCTTCGGCTGGGCATGGACATCCCCGGCTGGCCGCCGGAGAATATCGAAGAGATGGCGAAGAAGCTCGAGCAGGAAATGCTCGGCTAATCAGGCGAAAGTATTATTTTCGCCTGGGCTAAACGAGGAACTGAGGGCCGCTGGAAACAGCGGCCCTTTTTCGTTTTCAAGTATCGGGCCCTTCCGCGCGGGCCAAACCATTCCGCTCGTGCTGTCCGCTTTCGACCCATTGCGGACATTAGCAGCAGGGATAAAATGCACTGGTGAGCCAAAAATTCGCATCGGCCGCTATCTTGCTCTTGGCCGCCTCGACTGGCGCGAGCTCGACGGTGAAGCATGAACCTGCCGGCCTTCATGAGGCGCTTAACGGCCTGACGCGCCAGGGGCGGTTCAGCGGGGCGGTCGTAATCCTCAACAACGGCGCCCAGTTTAGCCGCGGCTACGGCTTTGCAGACCCTTTCTCCGGTCGCCGGTACACAGCGGACACGCCCGCCGACAGCGCCTCCATTCCGAAGCCGATGACAGCTGCCGCCGTGTTGATGCTGGCCCGCGACGGCAAGGTCGATCTGGACGCGCCGGTCCGCCGCTATGTGGTCGAATATCCGCATGGCGTGACAACAGTGCGGCAAGTGCTGGCCCATTCGGCCGGACTCTCGATGAAGGAGAGTGCCGAGACGCTCAAGGGCAAGAACAATTCGGCATTGGTCGTCGAGGCGGGCAAACTTGGCCCGGAGCCGTCATTCGAGCCCGGAACGGCGTTCGAATATTGCAACCTGTGTACCATCACACTCGCCATTCTCATCGAGCGGGTCACCGGGCAGCATTACCTTGACGTGCTACGGAACAAGCTACAGCTGTCCCCGCAAGTAACTCTGAGGCCGCAGCGCCTGTCAGAATGGAAGGGACGCGCGATCGGCTACCGCCGCGGGTCCGGCGGCAAGCCCGAACGGCTGGACAGCTGGGAGGGCGAGGCCTTTTACGGGTCAGGAAACCTGAGCATCAGCGCCTCCCAGCTGGCAGCTTGGGCTGCCGAGTGGTGGAAGCCACCGCTCGCTACGTTTCGGCCCGACGTGACGGCATCAGCCATGATCGGAGACAAGATCTCGGGGCTGACGATCGGCAACTGGTATTGTGCGCAGGGCAGAAGCCGCTGTCACTACGTAGGCCACCATGAGGGGTTCCACCATGTCTATTACTGGGATTCGGACAGGCGCATCGCGCTTGCACTGATGACCAACAACACCCTCGAACCCGCACTCCAACATCGGCTCGCGCGAGCACTGGTTGCATTCGCAGAAGGGCGGCCCGTCGAGGCGCGGCGCGAGCTTGCAAATCCGCTCCCGGACCTGCCACTGGTCTCCGGCAAGTACCGGCTGCCGAGCGGAGAGAGTGTCGCAGTCACGGGGGCGGACCAGCGGGTCGCGGCGGTCCACCGCGGCGGGCTCTCCTACCAAGCCTTCAGGGTCGGCAAAGGCATACGTTATGTGCCCGGCCTGGACGTCCTGGTGTCGGGGGCTCCGCGCGGCGGAATGCAGTGGCTCAGTTTGTACGAAGATTTCGTCGCCCCGGCTGCGAAGTAGGGCACCGAACGCACGCGTCAGTTTCGACCCATTGCGGACATTCGCGGCTTAGGTCGCGGCAAGCTCTCTTGAACAAAAGACGAGAAACGTGGGATCGTTGGGCGTGGCGGGAAGGACGCGGGGCGAATGAGCAGTTTCGAGTTCGTCTTTTCGCTGCTGGTGATCCTGCTGGGGCTTGGCCTTGCCGAAGTGCTCGGCGGTCTTGCCAGCGCAGTGAAGCGACGTCCGGCGCTCAGCGTCGGCTGGGGTAGCGGGCTGCTCGCCGCGTGGGTGACGTCCGAGACGGTGATCTTCTGGCAGATCATCTGGCGCGCGCGCGACGCGCTTCCTGGCACGAGCACCTCGCTGTTCGCCGGCTTCGTCGTCACCGGGCTTTACTATTTCGCGGGGGCAATGGTGTTCCCGGATGATCTCGACCGCCGCACCACCCTCGACGACCATTTCATGCAAATGAAGGCAAAAGTGGTCGCCGCGGTTCTTGCCGCGATCGGGCTATCGTTCCTGTTTCGGCAACTCGTCCTCGGCCAAGCCTCCTGGACCCTCCTGACCTGGTTCGATTGGTCGTCACTGGCGGTGATCTATGCGCTTGGACCAGTGGTGATGTTCACCGAGCGCCGCCGCATCGCGATCGGCTGCCTTGCCATGCTTGTGGTGCTCGACGTGCTCGAGCCGGTGGCGGAGATCATCTGGCCGAGCTAGGCCGGCGACAACACCGGAGTGTCCGCCTTCCACCGATTCAGGACATTAGCGGAGTGTTAGCTCCTGCCCAGAGCGCGTATAGTATATTCAACTTCGCGGAGGTTGTTGATGCGCCTACCACTGCTCATTGCGCTGCTTTGCATTTCTGCACCCGGAGTTGCGCAAGCTCCACCGCCGATCATCGACATGCACCTCCACGCGGAGCCGTTGGCGGCCTTCGGATCCTCTCGAATGCCCATGTGCACTCCTTTCCCGGAGATGCCCACTTGGGATCAGCGTGAGCCTTTCGGTGCTGTTCTCGCTAGACGTCGTGTAAACCCGCCCTGTGAAAACCCGGTGTGGTCGCCCACAACTGACGCGGCCGTCATGCAGGATACAATTGCTGCGATGAAACGCCACAACGTATACGGCGTACTGTCGGGCAGTGCCGAACGCGTCGCGGCTTGGCGACGAGCCGCCCCTGGCAGGTTCTGGTCAGGCTTAAGCTTCACTATGAGCCGGGGTTTGTCTGTGCAGCGCCTGGCTGATCTGCGCCGTAATGGACAGCTGGACGTGCTGGCTGAGGTCATGACCCAATATGAAGGGATTGCGCCCACTGATCCCCGGCTGGAGCCGTACTGGGCCCTCGCGGAGCGGCTCGACATCCCCGTGGGTATTCACGTCGGTACCGGGCCGTTTGGAGTCATATACCTCGACTCACCCGGATATCGCGGAAGGATGCACAGCGCTCTCACCATGGAGGAAGTGCTCGTTAAACATCCAAGGCTGCGCGTCTATCTTGCCCATGCGGGCTACCCAATGATCGATGACCTGCTGACCCTTATGTACGCCCATCCGCAGGTACACATCGACACCGGGGTGATCGTCTACACTCAGCCTCGGGCCGCCTTTTATCGTTACCTTGAGAGGATCGTGGAGGCGGGCTTCGGCAAGCGCATCATGTTCGGCTCGGATCAGATGGTTTGGCCAGGGGTCATCGAACGGTCGATCCGTGTCATCGAAGAAGCGCCGTTTCTCACCCAGGAGCAGAAGCGCGACATACTCTATAATAATGCAGCGCGGTTCCTTAGGTTGACGCCGGAGCAGATCGCCAAGCACCACGGTCGCTAGTCTCTGCTTTCGACCAAAGTGGACGCTCTCGTGACCCTGCTGTGCCTACGCGTCGGCCTCTGGACTCCACGCACCCCTCAGGTGGACCATGGGTTCGATCGGAGGCGCGGCCGCGCGGGCATGGGTTCTTGCTAGTTCGATGTTTCTGCTCTCGGGGTCAGCGCTAACCGCCACCGTGCCCCTTGATGGGTGTCGTAATTCACTGCTGGAGCAGCGACGAGATTCGCGCTTTCGATTGTTACGTCGCGTTCTTCGGTTCGGCTTTTCCAAAGGAGAAGCCCACCGAGAAACCTTACGTACTTCGCTACGCATCATCGTCTTTGGCGGTGATTGACGACTAGCTAATCTCCTCTTGCTACGCGGAAGCGGACCTTAGCGATCCGCCGAAGCTTCCGAAAAAACGCTTTCCTACAGCTAACCAGTCAGGTTAACTTCTCCGCGAATCGGGAGGGCGAAGGTTTGGACGAAAAGGCGGATCCCGGATCGGAGTCCGGGATGACACAGCGCAAGGCGCCGCGGTGGGTGGTGCCGTTTCTCCGCGCGCTGGAGCGAACCGGAGAGGCTCGTGGGGCGGCGGAGGATGCGGGGATCGACCATACGACGGCGTACCTGCGGCGGCGGGGGCATGCGGACTTTGCGGCGGCCTGGGCCGAGGCGCTGGAGGCGCATCGGGCTGGGAAGGCGGAGAGGGAGGCGGAGGAGAGTGAGGCGCTGAAGAAGGCCCCTCCACCGCACTCCGTGCGGTCCCCCTCCCCTGCAAATGCAGGGGAGGATTTGATGGTGTCGGGCGGGCGGTTGAAGCGGGCGAGCGCGGAGCGGTGGGGGAAGCGCAAGGAACAGGCGTTCATGGCGGAGCTGGCGACGAACGGCCTCATCAAACGGGCGTGCAAGGCCATCGGCATTTCCTACGAGGCGGTGCGGAGGCGACGGCGCAAGGATGCCCGGCTCGAGGCCGCGTGCCAGGCGGCGATCGAGGCGTGCCGGGCGCGGATCCCGGAGTTCCTGGCGGGCGCGGCGGCGGCGACCTTCGACCCCGACGCGCTGCCCGAGGCGGAAGCGGGCGCCTTGCCCAAGGTGAGTGTCGCCGAGGCGATCAGGATCGCGCAGATGAAGTCGCCCGGGCCTCAAGCCGCCGAGCCGTGGGCGGACGAGGATTATTGCTACGAAGACGAGATGGCCGAAATCCGCGAGCGGCTGGTGCAGAAGCTGCAGGCGCTGCGGCGGCGCGACCGGCCCGGGCGACTGGAGCTCGGCTGGAGCTATGACGAAAGCTGGGACTGCGACATCCCGCCGGGTTGGATCAAGGGCCCCGACTGGCGGCCGATGGGGCCGGACGACAAGCTATACTGACCGCGGCTGCTGCTATGCTATGCCGGGGCGATGAAAAGCGACAAGTTCGAGCGGCACCGCCAGCCGTGGCGGCAGGACGAGGTGCAGAAGCTGCATTTGCTCGCCGGCAAGGGCATGGCGCTGCGCGCGATCGCCAAGGCGCTGACGCGGAGCGAGGAATCGGTGCGCGACCGGGCCAAGGCCGACAAGCTCAAGATCGCCAAGCTGCGCTAAGGGCCGCGGCGGCCGCCGCCGATCAGCGGCGCGCGCGCTCCGCGGGCATGGCTACATCCTCGTCGACCCGCCACTTGCCGGCTTCACGCACGAGCGGGATCCCGCAGCGCTTGCAGGCGCTGTAGGCGACGAAGGTCATCGGGTCGCGGCGCATCTGATTTTCGGAGGCGCGGTGGCCCAGCATTCGGCAGAGATTCGGCATCACAGTCCTCGCGGCACACGAGTTCTGCGAACGGCATCGCGCAAAGCGGTGGGCGGGACAAGCTATCGTAAGTTATTTGGGCGATTAGAATTTCGGGGCCGGCGGGGCGGCCGTCAGGCCGCGTCGGGGGGCCGCTTGTCCATCCGGAAGGTGAAGCGCGTTTCCTCGGCGGTCGAGCGGACGTCGAGCGTGCCGCCGTGCGCCTTTGCAATCTCCGAAGCGATATAGAGGCCGAGGCCGAGGCCGTTGCGGCTCGCCCGCGTGGCGCCGCGGAAGAAGGGCTGGAACAGCCGCTCGCGCACGTCGTCGGGGATCGGCGCCCCGCCGTTGCTGACGGAAAGGATGAAGTCGCTGCCCTCGGTCACCGCCTCGAGCCGGATCGGGACGTCGGCAGCGCCGTGGGTCAGCGCGTTGGAGAGAAGGTTGGTGGCGAGCTGGGCGATGCGGCCGCGGTCGCAATAGACCGGCTCCTCGACCGCGATGCGCGCCTCGACCTGGCGGTCGGGATCGATGCGGCGGACCTCGGCCACGACCTGCTCGATGACCGGGGTGAGCGGAGCGTCCGCGTCGCGCCCAACCGGCAGGCCGCCGCCGAGCCGGCCGCGGGCGAGATCGAGGAGATTGTCGACGAGGGCCGAGGCGCGCTCGATGCTGCCGGCCATTTCGCGGACGATGGTGCGGCCGCTGTCGCTGAGGGCTTCCTTGCCGAGCAGGCGGACGCCGGCATCGAGCGCGGCGAGCGGATTGCGGATGTCGTGGCCGAGGACGGCGAGGAATTGCTCGCGCAGCACCGCCGCCTCGCGCTGGGCTTCGGCCTCGGCCTCGGCGCGGGCGCGCGCCTCGACCAGGCTGCGCTCGTAGGTGCGGCGGTCGACCGCCTTGAACAGGGTCAGCCGGGTGAACAGGTGGCGGCCCTCGGCGTCGCGCTTTTCCGCCGCATTGGCGATGGTCGGGATCTTCTCGCCGTCGGCCTTCAAGAGGTCGAGCGCGATCTCGTGGACATGGCCCTGCATCCGCAGCAGCGGGGCGAGATGGGTCTCGAAGGCGATCTGGCCGCCGAAGCCGAGGATGTCGTGGACGCGCTTGCCGACCAGATCGTCCGGGGCCCAGGCGAGCCAGGCGGCGATGGTGCGATTGGCCTTGACGATCCGGCCGTCGGGGGAGAGCGAGACATAGCCGCAAGGGGCGGTCTCGTAGAGGTCCTCGAGGTCTTCGCTGGGCGGCGCGCTAGACAAATTCGCGGATCGCCGCCGTCACTTCTTCGGGCGCGCTGAGGTTGGGGCAGTGGCCGGTCGCGCTGAGCTGCCGGAACTCGCTGCGCGGAAGCCTCGAATGGACATATTGCCCGACTTCGAGCGGGGCGATGATGTCCTCGCTGCACTGGAGGATGAGGGTCCGCGCCGGGATCGAGTCGAGGTCGCCGCGATTGTCGGACAGGAAAGTGACCCGGGCGAAGTCGCGGGCGATTTCGGGATCGGTGCTGCAGAAGCTGTTCTCGAGCCGGGCGCCGAGCTCGGGCCGGTCGGCATTGCCCATGATGACCGGCGCCATCGCCGCCGACCAGCCGAGATGATTGTCGGCGAGGAATTCCAGCAGCTCGTCGATCTGGGCGCGGGAGAAGCCGCCGCGATAATCCTCGTCGTCGACATAGCGCGGGGAGGGGCCGACCATCACCAGGTCGGAGAACATCTCGGGGGCGCGGCGGCTGGCGAGGGCGCCGATCATCGCGCTGACCGAATGGCCGACGAAGACCGCCTCGCGAAGGCCGAGCGCCTCGCCGATCTCGACCACGTCGGCGGCATAGCCGTCGAGGCTCGAATAACGTTCCGGCGAATAGGCCGAGAAGTCGGAGCGGCCGTGGCCAACATAATCGAACAGGACGACCTTGAAATCCGCTTCGAAATTGCGCGCGACCGGCTGCCACATCGTCTGGTCGCAGCCGAAGCCGTGGGCGAACATGATCGCGCGATCGCCCTGGCCGGTGACCTGGACATTGTGACGGACAAGGGCATTCATGCGGCGAAAACGCTCCGCGAAAATGGGGGAGCGGAAGCCCTAGGCTCCATTCCCCGCATTGTCACGCGGCCAAGGCATTGCTTCGCCGGTCATTCTTCGGCCCTGATCAGCACGGTTTCCCCGATCAGCAGGAACAGGAAGAAGGGCGCCCAGGCGGCGACGGTGGGCGGATAGACTCCGGCATTGCCCATCGCCAGGCTGAAATTGTCGGCGACGAAATAGGCGAAGCCCAGCGCCATGCCGATCACCGCGCGCAGCAGCACCTGGCCCGAACGGGCGAGGCCGAAGGCGGCGAGCGCGGCGAGGATCGGCATGAGGACGGTCGACAGCGGGCTCGACAGCTTGTGCGCGAGCCCGGCGCGGGCCTCGTCGGTCGGCCTGCCGGCGGCTTCGAGCTCGGCGATGCGCTGCTTCAGCGTCCAATAATCGAGCTCGGCGGGATCGACCTTGGCGAGCGTCAATTGCGACGGAGTGACGCCCTCCATCGCCGCCATCCGCGGCAGGGTCCGGACGACGTTCATATTGGCGTCGTAGATGCGCACGCCCTCGAGCGTCCACGCCCCGCCCGGCGCGCCCGGCACCGCGCGCTCGGCGGTGATCACGCGGTCAAGGATGCCGCCCGAGCGGTCGTAGATGGTGACGTCGTGCGCGCGGAACGGGCGGCCCCCGGCGGTTCCGGCGCGGATCAGGTCGACCCCGCTCAGCACCCAGACGTTGCCGATGATGCCGCTTTCCGGCGGGATCGGCTTGTAGTCATTGTCCGACCAGGCGCTGACCGTGCGCGCGCTGTTGACGACGACCCGCTCGTTGAAGGCGAACAGCGCGACGGCGATGCCGAGGCTGGCGAGGATCAAAGGCGCGAGGATCTGGTGCGCGGACAAGCCCGCGGCCTTCATCGCCACCACCTCGCTATGCTGGTTGAGGCTGACGAACGCGACCAAAGTGCCGAGCAGCACCGAGAAGGGGAGGAAGCGCGAGATCAGCAAGGGAATGCGCAAGCTGACATAGCGCCACAGCTCGGCATCGCCATTGCCGGGCGTCGCCAGGATCTTGCCGGATTCGCCGAGGAGGTCGAGCGTCATCAGCACCAGCACGAGCACGATGAGAACCGCGAGACTGCGCGTCAGGAACAGCCGCACCATGTACAAAGCGAGCCGGCGCGAGGGGAAGAAGCCGAAGTTGATCATGCCGGCCGCGCCTCGGCCGACGCCGGGAAGAGCCGCCGGACCGCCTTGAACGAGCGCGCGGCGAAGCGCTCCAGGGCACCGATCGGCTGACCGCCCGGCTTGTGCGCAAGCACCCGGTACATTTGCGCGATCAGCGCGGCGAGCAACAGGAACGGCACCCACAAAGCGATGATCGGGTCGACCTGGCCGCGTTCGGCAGCCTGCAGCGCATATTGGTTCACCTTGTGATAGGCGACCACCATCAGGATGCCGATGAAAATGCCGAGCGCCGACGAGCTTCGCTTGGGCGGCACCGCGAGAGCGACCGCGAGGAACGGAAGCATCAGCATCATCACCACTTCGACCAGCCGGAAGTTGAGCGTCCCCTGCGCGTCGCGGCGCTGCTCCACGGTCGCCGGCGCGCCGCCATAGCCGCGCTGCCACAGCTCGTGCAGGAACAGCTCGTCGGCCTCGCTTTTGCCGGCCGCACGGCCGCGGAACTGGTCGATCGAGGGAAGGCTGATCGGCAGGTCGTAGACGTCGAAGGCCAAGGTGCGCGGCGTCTTGAACTTGGGCGAGTCCTGGATGAGCCGCCCCTTTTCCAGCCGGAACAGGATCTTATCGGGATCGTCGGTGGCAAGGAAGCGGCCGTGCTCGGCCGTCGCGGCGACGCTCATTCCCCTGCTGTCCTCATTGGCGACGAAAATGCCGTGCAGCTGCGTGCCGCGGTTCTCGCTGCGGTCGATGCGCAGCGTCAGGTCCTTGCCCAGCCGGTTGAACTCGCCGACCTTGATTGCCGCGCCGAGCGCGCCCGATTTGAGGTCGAACCTGAGGCTTTGGTAGCGATATTCGCTTGACGGTTCGACATAGCCGACAATGGCGAGGTTGATCAGCGCCAGCGGGATGGCGAAGGCGAAGGGCACGCGCAGCAGGCGGCCATAGCCGACGCCAATGCCGCGCAGCGCGTCGAGCTCCGACGACAAGGCGAGCTTGCGGAAGGCGAGCAGGATCCCGAGCAGCAGCCCGATCGGGATGCCGAGCGCGAGATATTCGGGCAGGAGGTTGGCGAGCATCCGCCACACGACGCTGACCGGGCCGCCGGCGTCGACCACATATTGGAACAGGCGCAGCATCTTATCGAGTACCAGCAGCATCGCCGCCAGAATCAGCGTTCCGACGAGCGGAACGGCGATGGTCCGGGCAAGATAGCGGTCGATCAAACCGATACGCGACGTTCTGGTGGGCAAATTCGGTCGTCCCAGCACCATCATTTGGCCGCAAAGGCGGCCGAGATTTCAAAGCGGATGGCTGTGCCCGCGCCGCGTGCGCCGCTGTCCGCGAATGTCCCTATAGCGGAACGGTGCGCGGATTCATGTCGAAAGTGTCCGGAACGAGCGAGGGTTGGGAGGTCGCGACGGCCCCGGGCGCGCCATGCTCCCCGCCGCCGCATTGCCATCGTCCGCGCATCGCCTTGCTGTCCAACCCCAAATCGACCGGCAACCTCGCCCAGCTTCCGCGGATCCGCGAATATTGCGCCGACCATCCGGACGTCTTCCACTATGAGGTCGAACAGGTCAGCCAGATCCGCGAGGCGATGAAGTCGATCGCCCGAGTCCGGCCCAAGGTGCTGGCGATCAACGGCGGCGACGGCACCGTGCAGGCGGCGCTGACCGAGCTGCACAACGGCGGCCATTTCGGCGAGGAAGCGCCGCCGGTCGCGGTGCTGCCGAGCGGCAAGACCAATTTGATCGCGCTCGACCTCGGCGCGCGCGGCGACCCGGTCGAGACTCTCGAGCGGCTGATCGCGCTTGCCCGAAGCGACGAGCTGGCGCGTTACACGGTCGCCCGCGAGCTGATCGCATTGCGCCATGGCGGCAAAGAGGAGCAGCCGGTCATCGGCATGTTCCTCGGCGGCGCCGGCCTTGCCGACACGATGCTCTACTGCCGCGACAAGATCTATCCGCTTGGCCTTCCCAACAGCATCGCCCATGTGCTGACCGCCGTCGCGCTGGTGGTGAAGCAGGTGCTGCGACTCGACGCCGATTTCCTGCCGCCCAACCCGCAGCCGCTGCGCGTCTCGGTCCGGGAGACCGGCAAGACGCTGACCGGGCAATTCGCCTTGCTGGCCGTGACCACGCTCGAGAAGCTGCTTCTGGCGAGCGACATCCACGGCCGCCGCGAAGGTTCGCTCAAGCTGCTCGCGGTCGAGCAACAGCCGCTGTCGATGCTGCGCGGCTTCTTCCAGAGCCTGATCGGCAAGTTCGGCCGTTCGCCGCTGCCCGGCGTGCATTTCGAGGAAGCCGACGAGATCACGATCGAATCCGACAGCTCCAACGTGATCCTCGACGGCGAGACCTTCCGCACCGCGCCCGGCCAGCCGATCACGCTGCGCCCCGCGCCCGCGCTTTCGTTCGTCAAGCTGGCGGCCTAGGCGTTTCGCCATGTCCGAGCTGAGAAAGCTCGTCGCCGAGGAGCTGCGGCAGCCGGTCGATCGGCGCGTGTCGGCGATGGCGGAAGCGATTGCGGCGAAGCACGCGGGCGCGGCTCGGGCGGTGCTGTTCTACGGCTCGTGCCTGCGCGAGAAGCGGCTCGAAGGGCTGATGCTCGATTTCTATCTGATCGTGTCCGATTATCGCGCGGCCTATGGCAAGCGCTGGCTGGCGGCGGCCAACCGGCTGATCCCGCCCAACGTCTTCTATTTCGAGGATGGCGGGCTGGCCGCCAAATATGCGGTGCTGAGCGAAGCCGATTTCGCGCACGAATGTTCGGCGCAAGCCTGGACCGTGTCGACCGCGGCGCGCTTCGCCCAGCCTTCGCGGCTGGTGTGGAGCGCGGATGAGGGGGCGGCGGATCGGGCGATCGACACCGTCACCAAGGCGGCGCCGACCTTGCTCGGCTGGACGCTGCCGCTGGCCAAGCGCGACGAGCTTGCGGCGCCGTGGCGCAAAGCGTTCGAACTGACCTTCAATGCCGAGCTGCGCGCGGAGAGGCTGGGCCGGTCGGCCGCGATCGTCGAGGCCGACCGCGAGCGGTACCAGCGCTTCGGGGAGGCCGCGCTGCGGGCAGTCGCGCGCGGCGCGGCCTCCCCGAAGCGCTGGTAC
>DATLGK010000038.1:0-18757 GCA_035540475.1 Sphingomicrobium sp.
GGTCGTCCAGATCGCCAAGGCCAAGGGCATGCGCGTGATCGGCTCAGCCGGCGGCGCCGACAAATGCGAGTTCGTCCGCTCGCTCGGCGCCGACGATGTGATCGACTATCGCGCCGGCCCCGTCCTCAAGAGCCTCGCAGCGGCCGCGCCCGAAGGCATCGACGTCTATTTTGACAATGTCGGGGGCGACCATCTCGACGCCGCGCTCGCGCTTGCCCGCAACCATGCGCGCTTCGCCATTTGCGGGATGATCGAGGGCTATAACGACCCCAAGCCGGCCAGCCTGCGTTTCCTGATGCGGGTGATCGCCGCGCGCATCCGGCTCAAGGGCTTCATCGTGTTCGATTATCAGCCGCGGATGGGCGAATTCTACCGCGACATGGGATCCTGGGTCGCAAGCGGCGCGGTCAAGGCGGAGGAGACGGTGGTCGAGGGCCTCGAGAAAGCGCCGGAAGCCTTCCTCGGCCTCTTCACCGGCGCCAATCGCGGCAAGATGCTGGTGAAGCTGTAGTTCCTGTTCAGAATTTGCAGGCTGCCGGATCGCCCGTTTCAAGCCCGCGGCGGAGCGCGGCCATGCGCTGCGCCGACGTGCCGTGGGTGAAGCTTTCGGGGACTACCGTGCCCTGACTGCGGCGCTGCAGCGTATCGTCCCCGATCGCCTCGGCCGCGCGCATGCCTTCCTCGACATCGCCAGGCTCCAGCGCCGAAGTCCCGTCCGGTGCCTTCGCATGCGCCGCCCAGACGCCAGCATAGCAATCGGCCTGAAGCTCGACCTTGACCTGGATCGCATTGCCTTCCGCTTTGCCGGCGCGCGCCTGAGCGCTTCGCGCCTGTTCGAGCGTCCCATCGAGGTTCTGCACATGGTGGCCAACCTCGTGGGCGATGACATAGGCCTGGGCAAAGTCGCCGGCCGCTCTGAAGCGGGTCTGGAGCTCCTTGAAGAAGCTCGGGTCGAGGTAGATTCGGCTGTCGGTCGGGCAATAGAAGGGCCCCATCGCCGCCTGACCGAAGCCGCAGGCCGTTTGCGTGCCCGACGTATACGCGACCATTTGCGGTTCGCGGTAGGTTCGGCCGTTGGCGCGGAACAGCTCGGTCCAGACCGCGTCGGTGCTGGACAGGACCGCGGGCAGGAAGCGCGCGGTTTCCGGGTCCAGCCGCGACTGCCCCGACGAGCGCGGGTCGCCGCTCTGCGTTTCGGGCCCCGTGAGGATGCCGCCACCGCCGAACGACTGCAACGCGCAATAGCCAAGCAGCAGGATCAGCACACCGACCATTCCGAAGCGGCTGGCGACCAGCGGCAAGAGGCAGCCCAGCATGTTCCCGCCGCCACCACCGCCGAACCCGCCGCGCCGACCCGTCAGGTCGAAGAAATCCTTGTCGCCACCGCCGCCGAGCCGCATTCCGCAATCCTCCTGTTGCGAGAGCGTAATGCTTCGCGCCGCGCACGGTTGCAATTTGCGCTCCATGCTGGCGAGAGGCGCACAAGGGAGACGAGCAAACATGATTCTTGACGGCAAAGTAGCGCTGGTGACCGGATCCACCTCGGGTATCGGCCTGGCGATCGCCAAGGCGCTTGCGGGCGCGGGCGCCAGGCTGATGATCAACGGGTTCGGCGACCCCGCCGACATTGCCCGCGAGTGCGAAGAACTGGGCGCGATCCACGACGGCGCCGACATGTCGAAACCGGAAGAGATCGAGCGGATGATGCGCCGCTGCGCCGACGAGCTCGGCGGGCCGGACATCCTGGTCAACAATGCCGGGGTCCAGCACGTCTCCCCGGTCGAGGATTTCCCGCCCGAGAAGTGGGACGCGATCATCGCCATCAACCTCAGCTCGGCGTTTCACACCACGCGCCTTGCGCTTCCAGCGATGAAGCAGAAAGGCTGGGGCCGGATCATCAGCACGGCGAGCGCGCACAGCCTCGTCGCTTCGCCCAACAAGAGCGCCTATGTCGCCGCGAAGCACGGCATTGCCGGCTTCACCAAGTCGGTCGCCCTCGAGGCCGCGCGCGAGGGTGTCACCGTCAATTGCATCTCGCCCGGCTATGTCTGGACGCCGCTGGTCGAAAGGCAGATCCCCGACACGATGAAGACCCGCGGCCTCACCCGCGAGCAGGTGATGAACGACGTGCTGCTGGCCGCGCAGCCGACCAAGCGCTTCGTCAGCCCAGAAGAGGTCGCCGCGCTCGCTCTGTTCCTGTGCCGCGACGAGGCCGCCTCGATCACGGGCGCTAATCTCAGCGTGGACGGAGGCTGGACAGCCGCCTAGGCTGGCGCCCGATGCGATCCTGGCTGCTCATCGCGACCGCTTTCTGCACCGCCGGCTGCCAGCCAGTCGAGCCGGCGAGCGGCATGACCACGCGCTGGACCACCGCCTGGCGGCAGGTCGTTACTAGCGATGACCAGGATCGGCTGCGCAACTGGCGCAAGAGCTTCACCGAGGCGCTCGCCGCGGCGGGCAAGGCCGGTCATTCCGCGGCGATCGCGAGGGAAGGCGCGCTGCTCGAACCTGACGCGGCCCTGCCCGACCCGGGCCTCCCCAACGGCCGCTACCGCTGCCGCGTGATCAAGCTCGGCGCCAAGGGCGAAGGCAATCTCGACTATATCGCTTATCCGGCCTTCACTTGTGCAGTGAACCAGGAGCGCGAGCTGCAACGGCTGCGCAAGCTCACGGGATCGCAGCGTTATGTCGGCCTGCTGTTCCCAAGCGACGCGCTGCGCCATGTGTTCCTCGGCACGCTGGTGCTCGGCGACGAGCCTCGCGCGCTGCAATATGGCACCGACCGCACCCGGGACGTCGCCGCCTTTGTCGAGCGCGTCGGCCCCAGCCGCTGGCGCATGGTCATGCCTCGCCCGCACTTCGAATCCCAGCTCGACGTGATGGAGCTGGTTCCCCTAGGATGAGACAGATGAAACTGAAGCTTGCGCTGTGTATTGCCGCACTGATGGCATCGAGTTCCGCACCTGCAGCGACCCTGTCCAGCGCGATCCGCGCCGACATGCCGCAGCTGATGAACCTGTACCGCGACCTGCATGCGAACCCAGAGCTGTCGATGCAGGAGAAGCGCACGCCCTCCCTGCTTGCCGAGCAGATGCGCAAGCTCGGCTTCGACGTCACCATGAACGTCGGCAAGACCGGCGTCGTCGCGGTGATGAAGAACGGCCCCGGCCCGGTGCTGATGATCCGCGCCGACATGGACGGGCTGCCGGTGATCGAGCAGACCGGCCTGCCGTTCGCGTCCAAGGTCCGTGCCGTCGCCCGCTCGGGCGTCGAAACCGGGGTCATGCATGCCTGCGGCCACGACACGCACATGGCCGGCTTCATTGGCACGGCGCGCCGGCTTTCCACCATGAAAGACCAATGGTCAGGGACGCTGGTGATGATCCTGCAGCCGGGCGAAGAGACCGGCGAAGGGGCGAAAGCCATGCTCGACGACGGGCTCTACACGCGCTTCCCCAAGCCGCAGTATGTGCTCGCCTTCCACGACGCCGCGGCCCTTCCCGCAGGCGTGATCGGCATCACTCCGGGCTATGCGCTCGCCAATGTCGACAGTGTCGACATCACCGTCCGCGGCCTCGGCGGCCACGGCGCCTATCCGCACACCACCAAGGACCCGATCGTGCTCGCGTCGCGGATCGTGACCGCGCTTCAGACCCTCGTCAGCCGCGAGAACAACCCGCTCGACCCCGCGGTCGTCACGGTCGGCAGCTTCCAGGGGGGCGCCAAGCATAACATCGTGCCCGATGAAGCGAGACTCCAGCTGACCGTCCGAAGCTACAAGCCGGAAGTGCGCAAGCTGCTGCTCGACGGCATCCAGCGCATCGTCCGCGGCGAAGCGATCGCCGCCGGAATCCCCGATGACCGGATGCCGGTCGTCACCATCCGCGAGCAGGAATATACGCCGGCGACCTTCAATACGGAGAAGTTCGCCAACCGCGCGCTGGCACTGTTCCAGCAGCATTTCGGGCCCGAGCGGGCGATTTCCACCCCCGCGGTCATGGGCGGCGAGGATTTCAGCCGCTTCTGGCTTGCCGACAAGTCGATCGAAAGCCTGATCTTCTGGGTCGGCGGCACGCCCAAGGCGAAATGGGACGCGGCCGGCGGCGACCCCAACAAGCTGCCCTCGCTGCACAGCCCGTTCTGGGCGCCCGACGCGGAAGCGGTCATTTCCACGGCGACCGAGGCGATGACTCTCGCCGCGCTCGATGTGCTGAAGAAGTAACTCGCTGCCGCGGTCGGCGGCCGGCGTTCACCACTTCTTTGTAAAGTTTAGCGACACCTGCCTCATGTCGGCAGAATTGACAGGTCGCGCAGCGTGACGGTGCTGATTGCCTTCTGGAGCCACGCGCTCGCCGCGGCGCTGTTCGCGTCGCTAACGATCTGGCGCCTCGGCGAGGCTGCGCGCCACCCGGCACAGCGCCTCCTGGCCGGCGCCTTCGCGGTGACCGCCTGCTGGGCCTGGCTGGCTGCCGTGACTCCCGGTGATGCGATCGTCGCCTACGCGGAAAGCGCCCGAAACCTCGTCTGGATCTGCTTGCTCTACAGCCTGTCGAGCGCCGGCGAGGAGCGCGAGCGCGGGCTGCGTTTGGTCTATGCGGCGGTCGCCGGCGTGATCGGTTTGCAGCTGATCGCGATCACCATCACGCTGGTGGCGCCAAGCGAGGCGATCGACCAAACCCGAACGATCTTGCGTATCACGGCGGTCGCGGGCGCACTGGTGCTCGTCCACAACCTGTACGGCCAGGCAGCGCCGGCGAGCCGGTCGCACATCCGGCTCGCCATGATCGCCCTCGCCGCGATGTGGATCTACGACCTCAATCTCTACACCATCGCCTATCTCGGCTCGCCCACGGCCGACGCGCTGCTCGCCTGGCGCGGCCTGGCGATGGCGCTCGTCGCGCCCTTGTTCGGCCTCGCTCTGCGGAGCGACCAGGAATGGCGTATCCGCCTGTCGCGCGCGGCGACCTTCCAGTCGCTCTCGCTGCTGGCGATCTGCGCCTATTTCGCCCTAATGGCGATCCTCGCAACCGCGCTTCGCGGCTCCGGTTTCGACTGGTCCGGCGCGCTGCTGATCGGCGTCCTCGCAGTCATGACGGTGGCGGCGATGGTGGTGATTCCCAGCCCCCGCGCCCGCGGCTGGCTGAAGGTCAAGGCCGCCAAGCATCTGTTCGAACATCGCTACGATTACCGCACCGAATGGCTGCGCTTCACCGAAACGCTCGGGCGCACCGGCGCCGATGCGCCTCCGCTCAGCGAGCGCATCGTCAAGGCGTTCGCCGACATCGCCGACGCGCCGGGCGGCATGCTGCTGGTCGACGATGGCGGCAAGGGGCTGGCGGTCGCCGGCAAGTGGAACTGGCCTTCGGGCGGCCTTCCCGCGGACGATCGCGGCTCCGATTTCTGGGCCGCGATCGAATCCTCGGGACGCATCATCGAATTCAAAGCGCTGCGCCGCGGCTGGGCCCGATCGGAAGACCAGGTCCCGGCGCCGCAATGGCTGCTCGACGATCCCGCGATCTGGGCGGCGGTTCCGTTGCTGCATCACCGACGCCTGGTCGGCGTCGTCCTGCTTGCCGCGCCCGAATATCGCCGCGCGCTCGACTGGGAGGATTTCGACCTGCTGCGAACAGCCGGCAACCAGGCCGCGAGTTCGCTCGCCGAATCGCTCAGCCAGGAAGCGCTCGGACAGGCGCAGCGTTTCGAGGAGTTCAACCGCCGCTTCGCCTTCATCCTGCACGACATCAAGAATCTGGTCAGCCAGCTGTCCCTGCTGGCTCGCAATGCCGAGCGCCACGCCGACAATCCGGACTTTCGCGCCGACATGGTCGCGACGCTGCAATCCTCGGTCGCCAAGATGAACGACCTTCTCGCCCGCCTCGCTCCGCACGCGCCGGCGCGGGTCCAGCGCATCGAGCCGCAGCCTTTGCGCCCGATCCTCGGCGCGGCGATCGCCGCCAAGCGCCGCGACCGCGACGTGCAGTTGCTGGGCGACACGAGCCTTTCGGCGCGGGTCGACGCGGCGGCGCTCGAGCAAGCGGTTGGCCACCTTGTCCAGAATGCGCTCGAGGCCAGTACGGGCTCGCCGGTGACGGTGCGCGCTGCGCAAGCCGGCGCCAATGTGGTCATCACCATTGCCGACAAGGGCGTCGGAATGGACGGCGATTTCGTGCGCAACCGCCTGTTCCAGCCGTTCGTGTCGACCAAGTCCGGCGGCTTCGGCATCGGCGCCTTCGAGGCCCGCTCGCTGATCACGGCGATGGGCGGGCGGCTCAGCGTCGACAGCCGCCCGGGCCAGGGCACGACCTTCACGATCCTGCTGCCGGCCGCGCAGCAGGCGAGCCAGGAAGAACGGAAGATCGCATGAGTGAAGAGCGCAAAGTCCTGCTCGTTATCGAGGACGATGAAGGCCTGCAGCGCCAGCTGAAATGGGCCTATGAAGGCTATGAGGTCGTCTGCGCGGGCAATCGCCAGAGTGCGATCGAGGCGCTGCGCGCGCACGAGCCGGCCGTCGTCACCTTGGACCTTGGGCTGCCGCCCGACCCCGACGGCACCGAGGAAGGCTTCGCTGCGCTCGCCGAGATGCTGCGCCTCAAGCCCAACACGAAGGTGATCGTCGCCACCGGGCACGGCGCCCGTGAAAGCGCGATGCGCGCGATCGCCATGGGCGCCTATGATTTCTACAAGAAGCCGGTCGACATCGACGAGCTTGGGCTGATCGTCGCCCGCGCCTTCCACCTGCACGCGATCGAGGAGGAGAACCGGCGGCTCGAAGGCGGGGCCGCGGCGACCGTCCTCGGCTCGATCATCACCGCCGCCCCGGAAATGCTGAAGGTCGCCCGAACCATTGAGCGCGTGGCTCGCGCCGACGTGTCGGTGATGCTGCTCGGCGCCAGCGGCACCGGCAAGGAATTGCTTGCCCGCGCCGTGCACGACCAGAGCGGCCGCAAGGGCGAGTTCGTGGCGATCAACTGCGCGGCGATCCCCGAAACCCTGCTCGAGGCCGAGCTGTTCGGCTATGAACGCGGCGCCTTCACCGGCGCGGTCAAGTCCAACGTCGGCAAGATCGAGCTGGCCGAAGGCGGGACCCTGTTCCTCGACGAGGTCGGCGACATTCCGCTGCCGCTCCAGGTCAAGCTGCTCCGCTTCCTGCAGGAGCGGGTGATCGAGCGGATCGGCGGACGCCAGCCGATCGCCGTCGACACGCGCATCGTCTGCGCGACCCACCAGGACCTCGAGGCGATGATCGGCGACGGCCGCTTCCGCGAAGACCTTTATTATCGGCTCGCGGAGATCGTCGTCGCCATTCCCGCGCTCGCCGAGCGAACCGGGGATTCGGTGCTGCTCGCACGCCATTTCGTCCACCGCTTCAGCCGCGACCTCAACCCCGGCGTCCAGTCGCTGTCGCCCGACGCGCTTGCGGCGATCGATGCCTATCGCTGGCCCGGCAACGTCCGCGAGCTCGAGAACCGGATCAAGCGCGCGGTGATCATGGCCGACGGCAAGGCCGTCACGGCCGCCGACCTCGACCTCCCCGGCAAAGGCGCCGCCGAAACCGACGCTCCGCCGATCAATCTCCGCGCCGCGCGCGAAATCGCCGACCGCAGGGCGATCCGCCAGGCGATGAGCCGCACCGACAACAATATCTCGGGCGCCGCCAAGCTGCTCGGGATCAGCCGCCCGACGCTTTACGACCTCCTGAAGCAATATCAGCTGAGCGGCTCAGCAACTTGATTCAGCCAAGGCTGCGCGAAAGCCAGCCGATCGGGCCGCCAGCAAGCAAGATCAAGCCAATCGCGTGCCACCAGCGCGCGCGAACGAAGATGAGGGAGATCATCACTGCCAGCACGATGAACTCCTCGGCTTTCAGCGCGAATGCGCCCGCAATTCCCAGGCGGGGCAGTGCAGTGACGATCTCCGTCGCCATCAACCAGGCCAGCGCGCCCGCAAAGAGCGTCCAAATATAGCTCCCCTGTTCCTGGTAATAAGCGCGCAGGTCGACGCCGCCGCTCGGCACCTCGTCCGGAAGAGTTGCCGAGGCCAGCAAGAAGAGCAGGATCAGCTCCACGAGAGTGGGCAGAAAGGCGCCGATGGTCATCGTCTTCGCGCCCGGTTGGGCAATGCTCCACCAGCTTTGGACCAGAACCAGCAGCGCAAGCAGCGCGACGATCAGCGCGGCCCAGTCCCATCGCACCAGCTTGCGAGCCCTGAGCAGCCGCTGGAAACTGACGAGGATGTCGGCGACGCCGAGCCCGACGATGATCGATACGAATACAAGCACGTTCTCCAACGCAGCCCCCCTTTTTGTCGACTTTCGTGATTGGCATCGTTCGACGAGGCAAGCCACAGGCACCCTGCTGGCTTCAGCGATCCGCGCTTAGCTCCTCGGCCATTTCGGCGACTTCGAGCCAGCGCAGCTCGGCCGCCTCGATCTCGGCGCGGTTGCGGGCGATGCGTTCGGTCAGCTGCGCGAACCGGCGCGGGTCGCGTGTGTAGAGATCGGGGTCCGACAGCGCCCGCTCGTCGGCGGCGACCTCGGCCTGCAGCCGGTCGATCTCGGCGGGGAGGCGGTCGTAATCGCGCTGGTCCTTGTAGGAGAGCTTCCCCCTACCGCTTGCGGGAGAGGAAGAGGCGCGAAGCGCCGAAGGGGTGGGTGTGTCAATTCGCCCGGACCCGCCCTCCTGCCCCCTCCCGCGAGCGGGAGGGGGAGCGCGTTGCGCCTCATATCTCTTCCGAACCCAGTCCTCGTATCCGCCGGCGACGACATCGACCCGGCCGGTCCCGTCGAGCCCCAGCGTGATCGTCACCGTGCGGTCGAGGAAATCGCGGTCGTGGCTGACGATCAGCACCGTCCCTTCATAATCGGCGATGACTTCCTGCAGCAGGTCGAGCGTTTCGAGGTCGAGGTCGTTGGTCGGCTCGTCGAGGACGAGAAGGTTGGCCTCGCGCGCGAACTCCCGCGCCAATAGGAGCCGCGACCGCTCCCCGCCCGAGAGCGATCCGATCGGCGCATCGGCAATTGCCGGGTCGAACAGGAACTCCTTCAGATAACCCTTGATGTGCTTCTTGTGGCCGCGCACTTCGATCCACTCGCCGCCGTTGGCAAGCACGTCCTTCACCCTTTTTTGCGGCTCCATCAGCTTGCGCTGCTGGTCGATGACGATGCCGCTCAGGGTCTTCGCCAGCGTGACCGTGCCGCTGTCGGGCTGAAGCTCTCCGGTGAGCAGCTTCAGCAGGGTCGTCTTGCCCGCGCCGTTCGGGCCGACCACGCCGATGCGGTCGCCGCGCTGGATGCGCAAGGTGAAGTCGCGGATGATCGGGCGCTCTCCGAAGCTCTTCGAGACGCCGTCCGCGTCAATCACCGTCTTCGACCGGACATCGTCCTTGGCGAGCGCCAGCTTGGCCGAGCCCGCCGTGCCCAGCATCGCCGCCCTTTGCGCCCGCATTTCGTTGAGCTTCGCCAGCCGCCCCTGGTTGCGCCGGCGGCGCGCGGTCACTCCGCGCTGCAGCCAGTGCAGCTCGATCTTGAGCTTGGCGTCGAGCTTTTCCGCCGCGCGCGCCTCTTCCTCGTACACCCGCTCGGTCCAGGCCTCGAACCCGCCGAAGCCGATCTCGGCGCGGCGCAGATTGCCGCGGTCGAGCCAGATGCAGCTCTTCGTCAGCCGCGTCAGGAAGGTGCGGTCGTGGCTGATGGCGATGAACGCGCCCCTGAACCGTTTGAGCCATTCCTCGAGCCATTCGATCGCGGAGAGGTCGAGATGGTTGGTCGGCTCGTCGAGCAGCAGCACGTCGGGCCTCTGCGCGAGCGCGCGGGCGATCGCCGCTCGTCGCCGCTCTCCGCCACTGGCCGTGGCGGTCGGCCGGTCGAGGTCGATTCCGAGCTGGTCGGCGATCGCCGCCGCTTCGTGCGGCTCGGGCGCGTCCGCGCCGTGCTCGACCCATTGGCGCAGCGTTTCGAAGCCGTCGAGCCGCGGGTCCTGCTCGAGCAGCACGACCTTGGTCCCGGGCACGATCGTGCGCTTGCCCTCGTCGGTCTCGATCAGTGCCGCGAGGCATTTGAGCAGCGTCGTCTTGCCCGCGCCGTTGCGCCCGATCAGCGCCAGCTGGTCGCGTTCGCCGATATAGAGGTCGAGGTGGCGGAACAGCCAGCCTTCCCCCTGGATCAGCCCCAGGTCTTCGTATGCGAGGATCGGTGCCGCCATGGTGGCGGGCTCTTGCAATGTCGCGCGAGCCTGAACAAGCGCGTTCGCCGACATTCATAGCCTATTCAATGCTTCGTGATAGAAGAGCCCCCGAAACGAGAGTCGCGTAAATGACCCTGCTGCGTACCATCTTCCTTGCCGGCATCCTCGCCGCCGGCCTCACCGGCGCTCCCGCGCTGGCCGATCCCCCGCGCGATTCGGAGAAGGCCTTCGAGGCCAAGCGCGACGGCCGTTCCATGCCGCTGCCCCAGCTCGAGCGTCGGGTCATGCCGCTGATGGGCGGCGCCGACTATCTCGGGCCTGAACTCAACGGCGGGACCTACCGCATGAAGTTCATCCAGGACGGCCGCGTGATCTGGGTCGACGTCGACCCGCAGACCGGCCGCATCATCCGCCGTTCGCGGCCCTGAACAGTCGTTCCGCTCGCGGATTGACTTTCTGCGGCGCTTCCCCAGTTGTTCCGGCGAAGCAACCTCTCGGCCCAACGCGGGTTGACGGGGCGAAGATGAACAGCTGCGGAGAGCCTTAGAATGCGCGTTCTGATCGTCGAAGACGAACCCAATCTCGGGCGGCAGCTGCGCTCGACGCTCGAGGGCGCAGGTTATGCAGTCGACCTCGCGACCGACGGCGAGGACGGCCATTATCTCGGCTCGACCGAAAGCTACGACGCGGTGATCCTCGACCTCGGCCTCCCCGAAGTCGACGGTCTCACGGTCCTCGACCGCTGGCGCAAGGAAGGCCGCAAGATGCCCGTGCTGGTGCTGACCGCGCGCGACAGCTGGTCCGACAAGGTCGCGGGCCTCGACGCCGGGGCCGACGATTATCTCGCCAAGCCGTTCCAGACCGAGGAGCTGATTGCCCGCCTCCGCGCGCTGATCCGCCGCTCCTCGGGCAATGCCAGCTCGGAGCTGACCGCGGGCGACATCCGGCTCGACACGCGCTCGGGCAAGGTGACCAAGGCCGGCGAGCCGGTGAAGCTCACCGCCCAGGAATATAAGCTCCTCTCCTACCTCATGCACCACAAGGGCAAGGTGGTCAGCCGGACCGAGCTGATCGAGCATATCTACGATCAGGATTTCGACCGGGATTCGAACACCATCGAAGTGTTCGTGACGCGCATCCGAAAGAAGCTCGGCGCCGACGTCATCACCACCATCCGCGGTCTCGGCTACAGCCTCGAAGACCCGGAGGATAAAAGCTCGTGAACAAGCACGCCTCCGCGGCTCCCGCCGCGGCGGCGGAAGAGCGTCGCCTCCGGCGGCCGCAGCAACTCCACCGCACCGGCTCGCTGACCCGGCGCATGATCGGCATCGCCGCGGTGTGGATCGCGGCGCTGCTGCTGATCGGTGCCTTCGCGCTCGACCGCGTGCTCAGCCGGTCGATCGTCGACAGCTTCGACAACCAGCTGGTGTTCATGCTCAATTCGATGATCGCCTCGTCGGAGATCGGGCCTGACGGCGAAGTCCGCTTCAACCGTCCGCCGGCCGACCAGCGCTTCCTCGAAACCTATTCCGGCCTTTATTTCCAGATCAGCGGCAAGGGCGCCGACACCTTCGCCTCGCGTTCGCTGTGGGATCGCCGGCTTCGGGTGCCGCCGCATCACGGCGACACTCGCCCGCATCTCTACAACAGCGAGGAATTCGGCGAGGAAGAGCCGCTGCGCATCGCCGAGCGCGACGTGCAATTGCCCGGGTCCGACATCTGGTGGCGGTACCAGGTCGCGCAGTCGCGCGAGACGATCAACGAGCGTGTCAGCCAGCTCCGCTCGACTCTGGCCTGGAGCTTCACCGCGCTCGGGGTGGGCCTGTTGATCCTCGCCGCGCTGCAAACGGTTTACGGCCTCTGGCCGCTGCGGCGGGTGCGGCGCGAGGTGGCTTCGATCCGCTCGGGCGAAGAGACCCGAATCAGCGATGAGTTCCCGACCGAGATTCGCCCGCTGACCGAGGAGATCAACCAGCTGCTCGCGCACAGCGAGGAGCAGGCGGAGGCGGCGCGGCGTCATGCCGGCAACCTCGCCCACGCGCTCAAGACCCCGCTGACCGTGATTACCAACGCCGCCACGGCCGATGCTCCCGACCTTGCCGACACCGTCTGCCGCGAAGCCCTCGTCATGCGCCGCCAGGTCGACCATCATCTCGCCCGCGCCCGCGCGATCGGCCGCCGCGCCGCCGCGCAATCCCGCTGCCGGGTCTGGGATAGTCTCGAAGCGGTGCAGCGCGCCGTCGACCGGCTTCATGAGGCGGCGACGATCGACATCGCCGGCGACCGCAACGCCCAGGTCCGGGTCGAACGCCAGGACCTCGACGAAATGCTCGGCAATCTCGTTGAAAATGCCGCCAAATATGGCGGCGGGCGCGTGTTTGTCACGGTCGAGCCAAAAGGCGAGATGGTCGATGTGCTGGTCGAGGATGACGGGCCCGGTATTCCCGAGGAACGCCGCGGCGAGCTCTTCACCCGCGGCGCGCGGCTCGACACGACCGGAAAGCCCGGCACCGGGCTTGGCCTCGCCATTGTGCGCGATGTCGCCGAAATCTACGGCGGCTCGGTGAGGCTCGAGGAAAGCGAGGATCTCGGCGGTCTCCTCGCGCGGCTCAGCCTCCCCTCCGGCTAGGAAAAAGCGCGCTGTCCGGCTAGTGGCGGCGCCGTGACTGCGACCGTGCATCCGTTGAATGCCGCGAAGGCGCCTTCGCTCGACCCGCTGATGACCCTGGTCGCCGGCGACATGAACGGCGTCAACGCGGTGATCCTCGAGCGGATGCAGAGCAAGGTCGCGCTCATTCCCGAGCTTGCCGGCCATCTGATTGCCGGCGGCGGCAAACGCATGCGCCCGATGCTGACCCTCGCGGCAGGAGCGCTGCTCGGCTACCCCGGAACGCGCCACCACAAGCTCGCCGCGGCGGTCGAGTTCATCCACACCGCGACCCTGCTCCACGACGACGTGGTCGACGGTTCGGGCATGCGCCGGGGAAAGCGCACCGCCAACCTCATCTGGGGAAATCCGGCGAGCGTGCTGGTCGGCGACTTCCTCTTTTCGCGCGCTTTCGAGCTGATGGTCGAGGACGGCAGTCTGAAGGTACTCAACATCCTCAGCCACGCCTCTGCGGTGATTGCCGAGGGCGAGGTCAACCAGCTGACCGCGCAGCGGCAGATCGAGACTAGCGAGGAGCAATATCTGGAGATCATCGCGGCCAAGACCGCGGCGCTGTTCGCCGCCGCCTGCCGCGTGTCGCCGATTGTGGCCGAAGTGGGCGAAGATGCCGAACTTGCGCTGGAGAGCTACGGCCGCAACCTCGGCATTGCCTTCCAGCTGACCGACGACGTGATCGACTATGCATCCGAGGGCAGCACCATGGGCAAGGATGCGGGCGACGATTTCCGCGACGGCAAGATGACGCTGCCGGTGATCCTAGCTTACGCCCGCGGCAGCGATGCCGACCGGGCGTTCTGGCGCTCGGCGATCTCGGAAGGAAAAGCGTCGGACGAGGAGCTTAAGCACGCCATCCAGCTTCTCAAGCAATCGGAGGCGCTCGCGGACACGATCGAACGCGCGCGCCAATATGCGCGCCGCGCGATCGATGCGCTGGCGATGTTCCCGCCGAGCAAGGCCAAGGCGGCGCTCGTCGACGCCGCGGAATTCGCGGTCGCAAGGGCCTATTAGCCGCTCACTTCCAATCGACGCCGTGCTGCCGGACCTTCTCGCGGCATTGCGGGGTGGCACTCGCGCGCTGCTGATCGCGCCGCCGGGAGCCGGCAAGACCACCAGGGTTGCACCTGCGCTGCTCGGCGAAGGCTGGTGCACGGGTCAGGTGCTGCTGCTCGTGCCGCGCCGCCTCGCCGCGCGCGCCGCGGCCGAGTTCATGGCTGCCGTGCTCAAGGAGAGGCCGGGCGAGACGATCGGCTATGCGACCCGTCTCGACAGCAGGCTCGGCAAGGCGACGCGCGTCCTCGTCATGACCCACGGCGTGTTCCTGTCGCGAATCCAGGCCGATCCCGAGCTTGGCGGCGTGTCGGCGGTGCTGTTCGACGAGGTCCACGAACGCAGCCTCGACAACGACCTCGCGCTCGCACTCGCGCTCGATTCGGCGGGTGCGCTGCGCCCCGACCTGCGCATCCTCGCTATGTCGGCGACGCTCGATGTCGCGGCGTTCAAGCGCCTCCTTGGAAACCCGCCGACGATCGTTAGCGAAGGCAAGAGTTTCCCGCTGGACATCCAGCACGTCGGCCGCGATCCAGCGGCGCGCGTCGAACCGCAGATGGCGGCCGCGATCCGCCGGGCGCTCGGCGAGCAATCCGGGTCGCTGCTCGCTTTCCTGCCCGGCGTCGCGGAAGTCGAGCGGACCGCCGACTCGCTGGGGCAGCTTCCGGCCGGGGTCGAGCTGCACAAGCTCCACGGCGGCATCGAGCCGGCCGCGCAACGCCGGGCGCTTGCTCCGCCGCCTGCCGGCACCCGCAAGCTCGTGCTTGCCACCAGCATCGCCGAGACCAGCGTCACTTTGGAAGACGTTCGTATCGTCGTCGACAGCGGACTGGCGCGGCGGCCGCGCTACGACCGCGGCGCGGGGCTCACGCGGCTGGTGACCGAACGGGCGAGCCGCGCGGCAGGCGCCGGGCGTGGCAATCCGCTTGTGGGAAGAGGCGGCAACCGCTTCGCTGCCGGCACACGACCCGCCCGAAATCCTTGAAGCCGATCTGTCGAGCCTCCTCCTCACCAGCCTGTTGTGGGGCGAAAGCGATCCCGCGCGCCTCCCCTTTCTCGACCCGGCGCCGCAAGCGGCGCTGGACGAGGCGCGTCGACGCCTCGCCGCTCTTGGCGCGATCGACGGTTCAGGCCGAGTGACCGACCATGGTCGCGCGATCGCGGCGCTTCCGCTCGAGCCTCGCCTCGCGCACATGCTCATTGCGGCCGTCGAACGGGGGATTGCGCCGGCCGCCGCCGACGTCGCCGTCCTGCTGACCGAGCGCGGGCTCGGCGGGAACGACCCGGATCTCGAACTGCGCTGGCGGCGCTGGCAAAGCGACAGATCGCCGCGCGCCGAGGCGGCACGGCGGATGGCTGCGAACTGGCTTTCGCGCCTCAGCCACTCTGCCCTAGCCGAAGCGGGTCTGGGCCGTGCCCTCGCCCTCGCCTTCCCGGACCGCGTTGCGCGGCGCCGCGACCGCTCCGGCGAATCGTGGCAGTCGGTCGGAGGGCGCGGCATCCGGCTCGACCCATCCTCGCCTCTTGCAACCAGCGAATGGCTCGCCGTCGGCGAGGTCGCGGGCCATGCCTCGGGCGCGCGGATCCTTTCCGCCGCCGCGCTCGAGGAGGCTGAGGTGCTCGATCTGTTCGCCGACCGGATCGAGACCCGTCACGACGGCGATTTCGATCCGGCAACCGGATCGGTCACGCCGACGCGAAGTCGCCGGCTCGGCGCGATCCGCCTCTCGAGCGGCCCCGACCCGAACCCGGATCCGCAGGCAGTCGCCCAGGCGCTACTCGACGGCGTCCGCCAACATGGCTTGTCCCTCCTGCCGTGGGACGAGCGCGCAGAACAGTTGCGGCATCGCGCCGCCTTCGCCGCAAGGTTCGACGCCGCCATTGCGCGGCTCGACGACGCCATGCTGCTCGAGCGTGCCGAGGAATGGCTGGCGCCGCTTCTCGCGGGAAAGCGGCGGCTCGGCGACATCGCCCCGCACGCCCTGTCGAGCGCGCTCGAGCAACTGCTCGGTTACGAAGCGATGCGGCGCCTCGACCGCCTTGCCCCTTCCGAGTTCGTCAGTCCCGCGGGCAGCCGCCATATGATCGACTATTCGGCGGCTGGCGGCCCCAGCGTCGAGGTGCGCGCGCAGGCGCTGTTCGGCTTATCGCAGCACCCGACACTCGCCGGCGGCCAAGTGCCGCTGATCCTCGCCATCACATCACCGGCGGGACGCCCGATCCAAACGACGAGGGACCTGCCTGGCTTCTGGGCGGGCAGCTGGCGCGATGTCGCCAAGGACATGCGCGGGCGCTACCCCAAGCACCCGTGGCCCGATGACCCCGCTTCGGCGGCGCCGACGCTGAAGGCCAAACGCGCCTCCGGTTGATTTCACGCGCCGGCTTTGCCACCAGCAGACACGATGACAATCGCGCGCATTTCCGAGCTCGAACGCAAGACGACTCAGTCGGGCAAGGCCAATGCCGGCCGCTGGCTGCTCGAGTTCGAGCGCCGCGAGCCGCTCCGTCCCGACCCGCTGACCGGCTGGAACGGTTCCGGCGACACCAAGCCGCAGGTCCGGCTGACCTTCGACAGCAAGGAAGCGGCGATCGCTTACTGCGAGCGCAACGGCTTCGATTATCATCTCGTGCCGGCGCCTCCGGTCCGCATGCACATCCAGGCCTACGCCGACAATTTCCGCTAGGCCGCGCCGCCGGCTTGAACTCTCTCCATAGTGGAGGCACACTCCCCTTGCCGAGCTAGGGGGAAGGCTGCGTTCTGCCGACATTCGGCTGGTCATCGGCACCAGGCCCGAGGCAATCAAAATGGCGCCCGTCGCGCACGCGCTCGCCGCGCGCGGACTGGCGCCCAGGCTGGTCCTCACCGGCCAGCACCCCGATCTCGACCTCCGCGAACACAAGCTCGCCAGCTTCGAATGTCTCGCGCTCCGCTGCCCGGGCGAGCGGGACCCCCACCGCCACGTCGGCAGTGTCACCGCAGCCTTGCTGCCGAAGCTGCGCGAGCGGCCCTCGCTGATCGTCGTCCAGGGCGACACGTCGAGCGCGCTTGGCGCGGCGCTTGCCGCAAATACCAGCGAAGTGCCGCTCGCCCATGTCGAAGCGGGCCTTCGCACCCACGATCCGAAACGTCCCTGGCCGGAGGAAGAATATCGCACCGCGATCGACGCCGGCGCCGAGCTGCTGTTCGCGCCGACCGCTGCGGCCGCCGACAACCTTCGCCGCGAAGGCGTGCCTGGAAGGATCGAGGTGACGGGCAATACCGGGATCGACGCCGTCCTCGCCGCGGCGGCAACCCTGCCGTCGCCGCGACTTCATGACGGCGCCGCGCGCCGGATCCTTGTCACCACCCATCGCCGCGAATCCTGGGGCGACGCGCTGCGTTCGATCGCCAGCGCCGTGGCCGACCTTGCGCGCAGCGGCGCGAACCTCGATGTCGTCCTGCCTCCGAACGGCTTCGTTGCGGACAGCATTCGGCGCCTGCTCGGCGGCACCCCCAACGTCTCGTTCCTGCCGCCCTGCACCCACGCCGAGCTGCTGCGCCGGATGCGTCAATCCGACCTCCTTCTCAGCGATTCCGGGGGGATGCAAGAAGAGGCTCCGGCGCTTGGCGTGCCGCTGCTCGTACTGCGCGACGAGACCGAACGTCCCGAAGCCATCGCTACCGGTAATTCGCGGCTGGTCGGCACCGACGGCAAACGCATCGTCGCCGAGGCGCTGCGCCTCCTCGCGGATCCGGCCGCACTTGCCGCAATGAGCCGCCCGAGCTTCCCGTTCGGCGATGGCCGCGCGGGCCCCCGGATCGCGGCGATCATCGAGGAGTGGCTGGAGGAGCAGCCGAGTGATGCTGTCACTAGTGCTCGGAGTGCCCCCGGCACTCCTGCGCGCTGGTGACCCCTACGGGACTCGAACCCGTGTTTTCGCCGTGAGAGGGCGACGTCCTGGACCGCTAGACGAAGGGGCCGCTCGCGTGAAGCGAGGGCGCCATATGTGGGCTTGAGCACGGCTCGTCAACCGCGACGCGGCGAAGGTCGCTCAGGCGCGCCGACGAACCGCGCAGCGAACCTCCAGCCATTGCTCGATGATGGCCGCGATTCGCGGCGCCGCGCGGCCGTCGCCGAAAGGAAGGGCCGGGCGCGCCATGGCTGCCAGCCGGGTCGGCTGGGAAAGCAGCCCTTGGACGGTCGCGGCGATGGCATCGCGGTCGGCGCCGACGAGCATCATGTTGCCGGTTTCAAGCCCCTCCGGCCGTTCTGTCTTGTCGCGCAGCACCAGCAGCGGCACTCCCAGCGCCGGCGCTTCCTCCTGGATGCCTCCGGAATCGCTCAGGATCAGGTCGCATGCGCGCATCCGCTGCAGCAGCTCGCGGTGCGAGCAGGGTTCGAGCAGTCTGATACCGGCGCGGCCAGCCAGCAGCTTCCGCATCGCGTCCGCGACGTGCCCGTTTGGGTGGAGCAGCACCTCGATCGTGGCGGAGCCGGAGCCGGCGACGTCGACCAGCCCGCCCGCTATGGCTTTCAGCCTCTCCCCCCAGTTTTCGCGCCGGTGACAGGTGACGAGCAATTGCGGGCAGGTTCGCTCGCTGAGCCTCGGGGCCGGCAGGTCACGAAGCGTCCCAAAAAGCGCGTCGATACTGGTGTTGCCGGTGACGTGGACCGTGCCCCGCACCTCCTCCCGAGCGAGATTGGCGGCGCTGGTCAGTGTGGGAGCGAACAAGAGGTCGGCCTCGGCATCGATGGCTGTGCGATATTCCTCTTCCGGCCAGGGAGAATCCGGATCGAATGTTCGAAGCCCTGCCTCGACGTGAGCCACTGGCACGCCGGTCGCTGCGGCCGCCAGCGCCCCTCCCATCGCGCTCGAGGTG
>DATLGK010000039.1:0-6803 GCA_035540475.1 Sphingomicrobium sp.
GTGGTCGACGGCGCGCGCCGCGGCCGGGTCACAGCCCGGGCCCGCGGCGGGCTCGGCATCGTTCCCGCGCGCACCCAGGCCCACGGCTATCTCTGGCGCCGCGCGATCAGTCCGCAGCAGCTCGACGAACGCCTCGCCCAAGCCCATCGCCCCTATCACCAGGCGATCGAGGATCAGCTCGGCCTCCTGCTCGACCGCTTCGGCTGCGCGCTGTTGCTTGACTGCCATTCGATGCCGCCGCCACCTGCGGGCACGCCGCCGATCATCTTCGGCGACTGCCGCGGCCGCACCGCCGATGCCTGGCTGTCCAGGGCCGCGCTCGATATCGCCCGTGCGCACGGCTTCGAAGCCGGGCTCAACGACCCCTTCGCGGGCGGCCACGTGATCGACCGCCACGCCCGCCCCGCGCGCGGAGTCCAGGCGCTGCAGATCGAGATCGACCGCCGCTGCTACCTCGATCGCCGCCTCGAGGCCCCCGGCCCCGGCTTCGACGATGTCGCCGCTTTGATCGAGCGCCTCGCGGTCGAGCTCGGCGAGGCGTTGCTCGATAGCCGCTACGCCACGGCGGCGGAATGATCGAGCCACCGAGCAGAAGTGAAGCTTTGCGACTAGCAAAGGTGAGCTTCTGTCGAAGAGATGGCGAGACTCGGCCGGCGGGTCAGCGTAGCTGAGCCCGACCGACGTCACGCGGATTCACTCCGCGTGACGTAGTCCATCCTTTCTCGTGTAGTCCTAGCTTCAGACCTCCGCCGTCGCCGGCTGCGGCACCTGCTCGGGCGCCTTGCCCTGGGCCATCTGGCGGGCGAACACCTCGCGGATCTGCGACAGCGAGAAGAGGTGGGCGTAGATGAGCGGCAGCAGGCCGCTCTGGTTCATCTTGCGGAGCTCGTCGCCGCGAAGGTCGCGCAACTTCTCCTCGTCGACCATGCGGAAGCCGCGGTAGATGAAGGGCTGCTCGAAGCCTTCGGGCTGGATCGCGACCTCGCCGTCCATCAACAGGTCGGACTTGACGAGATCGTCGATGAAGGCGCCGGTGCGCTGCCCGGCGGCCTCGAACTGCTCGCAGAATTCGAGGATCGCCTTGGTCGCCTGGCTCGGCTGGCCGTCCTCGAACAAAGGCTGGCCGTCGTCGAAGTCGCCGACCGCGCCCGAGGTCGGGTCGAAGCAGAGAGAGAGTTCGTCGCTGTCGGGGCGGAGGCGCGCGAGCAGGAACGGATAGCGGCGCAGGTACGCCGGCAGATAGATGCCGTCCTGGGTCACTCGGCCGTTCTCGTCGAGGAACACGTTGACGCCCTCGTTGAGGCCCATCAGCGCGATCGGCACCGGCTTGTCACCGACCGAAAAGACGATCGGATAGTGGCGCTGGACGAGCGTGAACTCGTCGACCGTGACCGGCACGGCGTGAGCGCCGCCCATCTGGCTGACCTGGTCGGCGGCGCGAACTTTCATCGATCCATGCTCATTCGTGTTGAGCGGGACCACATCATTGTAGAACAAGGGCAAATTCTCGTTCGGGGCGGCACTCGCCATCCTGAAATCTCCCGGGGACCGGGCTTACGGCTGCGCCTCTCGCCAGCCCGCCGGAAACAGTGAATGCGCCAATATTGGCCTTGGCCCGCTTAGGCAAGCCGCTGCGGCGTGGGGCTGGCTTGCGGCGGTCTCCTTAGTTCATAGACCATTCAACGCTTCGCTGCGAAGCGGCGGGGGCGCCATTAAGGGTGGGGACGTGATCGCTGGGACATTCTGGAGCTTGGGGCCGCTGCTGCTCGGCATGCTTGCCGTGCAGGCCGGCTTCGGCGGACAAAGCGTCACGCGACTGGTGGTGCAGGACGAGGTCATCCTGCGTGTCCCGGTGCAGCCCGGCCCGATGGCGCCGGGGATCGAGTGGGTCGAGCATAAGGGGCCGAAGTGCGTCCCTGCCGCCCTCATCCGCCGCGCAATGCTGTCGGGGTCGGACCAGGTCGATTTCATCCTTGCCGACCGAAGCAGAGTGCGGGCGAAATTCGCGGAAGACTGCCCGGCTCTCGATTTCTATCGGGGCTTCTATCTGCAGCCCGGCGACGATCGCGTCTGCGCCGGCCGGGACGCCATCTTTTCGAGGATCGGCGGAAGCTGCACGATCCGCCGCTTCAGGCATTTGGAACCGACGCCGCAGCGATGATCGGGAGCGCCCACGCCCTCCTATTCTTGACGAATTGGGGGCCGGCCTCCATAGCGATCCTACGTGACAAGCGACCGGCCGGAGATGCCGAGGCGCACCTCTATCTTCCGGAACAAGCATGACTTTTGCCGATCTCGGCCTTTCCGACGAATTGCTCCGCGCGGTCACCGACAGCGGTTATGACGAGCCGACGCCGATCCAGCGCGCGGCGATCCCGCCGGTCCTCATGGGAAAAGATCTGATCGGGATCGCCCAGACCGGAACCGGCAAGACGGCCAGCTTCGTCCTGCCGATGATCGACATCCTTCATCACGGCCGCAGCCGCGCGCGGATGCCGCGTTCGCTGATCCTCGAGCCGACGCGCGAGCTGGCGCAGCAGGTGTCCGAAAATTTCGAAAAATACGGCAAATATCACAAGCTCTCGATGGCGCTGCTGATCGGCGGCGTGCAGATGGGCGATCAGGTGAAGGCGCTGGAAAAGGGCGTCGACGTGCTGATCGCGACCCCGGGCCGGCTGATGGACCTGTTCGGCCGCGGCAAGATCCTGCTCACCGGCTGCGAAATGCTGGTGATCGACGAGGCCGACCGGATGCTCGACATGGGCTTCATTCCGGACATCGAGGAAATCTGCTCGAAGCTTCCGAAGAGCCGCCAGACCCTGCTCTTCTCGGCGACCATGCCGCCGCCGATCCAGAAGCTCGCGGCCAAGTTCCTCAACGATCCCAAGCGCGTCGAGGTCGCGCGGCCGGCGACCGCCAACATCAATATCGAGCAGCGCCTGGTCGAGGTCCGCGCCGACAAGAAGCGCGACGTGCTTCGCGAGCTGCTGCGCCACGAAGAATTCAAGAACGCGATCATCTTCTGCAACCGCAAGACCACGGTGCGCGAGCTGGCGACGAGCCTCAAGCGCTCCGGCTTCGCCGTGGGCCAGATCCAGGGCGACATGGACCAGTCGGACCGGATCGCCGAATTCGATCGATTCAAGGCCGGCGAGATCAGTGTGCTGGTGGCTTCCGACGTCGCCGCGCGCGGCCTCGATGTGCGCGGAGTCAGCCACGTGATCAATTTCGACGTGCCGTGGCAGCCCGACGATTACATCCACCGCATCGGCCGCACCGGCCGCGCCGGGGCCAAGGGCATCGCCATCATGCTCGCGACCCGCGAGGACGCCGAGGCTGTCGCGGCAATCGAAAAGCTGACCGGGCTGAAGATCGCGCGGGTCGGAAAGACCGAGCAGGCCGTAGAGGAATTGGCGGTCGAACGTCCCGCCAAAAGACAGCGGGAAGCGAAGGCTCCCAAAGCCAGGCCGCAGCGGGAGGCGCCGCGCGAACCGCGCAGCAGTGCGGGCCCTGACACGGCTCCGGCACGCTCCCCTGTCGTCGAGGACATCAAGTCCGAATGGAACGGTCCGCTGCCGAGCTTCCTGTCGGTCAGCGCCGGCGAGTTACAGGACTGATACTGGAAATGCGCATCTGAGGTTCCTAGCTGCCCCCCGGGCTGTGCGAACGAAGGAACCGAAATGAGCAACGACACGCACTATGTCCCGCCCCGGGTCTGGACCTGGGAACAGCCGAGCGGCGGTCAGTTCGCGAGCATCAACCGTCCGACCGCCGGGCCCACGCACGACAAGGCCTTGCCCGTCGGCAAGCACCCCTTCCAGCTTTATTCGCTTGGCACGCCCAATGGGCAGAAGGTCACGATCCTGTTCGAGGAGCTGCTCGAGAAAGGTATCAACGAGGCCGAATATGATGCCTGGCCGATCGACATCAGCGAGGGCGATCAGTTTTCGAGCGGCTTCGTCGAGGTAAACCCCAATTCGAAGATCCCCGCGCTGGTCGACCGCAGCGGCCCCGAACCCGTGCGCGTGTTCGAAAGCGGCGCCATCCTCGTCTATCTGGCTGAAAAGTTTGGCGAGTTCCTGCCAGCATCCGGCCCAGAGCGGGCGGAGACTCTGTCCTGGCTGTTCTGGCAGATGGGCAGCGCACCGTTCCTCGGCGGCGGCTTCGGCCACTTCTTCGTCTACGCGCCCGAGAAGATCGAATATGCGATCAACCGCTACGCGATGGAGGCCAAGCGCCAGTTCGATGTGCTCAATCGCCGGCTCGCGGAAAGCGAATATGTCGCGGGCGCGGACTACAGCATCGCCGACATCGCTATCTGGCCCTGGTACGCCAATGTCGCGCTCGGGCGCAGCTACGAAGGGGCCGCGGAGTTCCTGTCAACGCACGAATACGAACATGTGCTGCGCTGGGCGAGGCAGATCGACGCGCGGCCCGCGGTCAAGCGCGGCCGCATCGTCAACAAGCGCAGCGGCGATCCTTCGGAGCAGCTGCACGAACGCCACGACGCCAGCGACTTCGAGCTGCGCACGCAGGACAAGCTGGAAGCGGTGAAGTAACCTCGTCATTGCGAGGAGCGTAAGCGACGAAGCAATCCAGCGCCGGGCTGGATTGCTTCGCTACGCTCGCAATGACGGCTTGTAACGCCCCAAAAATTCACGCGCGAACGCGGTCAGCCGCTGTTCGGCGATCGCCTCGCGCAAGCCATGCATCAACCGCTGGTAGAACCACAGATTATGCTGGGTCATCAGCATCGCGCCCAGAATCTCGCCCGACTTCACCAGATGGTGGACATAGGCGCGGCTGTAAGTCGTGCAGGCGGGGCACGGGCAGCCGGGTTCGACCGGGTCCTGGTCCTCGGCGAAGCGCGCGTTGCGGATGTTGATCGGCCCATCGGCTGTGAATGCCTGTCCGGTCCGCCCCGACCGCGTCGGAAGCACACAATCGAACATGTCGATCCCGCGCATCACGGCTTCGACGATATCGTCGGGCTTGCCGACACCCATGAGGTAACGCGGCTTGTCCGTCGGCAGCATCCCGACCGCGAAATCGAGGCAGCCGAGCATCGCTTCCTGCCCCTCCCCGACCGCGAGCCCGCCGACCGCATAGCCGTCGAAGCCGATGTCGATCAGCGCATCGGCCGATGCCCGTCGCAGGGGTTCGTCGAGGGCCCCCTGCTGGATGCCGAAAATGGCCGCCCGCTGCGCATGCTCGCCGCCGCGGTCGAACTCCTCCCGCGATCGTTTCGCCCAGCGCACCGACCGCTCCATCGCGACGGCTTGTTCGTCGCGCGAAGAGGTCGTCGGCACCAGCTGGTCGAACTGCATGACGATATCGCTGCCGAGCAGCCGCTGCACTTCGATCGACCGCTCAGGACTGAGCATGTGGCGCGAACCGTCGAGGTGGCTCGCGAAGGCGACCCCCTCCTCGCTCACCTTGGTCAGTTCGGAAAGGCTCATCACCTGATAGCCGCCGCTGTCGGTCAGGATCGGCCGTTCCCAGCCCATGAACCTGTGGAGCCCGCCGAGCTTCGCGACCCGTTCCGCGCCGGGGCGGAGCATCAGATGATACGTGTTGCCAAGGATGATGTCGGCGCCCGAGGCTCGCACCTCTTCCGGTCGCATTGCCTTGACGGTCGCCGCCGTCCCGACCGGCATGAACGCCGGCGTGCGGATTTCGCCCCGCTGCATTGCGATCACGCCCGCGCGCGCCGCGCCGTCACTGGCCGTGATCGAGAAGGAAAAACGCATCTCGCGCGGCTTAACGGTTCGGGCGCGACCCGCAACCGTTGCCACTCCGAGCCTCCAGCCGCGGAGCCGTTAACCACGCTCCTGAACGCGTTCGTTACTCGATCGGAGCGAATAGAATGCAAAACGGATTGGATCGGACCCGATATGGCCACAGCACCGGCAGAAGTGCGTCCCGCCCGCAAGATCGACCGCAAGCGCGTGCTGATGCGCGCAACCGTATTCTGCAAGGACGGCGCGCGCGTCGTTCGCATCCGCGACCTGTCCACCGAAGGTGCGCTGATCATTGCCGAGGACCGCCTGCCGGTTGGGACTGACGTGATTTTCAAGCGCGGCCCGGTCTTCGCCGCCGCGCAGGTGGCCTGGGCGAATTCCGCCAGCGCCGGCCTTAAATTCTACCGCGAGCTCGATCCGTCCGACCTCGCGCCAGCCGCCGCGCCGCTGGCCAGCGAGCGCTCCTAAGGCTTCGCCCGCGCGGGCAGCAACAGGCTCGCATCCCCGTAGGAATAGAAGCGGTAGCCGCCTGCGATCGCATGGGCGTAGGCGGCTTTCATCACGTCGAGGCCCATCAGCGCACTGACCAGCATGAACAGGGTCGACCGCGGCAGATGGAAGTTGGTGACCAGCCCCTCGACCGCCTTGAAGCGATATCCGGGCGTGATGAAGATCGCGGTGTCGCCCTCGAACGGCCGGATCGTCCCATCCTCCTCGGCCGCGCTCTCCAGCAGGCGCAGGCTCGTGGTCCCGACCGAGATCAGCCGTCCGCCCCTCGCTCGCACACGATTCATCCGCTCGGCGGTTGCCGCATCGATGCGCCCCCATTCCGAATGCATCACATGGCCGCTGGTGTCTTCGGCCTTGACCGGAAGGAAGGTGCCCGCCCCGACGTGCAGCGTGAGCGTTTCCCGGCCGATCCCGCGAGCATCGAGCGCGTCGAGCAGCCGGGGCGTGAAGTGGAGCGCCGCGGTCGGAGCCGCGACCGCGCCTTCCTCGCGCGCGAAGATCGTCTGATAGTCGGCCCTGTCCTCTTCGTCCGCCTCGCGCCGGCTGGCGATA
>DATLGK010000040.1:0-22864 GCA_035540475.1 Sphingomicrobium sp.
TAGGAGGCGCCCACGGCAGGTCGATGATCCCGTCGCGGCCGAGTGGCGGATATTCGGCGATCATTGCCGCGCGCAGTTGGTCGAAGCGGTCGAACGGCAGCTTCCTGCCGGCAAGCTCGCTGACCGCGCGCAGGATCGCCCAATCCTCGCGCGCTTCGCCCGGCGGGAAGACCGCTTTCTCGCCGCGCTGCACCCGGCCTTCGGTATTGACCCAGGTTCCGTGCTTTTCGGCATAGGCCGCGCCGGGCAGCACCAAATCGGCCATGCGCGCGCCATTGTCGCCGTGGTGGCCGATATAGATTTTGAACGCGCCGTCGAAGCGGTCGGACGCGACCTCGTCGGCGCCGAGCAGGAGCACGACTTCGGGCGCTGCCGCCTCGACGTCGGCGATTCCGCCCGGTTGGGCAAAACCGAGGATCAGCCCGGCCATGCGCGAGGCGGCCGTGTGGACGACGTTGAAGCCGTTCCACTCGCCTTTGATCAGGCCGAGCGGCTCGACCAGGGCCAGCGCAGCGCCAAGGCCGCCCGCCGCGAGCGCGCCGGGGCCTACGATCAGCGCCGGACGCTCGGCCGCGGCGAACGCCTCCTTGACCGCCTTCGGCAGCTTGCCGAGCAGCTTGAGGTCGTCGCCGAGCCATTCGACCTTCATGCCCAAATCGACCTCGGGCCCGATGGCGAAGACCTTGCCGCCCTTGCGCGCGACCTTGCGCACGCGCGTCGCAATCAGCGGCGCTTCCCAGCGGATGTTGGAGCCGACCAGCAGCACGACGTCGGCACGTTCGATACCGGCGATGGTCGAATTGAACGCGACCGCGCCGAGCGAGCTGGTGTCGTACGTAAGCCCCGTCTGCCGGCCTTCGAGCAGGGTCGACCCCTGCGCCTCGAGCAGCTTCTTGGCCGCATACATGGTCTCAGCGTCGAGCAGGTCGCCCGCGATCGCCGCGACCTTGCTTCCCGCTTTCTTCAGGCGCCTGGCGAAAACCTCCAGCGCCTCCTTCCAACTCGCCTCGCGCAGCTTGCCGTTTTCGCGCACCCACGGGCGATCGAGGCGGTTGCGGACCAGAGCGTCGACATGGTGACGCGTCTTGTCGCTGATCCACTCCTCGTTCACGTCTTCATTGATGCGCGGCAAGATGCGCATGACTTGCCGTTGCCGGACGTCGAGGCGGATGCTCGACCCGACCGCGTCCATCACGTCGATGCCGGGAACCCGCTTCAATTCCCACGGCCGCTGCTCGAACAATTGCGGCTTCTGCAGCAATGCGCCGACCGGGCAGACGTCGGCGAGATTGCCGGCGAGCTCCGAGGTCACCGTCCGCTCGAGATAGGAGGTGATCTGGCTGTCCTCGCCGCGGTAGAGCATGCCGATCTCGGGCGTTCCCGCGACCTCTTCGGCAAAGCGGATGCAGCGCGTGCACTGGATGCAGCGGGTCATCGATGTCTTGATGACCGGACCCATATATTTGTCGTCGATCGCCCGCTTGTTCTCCTCGAAGCGGGAGAAGCTGCGGCCATAGGCCATGGCCTGGTCCTGAAGGTCGCATTCGCCGCCCTGGTCGCAGATCGGGCAGTCGAGCGGGTGGTTGATGAGCAGGAACTCCATCACCCCTTCGCGCGCCTTCTTGACCATCGCCGTGTCGGTGCGGATCGTCTGGCCGTCGGCGGCCGGGAGCGCGCAGCTCGCCTGCGGCTTGGGCGGGCCCGGAGCGACCTCGACGAGGCACATCCGGCAATTGCCGGCGATCGACAGGCGCTCGTGGTAGCAGAAACGCGGGATTTCCTTGCCGGCAAGCTCGCACGCCTGCAGCACGGTCGCGCCCTGCGGGACCTCGATCTCGACGCCGTCGACAATGACCTTAGGCATCGTCGCCGTCCTTCTCTTGCCGCCGCCGGCGCGTGATCTGCGTCACCCGCGGCCCGCCGCCGCGCGCGGCGAGCAGCGCGATCACCGCGATCACCGCGACAATGATGATGATCGTCTGCGTGCTCATTCCGCCGCCTCCAGCATGCCGCGCGCGGTCCGTTCGGCGATGCGGCGCTCCAGTTCGGGCCGGAAATGCTTGATCAGGCCCTGGATCGGCCAGGCGGCGGCATCGCCCAGCGCGCAAATGGTATGGCCCTCGACCTGCTTGGTGACGTCGAGCAGTTTGTCGATGTCGGCGACTTCGGCCTGGCCCTCGCGCAGCCGTTCCATCATCCGCCACATCCAGCCTGTGCCCTCGCGGCACGGCGTGCACTGGCCGCAGCTTTCATGCTTGTAGAAATAGGAGATGCGGCTGATCGCGCGGACGATGTCGGTCGATTTGTCCATGACGATCACCGCGGCCGTGCCGAGGCCCGAGCCGAGCGCCTTCAACCCGTCGAAATCCATCGGCGCGTCGAGGATTTCCTCGGCCGGGACCAGGGGAACCGAAGATCCGCCGGGAATGACGGCCAGCAAATTGCTGAAATCGTCGCGGTTCTTGCCGCCGCGGATGCCGCCGCCGTGGCGGCTGATCAACTCGCGGAAGCTGATCCCCATCGATTCCTCGACGACGCAGGGCGTGTTCACATGGCCCGACAGCTGGAACAGCTTGGTGCCTTCGTTCTTCTCGCGGCCGATGCTTGCGAACCATTCGGCGCCGCGCCGCAGGATGGTGGGCACGACCGCGATGCTCTCGACATTGTTGACCGTGGTCGGGCAGCCATAGAGCCCCGCGCCGGCGGGGAACGGCGGCTTCAAACGCGGCTTGCCCTGCTTGCCTTCGAGGCTCTCGAGCATCGCCATTTCTTCGCCGCAGATGTAGGCGCCCGCGCCGCGGTGGACGAACAGGTCGAAGTCGTAGCCCGTGCCCGCCGCATTCTTGCCCAACAGGCCCGCTTCATAGGCTTCGACAACCGCGCGCTCCAACACGCGGGATTCCTGGATGAACTCTCCGCGAATATAGATGTAGCCGGCACGCGCGCGCATCGCGAAGCCGGCGATCAGCGCGCCTTCGATCAGCTTGTGCGGATCGTGCCGGATGATCTCCCGGTCCTTGCAGCTGCCGGGCTCGGATTCGTCGGCGTTGATCACCAGGAAATTGGGTTTCCCGGGCTTGGGTTCCTTGGGCATGAAGCCCCATTTCATGCCGGTCGGGAAGCCGGCGCCGCCACGGCCGCGCAGGCCCGAAGCCTTGACCCGGTCGATGATCTCGTCCTGGCCAATCGCAAACAGCGCCTTGGTGTCGTCCCAGTCGCCGCGCAGGCGCGCCGCCTTCAGCCACGGCTCCTGGAAGCCGTAGGCGTTGGTGAAGATGCGGTCCTTGTCGGCGAGCGGCCCGGTATAGCCCATCAGCGGATCCGCTTCGTGTCGCTGCCGAGCAGCTTCATCCCGCCCCACACGAGCAGGGCGACCGCACCAACGGTCAGCGCAAGGCTCAGCACGCCTTTGAAGATCTTCCACGCCAGCACGATCAGCAGGATCGCGATGACGATCTTGGCGATGTCCTTCATTGCGTCCCCTCCTCCGCGGTCGCAGTCCACATCGGGCGGTAATCGTAATTGCGCTCGGCCATCTTCTTGAGCGTGGTCGGCCCGCCTTCGGGACAGCTCGCCTGGCGCTCGACTTGCGGACCGGGCTTGGGCGCCTTGCCGGCGGCCAGCGCGTCGAGGATCGCGCCCATGCTGTCCTCGGTCAGGTCCTCGTAATTGTCGTCGTTGATCTGGACCATCGGGGCATTGGCGCAGGCGCCGAGGCATTCGACCTCGGTCAAGGTGAACAGGCCGTCGGCGGTCGTCTGCCCCTTCTTGAGCCCGCGCTTGTAGCAGGCATTGAGCACCTCGTCGGAGCCGCGCAGCATGCACGGCGTGGTCCCGCACACCTGCACATGGAAGCGGCCGACCGGCGCCAGGTTGAACATGGTATAGAAGGTCGCGACCTCGAGCACCCGCACGTAGGGCATGCCGAGCTCGGCGCCGACGAACTCCATCACCGGGATCGGCAGCCAGCCCTGCGTTTGCGTTTCCGCGCCGACCTGCCGCTGGGCGAGGTCGAGCAAGGGGATCACCGCCGACTGCTGCCGGCCTTCGGGGTAGCGCGCGACGATCTCCCGCGCCGCCGCCGCATTGGCGTCGGTCCAGCGGAAGCCCTCCCAGCGCGCGCGCTGCTCGGCGTCGTCGATGATCGAGGTCTGGCCGGCCATTAGTGCAGCCTCTTCTTTCGAGCCAAGAAATGCGGATCATCGGCGCTACGGAGGCGGATGTGGCGGAAAAAGACGCCCAATCCGGCGAATATGCTAATCGGGACCAATGCGCTTGGAATAAGCGCGATGTTCGCCGACAAGTTCGTGGCAAGCGCAAAGACCCACGCCAGCGTGAACAACGTTGCAAGGACGAACGAGTAAATCTCTGGCTTGCGAGACCGCCCAAGAGATCCAACACCACCGAACAGGGCATAGACGCCGTAGATCAAGGTCCAGAACAGCCGCGTCACCGGTCGCACTCCCCGAAGACGACGTCGATCGCGCTGAGGACGGCAGTGACGTCGGCGAGCATGTGGCCCTTCATCATGAAGTCCATCGCCTGGAGGTGACTGAACGCGGTCGGCCGGATCTTGCAGCGGTAGGCGCGGTTGGTGCCGTCGGCGACGAGATAGACGCCGAACTCGCCCTTGGGGCTCTCGGTCGCCACATACACCTCGCCGGCGGGCACATGATAGCCCTCGGTGTAGAGCTTGAAGTGGTGGATCAGCGCTTCCATCGAGGTCTTCATCTCGGCGCGCCCCGGCGGGAACACCTTGCTGTCGGCGCCGACCGGCCCCGGCGGAAGCTCGCTCAGGCACTGGCGCACCATCTTCCAGCTCTGCCGGACTTCCTCGACGCGGACCATGAAGCGGTCGTAGCAGTCGCCGTTGGTGCCGACCGGCACCTCGAAATTCATCCGGTCATAGACTTCGTAGGGCTGGGCCTTGCGGATGTCCCACGGAACCCCGCTCGCGCGGATCATTGGCCCTGAGAAGCCCCAGGCGATCGCGTCGTCCTTGGAGACCACGCCGATGTCGACATTGCGCTGCTTGAAGATGCGGTTGTCGGCGACCAGGCTGATGGCGTCCTCGAACAACTCCAATCGGTTGTCGAGGAAGTCTCCGATCTTGTCGAGCACTGCCGGTGGGATGTCCGCGCGCACTCCGCCGACGCGGAAATAATTGGCGTGCATGCGCGCGCCCGAGACATGCTCGTAGATCTGCATCAGATCCTCGCGCAGCTCGAACAGCCACAGGTTCGGGGTCATGGCGCCCACGTCCATGATGTGCGCGCCAAGGTTGAGCATGTGGTTCTTGATGCGGGTCAGCTCCGCCATCATCGTGCGGATGTACTGGGCGCGAAGCGGGATCTCGAGGCCGAGCAATTTCTCGATCGCCAGCACGAAGCTGTGCTCCATGCACATCGGCGAGCAATAATCGAGCCGGTCGAAATAGGGGATCGCCTGGGTGTAGGTCTTATATTCGATCAGCTTCTCGGTGCCGCGGTGAAGCAGCCCGACGTGCGGATCGACCCGTTCGACGATCTCGCCGTCCAATTCCATGATCAGCCGCAGAACCCCGTGCGCCGCCGGATGCTGGGGCCCGAAGTTGATCGTATAATTGTTGAGCTTGTCGTCGCCGGGCATGCGCTCGTCGAGCGGCGCGCCCTCCTGGGCGGCGCCGACGGATAGCTCGACCTTACGGGTCTGCCGTTCCTCGGTGCGGGTGTCGGTCATCCGGTGCCTCCGCCCGGCCGCCTGCGGCCCGAGCCCCTGGGCTTGGGATCAGGGCCCGCGTCCGGCTTGAGGACTTCCTGCTCGGCTTTCTTCGATCGCGGCTTGCGCGCCTCCTTCTGGGCCTGCACATCGCCGGGCTTCCCAGCTCCGGTTTCCTCCGGCCCATCGGTCGTCTTGGGCGTTTTCGCGGGCGTCTCGACGTTCTGCGGCGTCTCTACACCCGGCGCCGGCGCCGGGGTCGGAGCGCCGGGTGCCTCGCCGCTAGCCTTCTCATCGCCGGGCAGGCGATATTCGGGGCCCTGCCAGGGCATCAGGAAGTCGAAGGTGCGGAAATCCTGGGGCAGCGCGACCGGTTCATAGACCACGCGCTTCTCGGCTTCCGAATACCGCATTTCGACATGGCCGGTCAGCGGGAAGTCCTTGCGGAACGGATGCCCTTCGAAGCCATAGTCGGTGAGGATGCGCCGAAGGTCCGGATTGCCGGCGAAGGCGACGCCGTACATGTCGAACACTTCCCGCTCCAGCCAGCCGGCCACGGGCCACAGATCGACCACGCTCGGCACCGGAGTCTGCTCGTCGGTCGTGACGTGGACTCGCAGCCGATGGTTCCTGGTCAGCGACAGCAGGCAGTAAACCACCTCGAACCGTTCCGCGCGCTCGGGATAGTCGACGCCGGCGATCTCCATCAGCTGCTGATATTGATGCTCGTCACGCAGGCGCTGCAGCAGCGGCACCAGATTGTCGCGCTCGACGTCGAGCGCCGCCTCCATGCCTTCGCGCGGCGTGGCGAGCGGCATCGCCATCCGGGCCAGCTCGTCCGCTTCGAGCTCCGCATAACGCGGGACGTGGGTTGCCGTGGTCAGGGCCATCAGCGCTCGATTGTCCCTTCGCGCCGGATTTTGCGCTGCAATTGCAGGATTCCGTAGAGAAGCGCCTCGGCGGTCGGCGGGCAGCCGGGAACGTAAATGTCGACCGGCACGATGCGGTCGCAGCCGCGCACCACCGAATAGCTGTAATGATAATAGCCGCCGCCGTTGGCGCAGCTGCCCATCGAGATCACATATTTGGGATCCGACATCTGGTCGTAGACCCGGCGCAGCGCCGGAGCCATTTTGTTGCACAGCGTGCCGGCGACGATCATCACATCCGACTGGCGGGGGCTCGCGCGCGGGGCAACGCCAAATCTTTCAAGGTCATAGCGCGGCATGTTCACATGGATCATCTCGACCGCGCAGCACGCGAGGCCGAAGGTCATCCACCACAGCGATCCCGTCCGCGCCCAGGTGAACAGGTCCTCGGCCGTGGTGACCATGAACCCCTTCTCGTTCAGCGATTGCTGGACCTCGAGCAGCTTCGCCTGGTCGACTTCGCCGGGGACGAGTCCGGCGATGCGCGCCAGCTCCTCCTCGGTCGGCATGCGGTCTTCGGGGCCGCGCAGCATCACTCCCATTCGAGCGCCCCCTTCTTCCATGCATAAGCAAGGCCGAGACCGAGCTCGCCAAGGAAGATCATCATCGCGACCCAGCCGCTCCACTTGGTGAAGTCGAGGCTGACCGCCCAGGGGAACAGAAACGCGACCTCAAGGTCGAAGATGATGAACAGGATCGCGACCAGATAGAAACGCACGTCGAACTCCGCGCGCGCGTCCTCGAACGCCGGAAAGCCGCATTCATATTCGCTGAGTTTGGCCGGGTCCGGATTGTGCGCGCCGGTGAAGCGCGCGACGATCATCGGCAGCACGACAAAGCCCACGGACATGCCGAGGGCGACGATCAGGAACAAGAGGATCGGCAGGTAGCCTGCGGCGACGCTTGCCAAGGGAAACTCCGAAAGGGCTCGAGGCGGAAACTTGGCGGCGCTTTAGGCCAGCAAGTTGCCACTCGCAACCATCTGCGCCGCTATCGCACGGCTCCTGCGACTAGCTTCTGCAATTTCGAGTGAATCGCGCCCGACGCTGCGACATATTCGCCGCGTTCGAACGAGCGGTCGGAACCCCGGTAATCGGTCACGAAGCCGCCGGCTTCCTTGACCAGCAGCACGCCTGCAGCCGTGTCCCAGACATCGAGATCGTCTTCCCAGAAGCCGTCCATGCGGCCGGCGGCAACCCAGGCGAGGTCAAGCGCGGCCGAGCCGAAGCGGCGGACGCCGGACACCTGCGGTCCCACCGCGGCATAGATTTTCGCCCAGCGAGCGGCGTCGCCGCGGCCGCAATGGGGCACGCCAGTGCCGATGATCGTCTCCGCAAGCTCCCGCCGCGCCGAGACCCGAAGCCGCGCGTCATGGAGCCAGGCGCCCCTGCCTTTTTCGGCCCAGAAGCTCTCGTCCGTCAGCGGCTGATACACTAGGGCATGGCTGATCGCCCGGCCGCCGCCCGGCGTCCGCTCCTCGACCGCGATCGACATCGCGAAATGGGGGATTCCGTGGAGGAAGTTCGTGGTGCCGTCGAGCGGATCGACGATCCAGCGCGGCTTGTCGGGATTGCCCTCGATCTCGCCGCCTTCCTCGAGCAGCAGCCCCCAATCGGGGCGAGCATTGCGCAGCTCCTCGACGATCGTCTGCTCGGCGCGCTTGTCGGCCATGGAGACGAAGTCGGCGGGCCCCTTCTTGCTGACTTGGAGCTGCTCGACCTCGCCGAAGTCGCGCCGCAGCCGCGGCGCCGCCTTGCGCGCGGCGCGGGTCATGACGGTGATCAGGCCGGAGTGGGCTACCATCGGTCAGTCCGCGCGGCGGACATACTCGCGGTTGTAGACGTCGACCACGATGCGGGTGCCGCTGGTGATATGCGGCGGGACCATGACCCGAACGCCATTGTCGAGCAGCGCCGGCTTGTAGGACGAGCTCGCGGTCTGGCCCTTCACCACCGCGTCGGCCTCGACGATCGTCGCCTCGACCTGATCGGGCAGCTGAACGCTGATCGGCTTCTCATTGTAGAGCTCCATCACCACGTCCATGCCGTCCTGGAGGAATTCGGCCGCATCGCCGAGCAGATCCTCGGGCAGCGACACCTGCTCGTAGCTGTCCTTGTCCATGAACACGAGCATGTCTCCGTCATGGTAGAGGAACTGGAAGTCCTTGGTGTCGAGCCGGACCCGCTCGACCGTCTCGGCCGAGCGGAAGCGGACGTTGGTCTTGCGGCCGTCGACCAGGTTCTTCATCTCGACCTGCATGTAGGCGCCGCCCTTGCCCGGCTGGGTGTGCTGGATCTTCACCGCGCGCCAGATGCCGCCTTCATATTCGATGATGTTGCCGGGACGGATGTCCACGCCGCTGATCTTCATGTCTGTTCTCTGGAAGAGTGTGGAAAAGCAGCCGCGCCCTAGCCGCTGGCCCGTTTCCCGGCAAGCAGCGGGTAAGGATTGACAGGGGTTCCGTGCCACCAGCGCTCCCCCTTGGCCATGCGGTTGATCGCGAAATGGAGGTGCGGGCCGGCGGGGCTCGCGTCGCCGGTATGGCCGACATAGCCGATCACCTGGCCGCGCTTCACCTGCTGCCCCTCGGCAAGGCCGGGCGCGTAGCGCTGCAGATGGGCATAATAATACATCCATTGCCCGTCGGTTGAGCGCTGATAGGCGGTGATCCCGCCGCGAACGCTGTTGAACAATTTCTCGATCGTCCCGTCGGCGACCGCAATCACCGGCGTTCCCTCGGGAGCCATGATGTCGATGGCGTCATGACGCCGCCCCTGCCCGCGGGCATCGTCATAGGTGTCGCTGAGCTGCTCGGCCTTGATGCCGAGCACGGGGATCGCAAGGCCCGACGGCGCGATCACGACCTGCTGCGCGATCTTCACCGGCGGCGCGTCGGCCGGGTTGACGGTGACGACATTGCCGCTGCGCCCCACCTCGGCGCGGGGCGCGGGCACGAAATTGTAAAACCAGATCCAGAACATGCTGGTGACAAAGGCGGTCAGCAGCGCCGTTCCGATGATCTTGAGCATGCGCTTCGCAACCCTCTTCAAGCGACGTTGTTGAGGTGCAACGATGAAGCGAACAACTGTTTCCGAAGCGCGCGGCATCCACGTCGGCTGCTCGGGCTGGGTCTACCGACACTGGCGCGGGATCCTTTATCCCGACGGGCTGCCGCAGAAGCGCTGGTTCGAGCGCTATGCCGAGGAGTTCGACACGGTCGAGATCAACGCCAGCTTCTACCGCCTGCCGCTCGCCTCGACCTTCGAGGGCTGGCGCGAGAAAGCGCCGCCCGGCTTCCGCTATGCGGTCAAGGTCAACCGCTTCATCACGCACCTCAAGAAACTGGTCGGCGTCGAGGAAGAGGTCGCCCGCTTCATCGAGCTTGCGCGGCCGCTGGAGGCGACCCTCGGGCCCCTGCTCTACCAGCTGCCGCCGAGCCTTCACAAAGACCTGCCGCGCCTCGAAGCCTTCCTCCAGCTGCTGCCGGCCGACCTCGAACAGGTCTTCGAGTTCCGCCACAAGAGCTGGTACGACGAAGAGACGCTGGCACTGCTCGACCGCTACGGCTTCGGCTTCGTCGCGCACGACCTCAAGGGCCTGATTTCGCCGCGCTGGGCGAGCGGGCTCACCGCTTACGTCCGCTTTCACGGCAGCGGCGGCCGCTATTCGGGCCGCTATTCCGACGAAGCCTTGCTGCAGTGGACCGACTGGACCCTCGACCAGGCGCGCCAGGGCCGCTCCGTCTGGTGCTATTTCAACAACGACATCCACGGCCACGCGATCGACGATGCGCAGACTCTGAAATCGATGATCAGGCAGATGCGCCGCTGAGGGCCCCTTCGAATGCCGCTACCGCTGCCGCCGGATCGTCGGCTCCCCACACCGCCTGGCAGACGGCGAGGAAGTCCGCTCCGGCTTCCACCAGCGGCCGTGCGTTGGCCGCCGTGATTCCGCCGATCGCGACGCACGGGATTTCGAACACCGCCGCCCACCAGCTGAGGATCGCCGGCTCGGGGCGACAGTCGGACGGCTTGGTCGTCGTCGGATAGAAAGCGCCGAACGCGACATAATCGGCGCCTGCTTCCCCCGCCTCCATCGCGAGATGGCGGCTGTCGTGGCAGGTCTTGCCGATCTGCGCCGCCGGCCCGAGCAGCGCGCGCGCTTCGCGAATGTCCCCGTCGCTCTGGCCGAGGTGGACGCCGTCGGCGCCGAGCCGCTTGGCGAGCGCCATGCTGTCGTTGACGATGAAGGCGACCTCGGCGTCCGCGCAAACCCGCTGCAGGGGCTCGGCGAGCCGAGCGAGTTCATGCTCGTCGACATCCTTGACCCGCAGCTGGAACGCAGCCGCAAGCCCCGGCTCCAGCGCCGCCTTGAGCCGGTCCGGGAAGGCGCCGCCGACCTGCTGCGGGCTGATCAGATAGAGCTTCGCTGGCTCCGTCCGCGCCGGAGGCGGAAAATCGACCGGGTCGAATTCGGCTTCGTCCAAGGTCAGGCCGGCACCCGCGCGACCGACGCCTCGTAAATCTCGTCGATCGCGGTCCCGAGGGTCCGGTCGAACTCTTCGTCGCTCTGCTGCGCGCGAAGGTCTGAGAGGAGCGCGCGGCTGAAGCTGGCGATCATCCCCGGATTTTTGGCCAGCTCGCGGCAGGCTTCCTCGCGGCTGAAGCCGCCGGAAAGCGCAACCACCCGGAGTACCTTCGGGTGCTCCACCAGCGGCTGGAACAATCCGGCCTCGGCCGGAATGGAGAGCTTCAGCATCACCCGCTGCCCGTCCGGGATTTCGTCAAGATTCTTCACGATCTCCTCGAGCAGGATGCGGTCGGCCGCGTCCCGCTCCGGGCTCTTGATGTTCACCTCGGGCTCGATGATCGGCACCATATCGTGGCTGAGCACCTGCCGGGCGACGTCGAACTGCTGGCGGACGATCGCCGCAATGCCTTCGGGGTTGGCAAGGTTGATTACGGATCGCTCCTTGGTCCCGAACACGCCGAGCTGCTTGGCGCGCTGAAGCAGGCCGTCGAGCTCCGGCATCGGCTTCATCATCTGCACGCCACTGGCCTCGGCCTCGAGGCCCTTGTCGATCTTGATGAACGGGACGACGCCCTGGTCGATTAGCGCCTGCGGAGTCGGCTTGCCGGCGACCTGGCCGTCCATCGTCCGCTCGAACAGGATCGCACCGATCACCTTGCCGCTGCCGAAGCAAGGCGCGGTGATGATCCGCGAGCGCATCTGGTGGATGAGGTCGAACATCTCCTCGTCGCTCGACCAGGCGCCTTCCTCGATCCCGTAGCCTTTCAAGGCCTTGGGAGTGGAGCCGCCCGACTGGTCGAGCGCGGCGATGAAGCCGTCGCCGCGTTCCATTTTTGCCATCATTTCAGACTGGTTCATTGCTTACCTCTGCACTTTGCTGAAGAGCGGCAACACCCGGCAGTGTCCGTCCTTCCATCCATTCGAGAAATGCTCCGCCCGCGGTGGAGACGAAGCTGAAATCTTGCGCCACGCCGGCGTGGTTGAGCGCCGCCACCGTATCGCCGCCGCCGGCGACGGAAACGAGCGAGCCTTCCTTGGTCAATGCCGCCGCCGTCTTTGCGAGAGCGACGGTCGCCTCGTCGAACGGCGGCGTTTCAAATGCGCCGAGCGGCCCGTTCCACACCAGAGTACGGCAGGTCTTGAGCACATCGGCCAGCGCCTCGACCGCCGCTGGCCCCACGTCGAGGATCATTTCGTCCGCCCGGACCTCGTGCACGTTGCATGTGCGGATGCTCGGCGGATTGGCGGCGAATTCTTTCGCAACCACGACGTCATAGGGAAGATGAATCGTGCAGGCCGCCCTGTCGGCGCGCTCGAAGATGTCGTTCGCCTCGCCGGTAAGGTCATGCTCGCACAGGCTGTTGCCGACATTGACGCCTCGCGCTGCGAGGAAGGTGTTGGCCATTCCACCGCCAATGATCAGATGGTCGACCTTGCCCACGAGGTGGCCAAGCACCGCGAGCTTGGTCGACACCTTGGCGCCGCCGACCACCGCCGCGACGGGCCGTTCCGGATTGCCCAGCGCCCGCTCGAGGGCCTTCAGCTCCGCTTCCATCGCGCGGCCGGCGAAGCTCGGAAGACGATGGGCAACGCCCTCCGTCGAAGCGTGCGCCCGATGTGCGGCCGAGAAAGCGTCGTTGACGTAATAATCGCCGAGCGCGGCCATCGCCTCCGCCAGCGCCGGATCGTTCTTTTCCTCGCCGGCGTGAAAGCGGGTGTTCTCGAGGATGCCGATGTTTCCCGGAAGCATGGTCGTGATCGCGCGCTGTGCTTCGGCGCCCTGGCAATCCTCGATGAAACGCACCGAGCGGCCCGCGAGGCGGTGCACCGGCATCACCAGCTGCGCCGTCGACATGTCCGGCCTGACCTCGCCCTTCGGACGGCCGAAATGCGATAGCAGCAAAACGATTGCGCCGCGGTCGGACAGCTCGAGCACCGTCGGCAACATCGCGCGAAGGCGGGTGTCGTCGGTGACCTTGGCGCCTTCCATCGGCACGTTGAGGTCGACGCGCACCAGCACTTTCTTGCCGGTCAGGTCCTCCGGCAGGTCGTCGAGAGTGCGGAAAGCGCCCACTTCAGCCGAGCTTGCCCATCGCGCAGGCGGTATCGACCATGCGGTTCGAGAAGCCCCATTCATTGTCGTACCAGCTGACAACGCGGACCAGCTTGCCCTCGATCACGGCCGTCTCGAGGCTGTCGACCGTCGAGCTCGCCGGATTGTGGTTGAGGTCGATCGAAACCAACGGTTCGTTGGTGTAGGCAAGGATGCCCTTCAAGGGTCCGCTCTCGCTCGCGGCCTTGAGGGCCTGGTTCACTTCCTCTTTCGACGTCTCGCGGCCCGGCGTGAAGGTCAGGTCGACCAGGCTGACGTTGGGGGTCGGAACGCGCACCGCCGACCCGTCGAGCTTGCCCTTCAATTCCGGAAGCACTTCGCCCACTGCCCGCGCCGCTCCGGTCGTCGTCGGGATCATGCTCATCCCCGCAGCCCGTGCACGCCTCATGTCGGAATGGATCTGGTCGAGAATCTTCTGATCGTTGGTGTAGGCGTGGATGGTGGTCATCAGGCCGCGTTCGATCCCGACCGTGTCGTTCATCACCTTGGCGACCGGGGCGAGGCAGTTCGTCGTGCACGATGCGTTGGAGACGATCGTATGCCCGGCTTCCAGCTTGTCGTGGTTGACGCCGTAGACGACCGTCAGGTCGACGCCCTTGGCCGGGGCGGAGATCAACACCCGCTTGGCCCCTGCATCGATATGCTTCTGCCCGCCCTCGCGGTCGGTGAAGAAGCCGGTGCATTCGAGCGCCAGCTCGACGCCATTCTCGCCGTGGGGAAGCTTCGCCGGATCGCGCTCTGCCGTGACCTTGATCCGCGTGTTGCCAACGACGATCTCGTCGCCCTCGGCGCGAACCTCGCCCGGGAACGGGCCATGGACGCTGTCACGCTTGAACAGCATCGCATTGGCCTTGGCGTCGGCGAGGTCGTTGATTGCGACCAGCTCGAGCCCGCAGTCCGGCCGCTCGAGGATCGCCCGAGCCACCAGGCGGCCAATGCGGCCGAAGCCGTTGATTGCAACTTTGGTCATTGGATTCCTCTTGTTTTCATGAAGTCGGTGATGCGGGCCGCGACCTTGTCGCCGGTCAGCCCGAAAAAGGCGTAGGCGTCGGGCGCAGGCGCAGAGACGCCGAACCGGTCGATGCCGATCCTGAGGCCGTGCAGACCAGTGTAGCGTTCCCAGCCGAAGGTCGAGCCGGCTTCGATCGAGACCCGCAGGAGTTCGCGATTGCTGACGTCCGGCAGGATCTCTTCGCGATAGTCCCACGGCTGTGCATCGAAACGACCGGTGCATGGCATGGAAATGACATCGGCGCCGATGCCCTGCCCTTCGAGCAGTTCCGCGGCGTCGAGCGCGATCTCCACTTCCGATCCAGTCGCGAGCAGGATCACCTTGCGCGGGTTCCCGGCGGCTTTCAGCCGATAGGCGCCCCGCGCGCACAGATTCTCGTCCGCGGCTTCCGTGCGCACGGGCCGCAGGTTCTGCCGAGTCAAAGCGAGCACCGAGGGGCCTTCGCTCTGAAGCGCCAGCGCCCAGCATTCGGCGGTCTCGACCGCGTCGGCGGGACGATAGACTTCGAGCCCGGGCATCGCGCGCAGCCCCTGAAGATGCTCGATCGGCTGATGGGTCGGCCCATCCTCGCCAAGACCGATCGAATCATGGGTCATCACATAGATGACCTTGGCCCGCTGCAGCGCCGAGAGGCGGATCGCCGGCCGCGCATAATCGGTGAACACCAGGAAGGTGCCGCCGTAGGGGATCACCCCTCCATGCAGCGCCATGCCGTTCATCGCCGCGGCCATGCCGAACTCGCGGATGCCGTAATAGATGTATCGGCCACCGTAATTGTCGGCGGTCAGCGGCTCCTGGCCCTTCGTCTTGGTGTTGTTGGAGCCGGTCAGATCGGCCGATCCCCCGATTGTCGAGGGGACCGCGGCATTGATCGCCTCGAGCGCCATTTCCGACGCCTTGCGCGTCGCGACGGGCTTCAACTCGCCCAGCAGCTTGTGGAGATAGGGCTTCAGCCAGGAATCGCCGACCTTGCCGGAGAGCCGCGCGAGAAACTCGTCCTTGCGGCCGCTCCGGTCGAGCCGGTCCTGCCATTGCGCATGATCGATCGCGCCGCGCTTGCCGGCCGCGCGCCAGGCGGTCAGTACGTCGTCGGGGACGGTGAATTCCTCCGGATCGAGACCGAGCTCTGCGCGTGCCGCCTCCACCTCTTCCTTGCCCAGCGCCGCGCCGTGGGTGGCTGCCGTGCCCTGCTTGTTGGGGGCTCCAAAACCGATGATCGTCTTGCAGCGGATCAGGCTCGGGCGGGGATCGGCCAGCGCCTCCTTGATCGCGCGGTCGACGTCGTCGGCATTGAGGCCGTCGCATTCGCAGGTGTGCCATTGGGCGGCCTGATGGCGGGCGACGACATCCTCGTTGCGCGACAGTTCAGTCGAGCCGTCGATGGTGATCTCATTGTCGTCCCACAGGACGATCAGCCGCCCGAGCCCGAGGTGCCCGGCAAGCCCGACCGCCTCGTGATTGACGCCCTCCATCAAGTCGCCGTCGCCGGCGATGACGAAGGTGCGGTGGTCGACCAGATCGTCGCCGTAGATGGCATTCAGGTGCCGCTCGGCGATGGCCATGCCGACCGCCATGGCCACGCCCTGGCCGAGCGGTCCCGTGGTGACCTCCACTCCGGCGAGCTCGAAATTCTCAGGGTGGCCGGCGGTCGGCGAACCGAGCTGGCGGAAGCGCTTCAAGTCTTCCATCGTCGGCCGCTCGTAGCCGGTCAGGTAAAGAAGCGCGTAGATCAGCATCGAGCCGTGACCGGCCGAGAGGACGAAGCGGTCGCGGTCCGGCCAGTACGGATCGGCGGCGTCGAACTTCAGATGGCGGGTGAAAAGCGCGGTGGCCGCGTCCGCCATGCCCATCGGCATTCCCGGGTGACCGCTGTTCGCGGTCTCGACCGCATCCATCGCGAGGGCGCGAATGGCATTGGCGAGGCGGCGGTCGGACGGCTGCATCGAAGCTCCGGCAATGGGGTTCGGTTCGGCCCGGGAGCCCGGGCGACGACGCGGCCCCTTTGAAAGGTGAGCGGTGCCGCGTCAACGCTTGCGGGCAATCGGCATCTTGCGTAGCGGGTGATGGATGGACGACGGAGGGCTTTCCGCAGCGCTGGACCGGGCCGAGAGCGCGCTCGGGCGGATCCAGGCCGCGCTCGCCGCGCGCCAGCCGGCGCCAGCTCGTGACGAGGAACTGCGCGCGAAAGTGCGCGAAGTGCTCGAAGAACTCGATGATCTGATCCGCGAGGCCGCCGCATAATGGCAGCGATGGTCGACCTAACGATCGCCGGGCGCACCTACCAGGTCGCCTGCCGCGAGGGCGAGGAAGAACATCTGCGGGCTGCAGCGCGGCTGGTCGACGGCAAGAGCCGTGAAGCGCTCGCCGGCCTCGGCACTCTGTCGGAAGCGCGGCAGTTCCTCTTTGCCTCGCTGCTCCTTGCGGACCAGCTGCTCGAAGGCCGCGGCGGAGGTGCGATAGCGAGCGCGCCCGACCCCGCGCTGGTCGGCCGCGCCGAAGCGCTCGCCATGCGCCTCGAAACACTGGCCGCCCAGCTTGAGAACGAAGCCGCCAGTTCCTAAATTGGCGGCGACGGGCACTACCCGGTGCGAGCCTTTGGAAAATCCCTGAGGCGATAGAACATCCACGGGAGCTGTCCCTGCCCGGATCACGAGGATTTCCTCGGGGTCCGGATCACACGGCGCCCACCTGACGTTTTGGCGTCAGAGGATTTTAGGGCAAACGGCCATGGTGGTCCCGTCACCCCCCTTTCCGCCCGGCCCGCCGATGCATGTCGGGCCTGCGATGCACCCGCTGTCCAAGGAATCGCTGCGCCGCGCGGCGCTCGACGCGCGAAAGGCCTTTGTCCGAACGCTGTCCGACGGCACGCGGACTATGCTCGAGCAACAGCTGGCGCGGCAGCTGACCGCGCTTTGCGCCGGCGCCAAGGTAGTCGGCGGCTATGCGCCGCTCGGCTCGGAAATCAGCCCTTTGCCGGCAATCGAAGAAGCGCGCGCGGTCGGCCGAATCGTCGCCTTCCCGGCCTTCGACCACCCGGCCAAGCCATTCAAGTTCCGCGCAGGCGACCCGCTGCAGCCAGGACCGTTCGGAATCATGCAGCCCAAAAGAAGCGCTCCCGTCGTGGAGCCCGACCTCGTCCTCGTCCCGCTGATCGCGATCGACGGGAAGGGCACACGGCTGGGGCGCGGCAAAGGCCATTACGACCGCGCTGTGGTCCGCCTAAAGAAGAGCGGAGCGCGACTCGTCGGCGTCGGCTGGGTCTTGCAGCGCCTGGCCGACACCATCCCCAGCGACGAATGGGACGTGCCGCTCGACGCGTTCGTGTCGCCCGACGGTCTGGAGTGGTTCGACCGCTGAAGCCGCCATTGCACGAATGACACAGTGCGTTGCAGTTCGCACCTGAGCATCTCCTTTCATCGGAAATTTCCTTTTCTCCTGCACCATCTGGACTAGATTCTCGTGAGCCGGCCGAACGCCGCGTCGAGTGGGAGAGACTGTCGTCATGGCGCGAAAGGCCATTGCCTGCATCGTGATCGTCGCCGCCAGTACGCTCCTGTTCATGGGCATGCGATCGAGCAACCGGGCCGCTGCCGCGGACGGCAATTGCTATTCGGAACTACAGGGCCCCTCCTCGCCGACCGTTTGCGATTAGCCGCCGAGCCGGGACCGCGGCAGACGGCGGCGGCTCGAGCTGCTAAGCGCGAGGCCGATGCCCACGCCGCCTGAGCCCTCCGCCCGAAAGCTCGCCGGAATCGCGCTGATCCTGCTGTTGATCGTCCTATGGGCGGCGTTGGTCGCAAGCCTGGCGCCGACCGTGGGCAACTGGCCTATCCTGGTTCAGGCTCCGTTCTACCTCGTCATGGGAATAGCCTGGATCCTCCCGCTGAAACCCTTGGTGCGGTGGATTCAGACCGGCTCTTTCAGGAGCGGGAAGTAACGCGTTCTTGATGTGAGTGTATTAGCCGGCTATAACAGTACAATGATCGAAGCATCTGGCCTTTCCCGCCCGATCGATGGGCTGCGGTTCGCTGCGGTGCGCGCGCAGGCGCGAGCTGTCGCCCTGTGGCGGTCGCATCCGCGGGAGACGGTCGGATTTGGCATGCTTGGGCTGGTTGCCGGCGCGGTTGCCGTAAGCACGCTCGCGGGCCCGGGAATAAGCAGCCGTGCCGAGGCCGCGCCTCCCGCGCCGCCACCACTGATCCTGCGCGAGCTTCCCGCCAATGAGGCGCTCAAGGTCAATGCCGAGCTCCCCGTGGCGACTGGGCCCAATCCGGCCGCCGCGCCCTTCCGTCTCCAGGGCGGCGATGCGGCGCGCAGTCGCGCACTCGAATGCCTCGCCAGCGCCGTCTATTACGAGGCGGGCAACCAGGATGCCGACGGCGCGCGCGCCGTCGCGCAAGTGGTGCTGAACCGCGTCCGCCACCCGGCCTTCCCATCTTCCGTCTGCAGTGTCGTCTATCAGGGGTCGACCCGGGTTACGGGTTGCCAGTTCACCTTCACTTGCGATGGCTCGCTGAACCGCCAGCCCGACGCAGCTGGCTGGCGCCGCGCCCGGACAGTCGCCGAAGCGGCCCTCACCGGCCAGGTTTATGCGCCGGTTGGGTGGGCCACCCACTATCACGCCAATTACGTCGTCCCCTACTGGGCATCGAGTCTCGCCAAGAACGCGGTCGTCGGCGCCCATATCTTCTATCGCTGGGCCGGCGGCTGGGGCCGGCCTTCCGCCTTCGCCAGCGCCTATGCCGGAACAGAGCCCGACGTGCGCGCCTTGCGCAGCGCGGCACTGGCAGTGGCGCGGCCGACGACGCCCGAGCGCGCTGAGATGCTTGCAGAGGCCGTGGCGGACATACCAGGCGCGGAGCCGCTCAAGCTCGCGCCGTCAATGCGCGGCGACAAGAGGGTCGCGGTACGGTTCAACCTCGCGGCACGTGAAGCCTCGGACAAGGCTACGCGTCACGAATATGTGAAAACGTTCGCGGCGTCCGAAAACCTCAAATGGGCTCTGTCGAGCGAAACTAGTGCGAGCGATGAGAAACCGCTCGGCCGCGCGGCACCGGTCGAACCTCGCGCTTCGGCTCCGGCGTCTTCCGGGCATTGATCGGCGCGGAATAAGGCTCGTCGGGCGGCGCGAGGGCGAGCTCGACGCGCAGCCGGATGCGGTGGAAGCGGCTGTCGATCGCCAAATAATCATTGGAAATCGTCGATGCGGCGATCCACAGCCGGGCGGTGACGGCGTGTTGGCTGAACGGCCCCCGGTCGCGCAATGGGTCTCGGTCCTGCAGCAGGATCACTGCATTGTCGAAGGCGGCACATCGGTCGAGCTGCTCGACAGTGGGCCGCGACCGTAGCGCGCCGTGACAAGCACGGCTTTCCGTCGACAGCGCCATCTCGTCTGACGTGCGGAACAGATTTCGAGCCCTTTCCGTCGAGCGGTCGATCGCCTTGATGTGCAGCGGCTTGTCCATCACGTCCCGTGCCGGAGCGGTTGCGCGGACGTGCCCGGGGGCGCCCACTGATGGCTGGGCCAGCGACGATACCGGCCCGTTGAGAAGCAGCAGGACCGCGGCGCCGAGCGCGATCATGGCGGCCGCGAACGTCCAACCCCGCCCTCCTGACCGACCGCCGTCGGGATGGCGATGAAGCTCGAGCGGGTCCCTCGGGATCGCCTTGAGCTCGCGGTACGCATTGTTGATCTCCGCCGCCCGCGCCGGATCGCCCCCCTCGCGGTCGGGATGATGCTGCTTGATCAGGCGGCGATAGGCCTGTTCGATCGCCGAAAGGTTGGCGCCGGGCTCGAGCCCGAGCACGGCATAAGCGGAAGCCCCCCTGGCCATGAGGCGGGGTGTAACGCAGTCGCACCGGCAATGGAATGTGGCGCGAGTGACGGGGCTCGAACCCGCGACCTCCGGCGTGACAGGCCGGCGCTCTAACCAACTGAGCTACACCCGCGTTTTTGGCGTGGGCGGCGACCTAGGAGAGGGTCTGGGGAGTGTCAACCATCGCCGGCTGCATTTCCTGCCGCTCCTCGATTTCTTCCTCGTCCGGGTCGCCGACGTGGGTCAGCGTGCCGTGCTCGAACAGGAATCCAGCGATGTCGGGCGTCCCGGCCGCCGAGAATACGGTCTTCATGATGATCAGCAGCGGAACCGCGAGCAGCGCGCCGGTCGTCCCCCATACCCAGGCCCAGAAGGACAGGGAAACAAGGATCGCGAGCGGACTGATCGTCAGCCGATGGCCGACCACCAGCGGTGTCACGAAATTCGCCTCGATCATGTGGAGGGCGATGAACACCGCGGGAGGCATCAGCGCACCCCACACGTCCGGGTAGGTCATCAGCCCGCCGAGAAAGAGAAGCAGCGAGCAGACGATCGGCCCGAGATACGGAATGTAGTTGGCAACCGCGACGATCCCGCCCCACATGATCGGCGAAGGCATGCCGAGCCACCACAGGGCGAGCGCGGTCACCGCCCCCAAGCTGACGTTAATCAGGGTGATCGTGCCCAAATAGGTCGAGGTCGCGTCGACCACCTGTTGGATCACGCGCGCGGTGGTGAGCGCGCCTTCAAAGCTGCCGCGGCTGACGATCGTTTTCTTCCGCATGGCCGTCCACCCGGCGAGGAAGAAGAAGATCACGAGCAGCGCGAAGAACAGCTGGATCAGCAAATGCGGCGCCGAGCTGGTCAGCAGCCCAAGCATCGAATTCGGCGTTTCGATGCGCACTGCGCGAGTGCGCTCGGCCTGGCTGATCTCGATCTGGGAGACAGTGCGGTCGATGAACCGGTCGAGATTCTTGTAGAGGTCGAAAATCGGCTCGAGCGCCGCCCGCACCTTCCCGATCTTGCTCGGCACCTGCGCGACCCAGTCGGTCGCCGGAATCACGATCGAGCCGATGGCGAAGACCATCAACGTTAGGAAAATGATCAGACAGAGGCCGGCAGCGGCCTTGGACGGGATCCCCCGCCGCTCGAACCATTCGAGCAGTGGAACCAGGGCGATCGCGATGACCAATGCCGCCGTCACCGGCATGAAGAATTCCGCGCCCGCGCGCAGCGCGAACGGCATAGCGACGATCACGCCGATTCCGGCAATCAGCGTTAGCGAGGCGAGCAGGCGGTCGCGCTTAGCCGTAATCGCTTCCGCCAAGACGCGGGCTTCGTCCCCCGTCTCGTCCGCGTGATGATGTTTGCGCCGCGCGTCCATGCCGGTGTCGAGAATATCCGCGGCCTCGCGCCCCGTCACGGAGTAAATCGCAAGCTACCAATCGCAGTTGAAGCTGGTGCCCCTGGTCCGACTCGAACGGACACTCCGGTGAAGGAACTCGATTTTGAGTCGAGCGCGTCTACCATTCCGCCACAGGGGCACGCGAAAAGCAGATGCCGGGCGCGCCCGGCGCCCGGCCTGCCGTTCCTAGGGTAGCGACGCACGTCCCGTGCGGCAATGCCGCCGCTCAGGCCGCGGCTGTTGCTCCGCTCTCCCTGTACGGATTTGGCCCGTAGGCGTTGTCGCCCGGCTTGCTCGGCAACACCATCAGGACCAGATATGCGACGAGGCAAACAAGCCCGACGAACCCGAGCAATCCCGCCGCACCGAGCCCCGTCGCACTTCCCGACGCCATTGCCTGCACGAGCAAGAAAGCTGCGATGCAATATGGCACGAGCAAAGCAGCCACCACGCGCTGCGGTTGGTGTCGTGGAGCCGTCGAACGCCGACGGCAAGTGACGGTACGAGCAAGGCCAGGGCAAGCAGCGCGGTCAGCGGCCCATAGACGCCTGCCAGCATCGTGTTGATGCCAACAATGCCCTCGATGATCCCGGCGACGATGTAGGCGACGACCACGGCCAGCGCGAACCACCAATATTCCGCGCGCGGTGCGCGGCCGCTGAAGTCGGCATATTTCTGAAGCGGCCGCTTGGCCCAGTCGATTGGCGACAGATTCGAATTCATGGTTTCCCCCTCCATCAGTGGTTGGATGCTAGCTGATCGATGCGCCTGTGCAACTAGTTGCACGGGGCCTGGCGGCGGTAGCTGAGCGCCTCGGCGACGTGGATCCGGCCGACCCGCTCCGCGCCGGCGAGGTCGGCGATGGTGCGCGAGACGCGCAGCACGCGGTGGAAGCCGCGCGCCGACATTCGCATCGCCGCCGCGGCATCCGCAAGCAGCTTCCGGCCGGGCTCGTCCGGCGTCGCGACCTGGTCGAGCAGCTCGCCGTCGGCTTCGGCATTGGTCCGCGCCCTGTGCCCCGCGTAGCGCTCAGCCTGGAGCTGGCGAGCTGCGGCAACTCGCCGGGCAACCTCGGCACTCCCCTCCGCTGCCGGAGGGAGCGTCAGATCCGCGGCCGACACACCAGGGACCTCGACGTGCAGGTCGATACGGTCGAGCAGAGGGCCCGAAACGCGCGCCTGATAGTCCGCCGCGCAGCGCGGCGCGCGGCTGCAGGCGAGCGCCGGATCCCCGAGATGGCCGCAGCGGCACGGGTTCATCGCCGCGACCAGCTGCACGCGTGCCGGAAAGGTCACGTGCGTGTTTGCGCGCGCGACGCTGACGCTGCCGGTCTCGAGCGGCTGGCGGAGCGAATCCAGCACC
>DATLGK010000041.1:0-8370 GCA_035540475.1 Sphingomicrobium sp.
GTGAAGTGGAGCGGGGAGTCGCTGGCAACATGAATTTCGTTCTCGCCGCCGGCGGGACCGGTGGGCACATGATCCCGGCGCACGCGCTGGCGGCGGAGCTCAGGAGCCGCGGCCACGGCGTCCTGCTGATCACCGATGATCGCGGCGCTCGCTTCCCCGGCCTGTTCAAGGACGTTCCGGTGCACATCCTGCCCGCCGGCCGGCTCGGCGGCGGCCCGATTGGCTGGCTCAAGGCGCTGGCCTCGGTGGCGCGGGGACGCGGCGAGGCCAAGCGGCTCTACCGCGATCACCCGCCCGACGCGGTCGTGGGCTTCGGCGGCTACCCGGCCTTTCCCGCCTTGCTTGCAGCAAGCGCCCTGAATGTCCCGACCGTGCTTCACGAACAGAATGCGGTCATGGGACGGGTCAACCGGCTGCTGGCCGGCGAAGCGGCAGCGATCGGCACGGCCTATGAGGAGGTCCACCGGCTGAAGCCGCGATACCGCGACAAAGCAGTGCTGATCGGCAATCCGGTCCGCGACGAGATCGCGCGGCTCGGCGAGCTGCCGTTCCCGCCGTTCGACGAGGTCGCCCCGCTCAAGATCCTGGTGACCGGCGGCAGCCAGGGGGCTAGCGTGCTCAGCCAGGTCGTGCCCGCGGGCCTCGGCCTGCTCGATCCGTCACTGCGCCATCGCCTGCAGGTCGTGCAGCAATGCCGGCCCGACGACATCGAGCGGGTGCGTTCGCAATATGCCGAGCTCGGCATTCCGGCCGAGCTCATGACCTATATCGAGGACATGGCCGGAAAGCTTGGCGACGCCCATCTCGTGATCGGCCGCGCGGGGGCCTCGACGATCGCCGAACTGAGCGCGGCCGGGCGGCCGGCTATCCTTATCCCGTTCGCTGCGGCGACCGACGATCACCAGACCGCCAACGCGCGCGAGCTGGTGAACGCCGGGGGCGCCCGCGCGATCGATCAGGCGAGCTTTACGCCCGAGGCGCTGGCCCGGCAGGTCGAAGCGATCGCCATGGACCCGGTGGCGCTGAACAATGCCGCCGCGCGCGCTTTGTCGGTCGGCCGGCCGCATGCCGCGCGCGACCTCGCCGACCTGGTCGAGCGCGTCGCTGGAAAGGCTGCGCCGCTTGTCGTCGGCCCGGTGCTCACGCCGCGGGTCAAGGCTGCCGTTCCGGTCGGAGGCATGCCGGCGTGATGAAGGCGCGCACTTTGAAGGAGGGCCTTCAGGCATGAAGGCCCTGGGGACGGATATCGGCACCATCCATTTCGTCGGCATCGGCGGCATCGGCATGTCGGGCATTGCCGAAGTGATGCACCAGCTCGGCTACAAGGTGCAGGGCTCGGACGTCGCCGAATCCTACGTGGTCGAAAAATTGAGGAAAGCCGGCATTCCGGTCAGCATCGGCCATTCGCCGGACAATCTCGGCGATGCCGCGGTCGTCGTCTGTTCCTCGGCGATCAAGGATCACAATCCGGAGATCCAGGCCGCGGCCGAGCGCCGCCTGCCGCGCGTCAAGCGCGCCGAAATGCTCGCCGAGCTGATGCGCATGCAAAAGACGGTCGCGGTCGCCGGCACTCACGGCAAGACGACGACGACCTCGATGATCGCCGCCTTGCTCGATGCCGGCGGACTCGACCCGACGGTGATCAACGGCGGGATCATCAACCGCTACGGCTCCAACGCGCGCCTCGGCAAAAGCGACTGGTGGGTGATCGAGGCCGACGAAAGCGACGGCAGCTTCCTGCGGCTCGACGGGACCATCGCCGTCGTCACCAACATCGACCCCGAGCACCTCGAGCATTACGGCAGCTTCGACAAGGTCAAGGACGCGTTCGTCGAGTTCGTCGAGAACGTGCCCTTCTACGGCCTTGCCGTGCTGTGCGTCGATCATCCCGAAGTGCAAAGCATCATCGGCCGCGTTCGCGACCGGCGCATCGTCAGCTACGGCTTTTCGGCGCTGGCCGACGTGCGAGCCGACAATGTGACGCCCGTTCCTGGCGGTACCCGCTTCGATGCCGTGATTCTGGGGCGCGAGGGTGAGCGCCGCACCATCGCCGACGTCTATGTGCCGATTCCCGGACGCCACAATGTCCAGAACGCGCTTGCGGCGATCGCCGTCGCGCTCGAGCTCGGCATATCCGACGAGCAGATCATCTCCGGCTTCCAGCGCTTCGATGGCGTCAAGCGCCGCTTTACCCGCGTCGGCGAGGTCGGGGGAGCGATCGTCGTCGACGATTATGCCCATCATCCGACAGAGATCCGCGCCGTACTGTCCGCGGCGCGCGAAGGCGTGGCTTCGTCGCCCGGCTCCGACGACGGCGTCGGTGGGGGGCGGGTCATCGCAGTCATGCAGCCGCATCGCTATTCGCGGCTCGAAGCCCTGATGGAGGAGTTCCAGAACGCCTTCAACGATGCCGACGTGGTGTTCGTGACGCCTGTCTATCCGGCGGGTGAGGAGCCGATCGAAGGCGTCGATGCCGCGGCGCTGGTCGAAGGATTGCGCGCGCACGGCCACCGCATGGTGCGAACGGTCGAGAACCTCGACGATCTGTGCATGAACCTGCGCGACCTCGCTGCCGAAGGGGACATGGTGATCTGCATGGGCGCCGGTGACATCACGAAATGGGCGGTCGCGCTTCCGACATGCCTCGCCGAAACGAGGGCGAAGAAGTGAGCGATGTCGCGACCATGCCCGCCGTCCGGGGCAAGCTCACGCCGGGCGCGGCGCTCGCACCTCTCGTCTGGTTCAAGAGCGGCGGCAGCGCCGAATGGCTGTTCGAGCCGAAGGACGAGGAAGACCTCATCGCCTTTCTTCGCGAGCTCGACCCCGCCACCCCGGTCATGGCGCTCGGCCTCGGGTCGAACCTGATCGTGCGGGACGGCGGCGTCCCCGGGGTCGTCGTGCGCCTGGGCAAGCCGTTCGCCAAGATCGAGAAGGTGGATGGTGTGACGCTGCGCTGCGGCGGCGGGGCGAGCGGCATCCTCGTTTCCTCGACCGCGCGCGATTGCGGCATCGCCGGATTGGAGTTCCTGCGCGGCATCCCCGGCACCGTCGGCGGCTTCGTCCGGATGAACGGCGGCGCTTATGGCCGTGAAGTCAGCGACATCCTCGTCTCCGCCCGCCTTGTGCTGCGCAGCGGCGAGGTCGTCGAAAGGCCCCTCGAGCGGCTCGGCTACAGCTATCGCCACAGCGACGTGCCCGACGGCGCGATTGTCGTGGAGGCGGTTTTCCGCGGAACGCCCGGCGATCCCGAGGCGATCGGCGCTGAGATGGACGCGATCGCGCGCGCCCGAGAAGAATCGCAGCCGCTGAGAAGCCGCACCGGCGGCTCGACGTTCAAGAATCCGCCGGGGCACAAGGCCTGGGCGCTGATCGACGCCGCGGGCTGCCGCGGCCTCAAAATCGGCGACGCACAGGTGTCCGAGAAGCATTGCAATTTTCTCTTGAACCTCGGTAGCGCGACCAGCGCGGACATCGAGGCGCTGGGCGAGGAAGTGCGCCGGCGCGTCGAGCAGAAGACGCACATCAGTCTCGAATGGGAAATCCAGCGGGTCGGCGCCGAATGAACCGGGATTTGCATGTCGTCGTCCTGATGGGCGGCTGGTCTTCAGAGCGCGAAGTGTCGCTGACCAGCGGCCGCGGCATCGAGGCTGCGCTGCGCGAGCGCGGCTGGCGACACGTGACCATGCTGGACATGGAGCGCGACGTCGCCCGGCGCCTGGCCGAGCTCAAGCCGGATATCGTCTTCAACGCCCTCCACGGCACGCCTGGAGAGGACGGGACGGTGCAGGGCATGATGGACCTGATGGGTCTTAAATATACCCACAGCGGCCTCGAAACCTCGGTCATCGCCATCGACAAGGAGCTGACCAAGATGGTGCTGGTGCCGCACGGCATTCGCATGCCGGCGGGCAGGATCGTCGAGAGCGAGAGCGTGTATCGCGAGGATCCGCTGCCCCGGCCTTACGTGCTTAAACCCGTCAACGAAGGCTCGTCCGTCGGCGTCGCCATCGTCACCGCCGACGGAAATTACGGCAATCCGGTCGGCCGCGACGTCCCCGGGCCGTGGCACGAGTTCGACACGTTGCTCGCCGAGCCCTTCATCAAAGGCCGCGAGCTGACCGTGGCCGTCCTCGGCGACGAGCCGCTGGCTGTCACCGAGCTCAGGCCCAAAGCGGGCTTTTACGACTATGCCGCGAAATATACCGACGGCCTGACCGAGCATATCTGCCCGGCCGAGGTGCCGGACGACATCGCCCAGGCGATGATGGACATGGCCGCCAGGGCTCACCGGCTGCTCGGCTGCAAGGGAGCGTCGCGCTCCGACTTCCGCTGGGACGACGAGCAGGGCGAGGCGGGCGTCTATCTGCTTGAGGTCAACACCCAGCCGGGAATGACTCCGCTGAGCCTGGTGCCGGAGCAGGCGAAGATCCGCGGCATCGGCTATGGCGAGTTGGTCGAGCGCCTCATCGCCGAGGCTTTGCAATGAGCGCGGCGCACGTCCGGCGCGGTGGGGCTGCACGCGCCAGGCCGAAGCGTGCCGCCAAGGTCGCGGTGCCGAAGCGGATCGCGAAGCGCCTGCCGGTCGATCAGGCGCGAGCGAACCGGCTCGCCGGCCTCGCTTTCGCCGCTTTCCTGCTCGCCATGGCCATCGCCGTGATGCTGGCGCTCGATATTCCGGCCAAGGCGGAACGCGCCGCGGGTACGGTGGCGGGCCGCGCCGGCTTCACGGTCAACGGCTATCAGATCGTCGGGCTGAAACGGATGGACCGCACGCTCGTCGACGATGTCGTGACCGACGAATTGCGGCGCGCGTCCGACGAGGCGGCACTGGCCAAGGCGCCGCAACTGCTGGTCGATGTGTCCGCGATCCGCGACCGCCTGCTGCGGTTCGGCTGGGTGAAGGACGCGCGAGTGTCGCGCCGCCTTCCCGACACTTTGGTGATCGACATCGTCGAGCGCAGCCCGGCGGCGCTGTGGCAGAATAGCGGCGAGCTCGCGCTCATCGACGAGACCGGCATTGTCCTCGACCGTGTCGCGGTCGCCAAGATGCCCGATCTGCCGCTTCTTATCGGCCCGGGGGCCAACCTTCAGGGTCAGCAGCTCAGCCGCCTGATGGCCGAGGTCCCGACGCTGAAGCCGCAACTCACTTCGGCCACCTGGATCGGCGGGCGCCGCTGGGATCTCAATTTCCAGAGCGGCGAGACCATCGCTCTGCCCGAAGGGGAGGAGGCCGCGCGCGCCGTCCTCGTCAAATTCGCCCGTCTCGACAAGGAAAGCGGCCTTCTCGGCCGCGGCGTGGTGCGCTTCGACCTGCGCGTGCCGGGCAAGATGATCGTCCGGCTTCCGCGCGCGCCCGGCGAGCCGGTCGTGCCGGCGCCCAAGCCGCAGGGCTGACGCGGGCATGGCCGCCGCCGCCGAACCGAAACTGATCGCAGCGCTCGACATCGGCTCGTCCAAGGTCAGCGCGATGATCGCGCGCGCCGACGAGGATGGCCATCTGGCAGTCCTCGGTACCGGGCAGCGCGAAAGCCGCGGCGTGCGCCGCGGGTTCATCACCGACATGGGCGCGAGCGAATTCGCTGTCCGCGAGGCGGTCGAGCTCGCTGAGCGCATGTCCGGCCTGACCGTCGAGGACGTGTGGGCGAGCTATGGCGCCGGCGGCCTCGTCAGCGACGTCGCAAATGTCGAGGTGGAGCTTGGCGGACATGCGGTCGAGCAGGCCGATGTCGACGAGCTGTTGAGGGCAGGCAAGGATGCCATCGACCGCAACGGCCAGGTCGTGCTTCACGCCCACCCCGCGCTCTACACGATCGATCGCGCCCAAGGCGTCCAGCAGCCGATCGGGCTTCACGCCAACCGCCTCGGCGTCGACATCCATGTTATCGCCGCCGACCCGTCGCCGCTGCGCAACGTCGACACGGTCATCCGCTCCGCGCACCTCGGCGTCAAAGCGATTGTCGCCTCTCCGATTGCCGCCGCGCTCGCCTGTTTGAGCGACGAGGAGCGCGAGCTCGGGGTCGCCCTGGTCGAGATGGGCGCCGAGGTGACCAACGTGTCGCTGCACTACGGCGGCATGCTCGTCGGCCTCCGCTCGATCGAACTCGGGGCGAAGGACATCACCAATGACATCGCCGCGGCCTTCGCGGTCCAGCGCCGCGATGCCGAGCGGCTCAAATGCTTCTACGGCTCCGCAATGACCAGCCCGCGCGACAATCATGAAATGATCGAGGCGACGCAGATCGGGGCCGAACAGGGCGCCGAGCCGATGAAGATCACACGCGCCCAGCTGATGATGGTCATTCGTCAGAGGGTCGAGGAGCTCACCAACGAGATCGAGGCGGCGCTGAAGGGCCTCGGCTTCACCGGCCCGGTCGGCCGGCAGGTGGTTCTGACCGGCGGCGGATCGGAGCTCAAGAATGTCGCGGATTATATGCAGGGCGTGCTCGGCCGCGCGGTCCGGATCGGCCGCCCGAGACAGATCGCCGGCCTTCCCGACGCGCACAGCGGCCCGGCCTTCTCGACCTTGGTCGGGCTGGCGCTGCTCGCCGCCTCGGGGACCGGCGACCTTCGCGACATCGGCCTCAACACCCGCCCGCCCCCCGCCAAGGGCATCATCGGGCGGCTGTTCCAGGCGCTCAAAGCGACGTGAGCCGCGAAGCCACAACGCGTCCGCGCGTCTGCCGGTGCTTCTTCTTGGGCTCCATTAGGGGATTGTGACGTTTACACAGCCAATTCGTTGAACCTACGCACGGTTGGCGCGTAGTGCCACTATGCGCATCGAGCTCAATTGCCGTGAATGCGGCGGAAACCGCTTCACGCTTGACCAGGAAGCTACGGACGACGCGCACGTGGACTGTGAAGACTGCGGACACTCGATCGGCACCGTCGGCGAACTAAAACGCCAGGTCGCCGAAGAGGTAATGAGGCACGCTAGGATCGCTTCTCGGCCTGGTCCGATGGCCGCTTCATTTGCCGCTGCCCCTCCGCGCGCAGAGCCTCTTCGATCAGATTTTGCCCTGTCTGTTCCGCAGCTTCAGGGGTGATCTTCACGTCAACGGCGTCTGGTCCATCGACGTGAACTACACCGTCCTCAGCCTTCACCTCTGAGGCCTCTTCATAGACTCGTTCTTTGCTCATTCCCCCGAAGCGATTCAGCCCTTCGTTCGGTTCCCGTTGATTGACGGCCTTCGGCCAGTCGCTCTTCCCAGCGCGCTTCGTCCTGGTCCGCTTCGATCTCGCCGGCGGCGCTTCCCGCGCAGATCGGAACAACTGAGTCCTTAAAGCGACACTTTCCCCCACTTTTTTGGTCCGCGTTAACTTTTTCGCTTGGCATGCGACTCGTGATGATTCAAAGATTCACCAAGAAAGCTCAACGCGTTGCCGCTTGGGGGAGGGTCTAGGGTCATGAGCATTGATTTCATTCGGCCGGAGGTCGACGAGCTTCGTCCGCGCATCGCGGTGATCGGCGTCGGCGGCGCGGGCGGCAACGCCATCGCCAACATGATGCGGGCCGACGTCCAGGGCGTCGATTTCGTCGTCGCCAACACCGATGCCCAGGCGCTCAACAATTCGGCCGCCGACCGCCGCATCCAGCTTGGGCTCAAGATCACCCAGGGCCTGGGGGCCGGATCGCGGCCCGAGATCGGCCGCGCCGCAGCCGAAGAGACGATCGAGGAAATCGTCCAGGCGCTCGACGGCGCGCATATGTGCTTCATCGCCGCGGGCATGGGCGGCGGGACCGGCACCGGCGCAGCCCCGGTCATTGCCAAGGCCGCCCGCGACAGGGGCATCCTGACCGTTGGCGTGGTGACCAAGCCGTTCGCCTTCGAAGGGGCGCGCCGCGCCCGCTCGGCCGAATCCGGAATCCAGGAGCTCCAGCAGCACGTCGACACGCTGATCGTGATTCCGAACCAGAATCTGTTCCGCCTCGCCAATTCGGAAACGACCTTCAAGCAGGCGTTCGAAATGGCCGACGAGGTGCTTCAGCAGGGCGTCCGCGGGATCACCGACCTGATGGTCATGCCGGGCCTCATCAACCTCGACTTCGCCGACGTCCGCTCGGTGATGAGCGAGATGGGCAAGGCGATGATGGGCACGGGTGAGGCCGATGGCGACAACCGGGCGATCGAGGCCGCGGAAAAGGCCATTTCCAACCCGCTGCTCGACGGAGTCAGCATGAAGGGCGCCAAAGGCGTGATCATTTCGATCACCGGCGGCGAGGACATGCGCCTGATGGAGGTCGACGAGGCCGCAAGCCACATCAAGGAGCTGGTCGACCCCGACGCCAACATCATCTGGGGCTCGGCGTTCAACAACGATCTCGACGGCAAGATCCGAGTGTCCGTCGTGGCCACGGGCATCGAAGCCGAG
>DATLGK010000042.1:0-15237 GCA_035540475.1 Sphingomicrobium sp.
GCAACCCGGCCACTCCTGGCGTGCCCGGAGGGACCTGCACCCGCTTCCTGTTCAACGGGGTGGTTTCGAGCTTCCCGACGACGTCGCCGCTGTACGGCGCTCCGGGGACCTACAATGGGCAGCGGCTCAACTTTAACCGCAGCAAGGCGCACAACTATTTCGACTTCGCCACGCGGTTCAACGTGAACGAGCATTTCGACCTGACCTTCACGATCCGGAACCTGCTCGACAAGGATCCGCCGGTGATCGGCAACAACACGGGTACGACGGCGCAGAACAGCGGCAACACCTTCCCATCGCTGTACGATCCGCTCGGTCGTTCGTTCGCGGCGGGTGCGCGGATCAAGTTCTGATCCGCAACGCCTGAACGTTGAGAAAAGGGAGAGGCGGGCCTTCGGGTCCGCCTCTTTTCTTTGTGCCGTCGGGTCGCTTTCGCGCCCAAATGCGCTGTGGCGCAATTGCCACAACGACTTAACGAAAGTCAGTTGTCCGCTTTGCCGCCAGTTGCGCCGCGGGGCGGGTTACACATAGGAGTGCGACTGAACCCGCGTACCGACGCGGGCACTTGGGCGTGTGCAATTGCACTCGGAAGGGACGAAAAATGTCGAAGAGCAGTTTCAAGGGTTCGCTGCTGGCTACCACCGTGATCGCGGGAATCGCGTTCGCTGCGCCAGTTTCCGCACAGACCTATCCGGCCGATGCGCCGCCTCCGACCACTCCGCCCACGAACACCCAGGGGCAGGGCGCCCCGGCGACTCCGACCGATGAATACCCGCCCGCCGGCGTCCAGTCGAACGAGTCCGCCGCACCAGCGGAGCCGACGAGTGCGCGCGAGATCGTCATCACGGGTACTCTCATTCGTAACCCCAACCTGGTCGCGTCAGCGCCGGTTACCGTGGTCAGTCAGGACGAAGTTCGTCTGCGCCAGACCAACACCGCCGAGGAAGTGCTGCGCACCATCCCGGGCGCCGCGCCGAGCATCGGCTCGCAGGTCAATAACGGCAACAACGGTTCGTCTTACGTCAACCTCCGCGGCATCGGTTCGAACCGCAACATCGTCCTCCTCGACGGCGTCCGCATCGTTCCCGCTGACCTCGTCGGTCGCGTCGACCTCAACAATATTCCGCTGGCACTCGTCGACCGCGTTGACGTGCTGACCGGCGGCGCGTCCTCGACCTACGGCGCGGACGCCGTCGGCGGCGTCGTCAACTTCATCACCCGCAGCGACTTCTCGGGCATGGAATTGTCGGTCTCCGACCAGATCACCAAGCGCGGTGACGGCAACTATTTGCGCGGCGACCTCACCGTCGGCGCCAATTTCGACGATGGCCGCGGCAATGCGGTGATCAGTGTCGGATATCAGGAAGCCGATCCCGTCTATATGGGCGGCGAGCGGCCTTATTCGCAGCGCGTCATCGAATCCTACGACGAGACCTTTATCGCTGGTTCGGGCTCCTCGACGACGGTTCCGGCCGCGTTCGATATCGGCGGCGGTCGTCCGCGCCAACAGATCAGCCCGACGGGCACGGGAATCCAGAATTTCTATCAGGCTTACAACTTCAACCCCTGGAACATCTTCCAGGTGCCGTTCAAGCGGTACAACCTGTTCAGCGCCGGTCACTACGACATTACCGACAATCTGACGGTCTATGCTCGGGGCATGTTCAGCAACAACACGGTAGACACCATCATCGCGCCGTCGGGCATCTTCGGATCCACTGTGACGGTTCCGATCAGCAATCCGTTCCTCAGCGCCGCGCAGCGTCAATATTTCTGCGACAATGCGCTGGTGAATTTGCCGGGTGGCGGAACGACCCGCGGCCTCACTCCCGCGGAGTGCGCCGCCGCGGCTGCGGCGACCAGCACGACCGATCCCAATTACCGGACGTTCACGGTTGGCTTGCGCCGCCGCATGCCGGAGCTTGGCCCGCGCGTCAGCAACTATGTCACCAAGATGTTCGACTTCCGGGCGGGTCTGCGCGGCGACATCACCGACAAGATCGGCTTCGACGCGTTCGTGTCGCGCGGTATCAGCGACAAAGTCCAGAACATCCAGGGCTATGCATTGCTGTCGCGCGTGCGCCAGTCCTTGCTCGCGACCAACCCGAACACCTGTTTGACCACGACCGGCGGGTGCGTGCCGCTGAACATCTTTGGCCCGGAAGGGACGATCACGCCGTCGATGGCGAGCTTCATCAGCCAAGGCGCGACGACGCGCAACGACGTCAAGCTTTCCCAAGCTCGCGGAACGATCAACGGCGACGCGCCGGTCCAGCTTTGGGCCGCCCAGCCGGTCAGTTTCGCGGTGGGTGCGGAGTATCGGAAATATGCCGCGGAACAGACGGCTGACCTGCTCGCCAAGGATCCGAGCGAGCTTGGCGGCGCGGGCGGCGCGGCTCCGGACACCTTCGGCGCGTTCGACGTCTACGAAGGCTTCGGTGAAATCGTCGCGCCTCTCGTCAGCGATCGGCCGTTCTTCCATGAACTGCAGCTCGAAGCCGGTATTCGCCGGTCGCACTACACGATCCAGGAAGCGAACATCCCGCAGCTTCTGCCGATCGGCGCGACCGCGAGCGCGGGCTTCGATACGACGACCTGGAAGCTGGCGGGAAGCTGGGCCCCGGTGCGGGACATCAAGTTCCGTGGTGCTTACAACCGCGCGGTTCGTGCGCCGAACATTTCGGAGCTGTTCACGCCGCGGGTCGTCGGCCTGACGAACCTTGGCGTCGATCCCTGCGCCGGCAGCAACACGGGCAATCGGTTCTTCATCGGGACTCCGGCAACGCTGACTCCCCTCGGCGCGGTCTGCGTCGCCCAGGGTGCGCCGCTTGCTCAGCTGGGGAACATTACCAACCCGACCGCGGCTCAGGCGAACGCGACATTCAGCGGAAGCCTCGCGCTCAAGCCGGAGAAGGCCGATACATTCACCATCGGCGCGGTTCTGCGGCCAAGCATGATCCCGGGCCTCAACGCCACGATCGATTATTACAACATCAAGATAAACGAGGCGATCAGCTCGCCGACGCCTGGCGATATCATCGAGGCCTGTTTTGGTAACGTCACCGCAGCTTCGGCCGCGAGCCCGGCTTGTTTTGGCATCCAGCGCAACCCCTTGACTGGCGGCCTCGAAGGTGACCCGGGCGTGACTCCGGGTCTGCCGGTCCCGCTGACCAACCTGGGCCGAATCGCGACCGATGGTGTCGACGTCACACTCGACTATCGCCGCGGCATCGGTTCGATCATGAATGCGCCGGCAAGGCTTGCGCTGAACTTCACCGGCAACTGGACTCGTCGCAACAAGTTCCAGGCGATCAACATCACGACTCCGCAGTTCTCGGAGCAGTCGATCAATCGCGAGTGCGCCGGCTATTACAGCGTCAACTGCAACCCGAACCCGAAGTTCAGCTTCAACGAGCGTACGACGCTGTCGATCGGGCGTGTCGATCTGTCGCTCCTGTGGCGCTACATCGGCAAGATGCGGATCGAGCCGCTGCAGATGCAGGATGACATTGCCGCGGCAATCGATGCCGGCTGCGAAAATCCGGCCGGCGCCGATCCGGACGGTTGCGTGATCGATCCGAAGTTCCGCAAGATCAGCGCGCGGTCCTACTTCGACTTCGCCACGCGGTTCAACGTGAACGAGCATTTCGACCTGACGTTCACGATCCAGAACCTGTTCGACAAGCAGCCGCCGGTCCTTGGCAGTTCCGTTGGAACGACGACCTTCAACAGCGGCAACACCTTCCCGTCCACCTACGATCCGCTGGGTCGCCGGTTTGCGGCGGGCGCCCGGATCAAGTTCTAGGATCCAGGCGGAGCTTCAAAAGGGGAGAGGCGGGCCTTCGGGCCCGCCTCTTTTTTTATGTCAGGGGAATGAGCGAACTCACGCCGGCGGCCGCGGTTTCAGGGGATCCAGCGCCGCTCCCTTACCCAGCGGGTCGCAAGATATTTGGTTCCGGAGTTGACCGGGAGGCCGGCGTGCCGCGCGGCATCGTCGATCGACCCGTCGGGAAGGGCGTTGCGGAACAAGAGCACGTCGCCGGTTCGGCCGCGAAACGTCAGCCCGGTCTCAACAAACTGCGTTTCACCGCCTTCATAATCCTCGTTGAGGTAGATGAGCGCCGTCCACAGGCGCTGGTTCTGGGCGTCCGGGACGAAGTCGAAATGAGGCCGGTATTGCTGGCCCGGCGAATAGCGCAGCACCTGCAGCGCCTCGCCTTGGTCGAATGAGGTGCCGGTCGCCGAAGCAATGCGGCGATTGAGCGCATGGACCGCGGGATCTTCGATCAGCCAGTGGAATGTTGCGCCGTCCGATGTGCGGATAGTGTCGCGAACCAGCTCGCGCTCGCGGTTGTAGACCATGGACGGCTCGAACGAATCCCCGGTGGCTTCAATCAGATAGCCGCACTCTTCGGGGGTCAACAGGCGATCGAACACGCGGACGTACGGGCGTTCAGCAAGCGGCGTCGGCTCGGGCGTCGACCGAGGGTCGCCGTTCGCGTCGATGTCCATCGCCGCGATCAGTGCCAGAGTGCGTCTGCGCGCCGGAACTTGCCGCGCCTCGTCCTCGAGCCGGCTCAAGGCGAGGCTCCAATCGCGGCGTCCTGCGACGCCCGTCGCGACAAGGTTCGTCGCGAAAAGGTTCGCCTGGCCGTGACCGCGCGCTGCGGCATATTCGAACAATAGCCGGCCGCGCTGCGGATCCTGTGCAACATGCGTTCCGGACCAGGTGATGTGGGCAAGGAGATAAAGCCCACGGGGATCGCCGCCAGAGGCAATCGTGCGCAGCAGATGGACGCCTTCCTCAACGCGCCCGCAGTCGATCATCCGGATGGCATCGTCCAGGGTGTTCATACGCGGTCTCCAAGCAGCGGCCGTGGTAATTGCATGGGCAGCGCCACATGCTCCGCCAGGCGGCTTGCCCATTCAAGAACGACCGAAATCTCGTGCGCGTGGGCCGCGCGGCCCCGCTCGCGCTCCGCTTCGCGCTGCTCCGCGGAATAGTCGGTCGAATCTTTGCTGTGCCTTTGGAACGCAGGGCCACAGGCCACCGCTTCCGCGTCAAAATCCAATTCGAACAATTGCCCGAGCGCGGCGAGGCACTCGGCAGGACGCCGCATCAACGTCTCACTGTCGAGCGTGTGGAAGCCCGCGTGCGCCGTACCGGCTTCGACAAAGAGCGCGTGCTGCGCCAGCCACGCCACCGCGCCTGCCTGCAGGTCGGTCTGGCGGTACAGCTCCTCTTCATTGAATCCGAAGCGCTCGGCCTGGCCGAGGTGAATCAATTTCCACATCAGCTCGCGGGTCCACGCCCTCCCTTCAATTTCCTTGCGGGCAATCGAAACCAGGAAGGATTCGAGCGGTGCGTAAAGCAGCAGCCCGCGGACGTCGGGGCGCATTGCGCTGATCAGCCGCAGCGACGGGTTGATCAGGTTGGAGGGTTTGACGACATTGACCTCGTCCTCGCCCAGCGGCCGCGACAATAGCAGCAATGCCGCGTCGAGCGCGGCCGCGATCTGGCGCGGGTCACGGCGCCGCAGTTGCAGCCCGACCACGTCATTGAGGATCTGCGGCTCTTTGAGCCCGTAGGCGACGCCCGGGATGTCGAAAGCGCGGGCAAGCAGGGTGGAACAGCAATAAGCCGAGTGGAAAATGAAGCGCGCCGGCGCCAGCTTGCGCTCCTGGGCTTCTGCGAGACACTGAGCGCGCGGATAGACGGCAAGCGGCGCCGCGCCGACTTCCCGGTCGGTCAGGAAGGTTGCGGCGCGATGCGCATCGCGCGGGAAATGGCGGAACTCGATTGTGTCGCGCGTCTCGTCATAACGATGGGCGAGCCAGTCCCCGTCGGCGATCAGCTCGGTCAGGCTGGGGACGGCCGCATTCATCGGCGGCGTTGTGGGCAATGGAGCGCCGGCCCGCAAGCCACGGCTTGACCCCTCGGCAAAAGCGCCTTCATCTGCGCCCATGGCAACGACCGTCGACGAGCATCTCGCCCGCGCTGCGCGAGCGCAGCAGCAAGGGCGGCGCGAAGAGTTCGTGCGGGAGGCCAAGGCCGCTCTCGAGCTGCGCGGCGATCATCCCGTTGCCCACAACATGCTCGGCATGGATGCGCTTGCCCGCAAGGACTTTGCCGCCGCACAGCGCCATTTCGCCGCTGCGGCGCAGGCGGACCCCAAGGCGGCTCCGCTATGGCTCAACCTTGCCAATGCTCATCGCCTTGCCGGGGACGATGAGGCGGAGCGGACCGCGCTCGAATCCGCGCTGGAGATCGATCAGCGCGATGTGAAGGCGCTGATCCGCCTTGCCGAATTGCACGAGCGCCGCGGTGAGATGGGTGATGCGATGATCCGCTGGTCGGGCGTGGCGCAGCTTGCCACCAACTGGCCCGCGCCGGCGCCGGAGCTCAAGGCGGCCTTTGCGCACGCGCGCGAGTTCGTCGCCCGCTTCAATCAGCAGCTCGGCGACGCACTGTCCGCCGAGCTCTCCTCGGACCTCGCCGCCGTCTCGGCGCGCGACCGCCGCCGCGTCACCGCCGCCATCGACCATATGCTCGGTCGCCGCCGCATCTACACCAACGAATGTTTCGGCATGCACTATCCGTTCCTGCCGGCCGACGAATATTTCGACCGCGATCATTTCCCCTGGCTGGAGGAGCTAGAAGCGCAAACCGATGTGATCCGCGCCGAAGTCATCGCTCTGCTCGCCTCAGATGACCCTGGTCTCTCGCCTTATGTGACGATGCCGCCGGGAACGCCCGAGAACAAATGGAGCCGGCTCGACGGCTCGCTCGACTGGAGCGCGCTGCATCTGTGGCGGGAAGGCGAGCGTATAGAAGGGGCGTGCGCGCGCGCGCCCAAGACCGCCGAGATCGTCGAGCGCCTGCCGCTCGCGGGAGTGCCCGGGCGGGCGCCGACCGTCTTTTTCTCGATCCTCAAGGCCGGCAAGCATATCCCCCCTCACACCGGGGTGACCAACACCCGCGCGATCATCCACCTGCCATTGATCGTCCCTCCCGGCTGCGCCTTCCGCGTTGGCGGCGAAACCCGCGAGTGGGTAGAAGGCCAGGCCTTCGCCTTCGACGACACCATCGAGCACGAGGCGTGGAACAAGAGCGACAAGGACCGCGCCGTCCTCATCCTCGACTGCTGGAATCCGCATTTGAGCGAGCACGAGCGGGACATGATCTGCCGCATGTTCGCCGTGGCCGACGCGCAGAAGCAGCGCTGACCGGCGAGGCCCAACTTTTCGACGAACGGCTGCGGCGGATTCCTTGACTTCGATCAAGTCGCCGACGAGTCAGTGGGGCTCTCGTGTACAGGAGCCGTCATGTTCGTGTCGTTTGCGTTCGCCTTGCTTGCCGCATCATCCTCCGCTGCAAATGCGGTGGCCCCGGCTCCCCCTCCCGCTGAAGCCCCGGCGAAGGTGCGGAGGATTTGCAGGTCGGAGGCGCTGATCGGCTCGGTTACGCCCAAGCGCGTCTGCACCGTGGTGCCGCCGCGAAACGACAATCCGCAGGCGCGCACCCCCAATGACAAGGCTCGGCCGGCTGCCGATGGCGCTGGAGGGGAAAACTAGCCCTTATTCCGCCGCCTGGCGCATCTCACTGGCGGGACTAAGCATCAGGCCGCCGTCGCCTTCGTCGACGCGCACCGTCGACCCGTCGGCGATTTCGCCCGACAGGATTTTGTCGGCGAGCGGGTCCTGCAAATATTTTTGCACGGCGCGCTTCAGCGGCCTTGCGCCATAGACCGGGTCGTAGCCGACGCGGCCGAGCCAGGCGCGCGCCGCGTCGCTGAGGTCGAGCTTGATCTTACGGTCCTCGAGCAGCTTCTGCAGCCGTGCCACCTGGATATCGACGATCGGGCCCATGTGGCCCGCGCTCAGGCGATGGAACAGGATGATCTCGTCGAGCCGGTTGAGGAACTCGGGCCGGAAATGGGCGCGCACCACGTCCATCACCTGGCTTTCGACTTTTTCGGCCGGTTCATCCTCGCCGAGCGAGGCGAGATATTGCGAACCGAGGTTCGAGGTCAGGATGATGATCGTGTTGGTGAAGTCGACCGTGCGGCCCTGGCCGTCGGTCAGGCGGCCGTCGTCGAGAACCTGCAGCAGCACGTTGAACACGTCGCTGTGCGCCTTCTCAACCTCGTCGAAAAGGACGACCTGGTAGGGCCGGCGCCGGACCGCCTCGGTCAGCACCCCGCCTTCCTCGTAGCCGACATAGCCGGGAGGAGCGCCGATCAGCCGAGCGACCGCATGCTTTTCCATGAACTCGCTCATGTCGATGCGGACCATCGCGCTCGAATCGTCGAACAGGAATTCGGCCAGCGCCTTGGTGAGCTCGGTCTTGCCGACGCCGGTGGGGCCTAGGAACAGGAATGAGCCGAGCGGCCGGTTCGGATCTTGCAGCCCCGCGCGGGCGCGGCGGACCGCTGCCGACACCGCTTTCACCGCATCCTCTTGGCCGATTACCCGGGCGCCGATCGCTGCTTCCATCTGCAGCAGTTTCTCGCGCTCGCCCTCCATCATCCGCTCGACCGGAATTCCGGTCCAGCGGCTGACCACGCCGGCAATATCCTGGTCGGTCACTTCCTCGCGCAGCATCGCGCCCTTGGTGTGCGTCTGCGCTTCGGCGAGCTGTTTTTCGAGCTCGGGAATGCGGCCGTATTGCAGCTCGCCGGCCTTGGCCAAGTCGCCCGACCGCTGCGCCTGCTCGAGCTCGAGGCGCGCGGCGTCGAGCTGCTCCTTGATCTTCGCCTCGCCGGCGATCTTCTCTTTCTCGGCCTGCCAGCGCTGGGTCAGCTCGGCCGATTGCTGTTCGAGATTGGCCAGCTCCTCCTCGAGCTTGCCAAGCCGGTCCTTGGAGGCCTTGTCCTGCTCTTTTTTCAGCGCCTCGCGCTCGATCTTGAGCTGGATGATGCGCCGGTCGAGATTCTCGATCTCCTCGGGCTTGGATTCGACCTCCATGCGGATCCGGCTTGCCGCCTCGTCCATCAGGTCGATCGCCTTGTCGGGGAGGAAGCGGTCGGTGATGTAGCGGTTGCTCAAGGTCGCCGCCGCGACGATCGCCGCGTCGGTGATGCGCACGCCGTGGTGCAGCTCGTACTTCTCCTTGAGCCCGCGCAGGATCGAGATGGTGTCGGGGACGGTCGGCTCGCCGACGAACACCGGCTGGAAGCGCCGCTCCAGCGCCGCGTCCTTCTCGATATATTTGCGATATTCGTCGAGCGTGGTCGCGCCGATGCAGTGCAGCTCGCCGCGGGCGAGGGCCGGCTTCAGCAGATTGCCCGCGTCCATCGCGCCCTCGGCCTTTCCGGCGCCGACCAGAGTGTGCATCTCGTCGATGAACAGGATGATGTCGCCCTCGGCCTGGCGCACTTCGTCGAGCACGCCTTTGAGCCTTTCCTCGAACTCGCCGCGATATTTCGCGCCGGCGATCAGCGCGCCCATGTCGAGCGCGAGCAGGCGCTTGTCCTTGATCCCGTCGGGAACGTCCCCATTGGCGATGCGCAGGGCGAGCCCTTCGGCGATCGCCGTCTTGCCCACGCCGGGCTCGCCGATCAGCACGGGATTGTTCTTGGTGCGGCGCGCCAGAACCTGGACGGTGCGGCGGATTTCCTCGTCGCGCCCGATCACGGGATCGAGCTTGCCGGCCCGCGCCGCTTTGGTCAGGTCGCGCGTGTAGCGCTTGAGCGCGTCGTAACGGTCCTCCGAGGATTGCGTGTCGGCGGTGCGCCCGCCGCGCAGCTTGTCGATCGCCGTATTGAGATTTTGCGGCGTCACGCCGGCCTTTGCCAGCGCTTCGCCGACCTCGGTGTTCTTGGCCAGCGCCATCGCTAGCAGGATGCGCTCGACGGTCACATATTGGTCGCCGGCCTTTTTCGCGATCTGCTCGGCCTGGTCGAGGATACGGATCACGTCGCCGTCCAGCCCCGGCGCCTGGGTTGCCCCGGTGCCCGTCACGGCAGGCACTTTCGCAACCAGCAGATCGGCCTCCTGGCTCGCCGTCTTGGCATCGCCGCCAGCCGCATTGATCAGCCCGGCCGCCATGCCCTGCTCGTCGTCGAGCAGCGCTTTCAGCAAATGCGCCGGCGTGATCCTCTGGTGATGTTCGCGCACCGCGATCGTCTGCGCCGCTTGGAGGAAGCCGCGGGCGCGGTCGGTGAGCTTTTCAAAATCCATATGACCCTACCCCTTTGGTTGGGAGCGATATGGTGTTGCTTTGAGGTCACACAAGAGTCGAGCGCGTACGCCTAGCGGTTTGGCCGCTGCCCGCGCTCCGGGGTCACAGTCGCCCCCGCTCCCGGCGCGGCGAGGGGCGGCGGCGGCGCGGCCGCGGGCGGTTGGGCGACGCTTGCGACATCCTCGGGCTGGATGATCGGAGGGCAATGCTGCGCGACCGCCGGGTCCATGTTCCAGCGCCGGAACTTCATGCTGTCGACGTGGAAGCGGACAAAAGCGTAGAAGCCCAGCCCCGCGCGATAGGCTGGGCCACGGGTCGAATGGACGTCGCACAGCGCGGCCATCAGCGCTTCGCGGGTGATCGGCCGAAGCGGCACCATATCGATCGCCGAATCCGTCTTGTGCGCGCTTTCGGGAGCGCCCCCCGCGCAAATGTTGAGCACCGGGTTTCGATAGACCGAGACTGGCTCGACCGGCCCGATCGCGGGGATCACATGGTCGCGGATGTACCGAAGGGTCTGGACGATATTGACCCAATTCTCGGCCGGCGGCACTTCGAACGGCTGCTGCCCGCACTCGCGCCACGAGGTCGCCGTGCGCAGCAGCTGCCAGGTCGGCAGGATCCCTCCGACGCCGCTGGAAACAAGATAAGCGTTGAAGGCGCGCACCTGGGTCGGCCGCGTGGGGTCGGCCATATACCAGGCGCGGTAGCCCGGTTCGTCCTGCCCGGCGGTGATATAAGGCGCGACCGGGTCCCAGACCGCTGGCACAGCCTGGGGCGCGATCGTCGGCTGCGCGGCCGCAGCGGTCGCCGAAAAGAGCAGGGCGGGCAGCAGCAACAGCTTCATCGTCAAAGTCATACTGGGATGCCGCAGCTTGAAAAGCGCTGAACGGCGGCCCACTGTATGATTACCATGACACAGCCCATCGACGTGGACCTGCCCCACGGCCTCGGCAAGGACGAAGCGCGCCGGCGCATCGCCAACAACGTCCACAAGCTGCAGGAGCATATTCCGGGCGGTGCCGAGGTGCAGTCCGGGTGGAGCGGCGACCAGCTCAACCTCGACGTCGCAGCCATGGGCCAGCAGGTCAGCGCGACGATCGAGGTGATGGAATCCAAGGTCCACCTGCGCGTGCTGCTGCCCGGGATGCTCGGCATGTTCGCCGGCCTGATCCAGGGCGCCCTGCAAAAGAAGGGCCACGTCCTCCTCGAAGATCACCGCGGCTAAGTCGTCATTGCGAGGAGCGAAGCGACGAAGCAATCCAGTTTGCGCCGCTGGATTGCTTCGCTACGCTCGCAATGACGGCAGAGCGGGAGTTTAGATGCGCCACTTCGCGATCGTCGGCTCGGGACCGGCCGGCTTCTACACCGCCGAAGCGCTGGAAAAAGCCTATGGCGAACATGCGCGCATCGACATCATCGACCGCTATCCGGTCCCTTACGGGCTGATCCGGTTCGGGGTCGCGCCGGACCATCAATCGCTGAAGGCCGTGAGCAAGCGCTACGACAAGGTGGCCGATTGCGCGGGCGTCGACTTCATCGGCAATGTCTGCGTCGGACGCGACGTGTCGGTCAGCGAGCTTCTCGAATGTTATGACGCGGTCATCCTCGCCACCGGGGCTCCGCACGACCGCAAGCTCGGCATTCCGGGCGAAGACCTGCCCGGCGTGATCGGCTCGGCCGAGTTCGTCGGCTGGTACAATGGCCATCCCGATTTCGCCGATTTGGATCCGCCGCTTGGCGGCAGCGACGCAGCCGTTGTCGGCGCCGGCAATGTGGCGCTCGACTGCGCGCGCATCCTCTCCAAGACCCGCAACGAGTTCGAAGGCTCGGACATCGTCGGCCATGCGCTCGAAGCGCTCGACAAATCCGCGATCCGCACCGTGACCATCCTCGGGCGCCGCGGTCCGCACCAGGTCGCGATGACGCCCAAGGAGCTCGGCGAACTCGGCCATCTGGAGGCCGCAGTGCCGGTCGTCGAGCTCGCCGACTTCCCGCCGCCCGAGGCCGACGAGCCGCTCGAGCCGGGGCTCAGAAAGTCGGTCGGCCTGCTGCGCGGCTTCGCCGATCTACCGCAGGACAAGCCCAAGCGCATCATCTTTGACTTCTTCGCCAAGCCCGTCGCGTTCGAGGGTGAGGGCAGCCTCGAGCGGATCATCATCGAGCGCACCGAGCTCGATGAGAAGGGCGGGGCGCGCGGCACGGGCGAGACCTACGAAGTCCCCGCGACGCTCGCGATCACCGCGATCGGCTATTCGACCTCCCCGATCACCGACGTTCCGTTCGAAGGCGGAAAGTTCGTGAATGAGCGCGGCCGCATTTCGGACCGGCTTTTCGCCGTCGGCTGGGCGCGCCGCGGCCCGACCGGCACGATCGGTACCAATCGCCCCGACGGCTATGAGGTCGCCGACCAGATCGCTGTCGAGCTCGCGCCGGGAAGCGGCGGCAACCGCCGCGGGGCCGAAGCGCTCAAGCCCCTGCTCCAGAGCCGCGGCGTCATGCCGACCGACTATGACGACTGGCGCAAGATCGAAGCGACCGAGGTCGCCCGCGCCCGTCCCGGCAGTCCGCGCGAGAAATTCGTCCGTCACCAGGAATGGCTCGGCGCGATCGGCCGCTAATGACCGGTTGCGCTTGGGGCACCGTGCTTCTATCTAGCCGCGGCCTTGGCTCCCGCCGCGATCCTGTGTCGCATCCGCGGGTTCCGGTCGGGGAGTAGCTCAGCCTGGTAGAGCACTGTCTTCGGGAGGCAGGGGCCGGAGGTTCGAATCCTCTCTCCCCGACCATCGATTTCGCCAAGTGTCCGGGGACACTTGCAGCGAAATCGATCATTGCGCGATGATCTCACCGTTCAGTTCGCTGACACTGGTACACCCCGTCAGGGCCATCGCCACGCGCATCTCCGCGTCGACCAGCTCGAGCGCGTGCGCGACCCCGGCTTCGCCCGCGCCGGCCAGCGCATAGGCCCAGGCCCGCCCCAGCAGCACGAAATCGGCGCCGAGCGCCAGCATCCGCACCACGTCCAGGCCGGACCGAACCCCGCCGTCGACCAGCACCGCGACCGATCCGTCGACCGCCTCCGCGACCCGCGGCAGCGCCCGCGCGCTCGACAAGGCCCCGTCGAGCTGGCGACCGCCATGGTTGGACACCACCAGCCCGTCCGCGCCGCTGTGCGCCGCTTCGCGCGCATCGTCCGGATCGAGGATCCCCTTGATGACCAGCGGCCCGTCCCACTCGGAGCGCACCCATCCGACGTCCTTCCAGCTGACGCTGGCATCGAAATTGCGCGCGACCCAGCCCATCAAATCGGCGAGCGCGGCGCCGGAGCCGAGCAGAGGCTCGAGATTGCCCATTGTCAGCGGCCGGCCGCGAAGCGCCACGTCCCACGCCCAGCCAGGCCGCTGCATGACTTGGCCGAAGCGGCTCGCCGGGCCGCGCATTGAGCCTGACAGTCCGGCCCGATAATCGCGGTAACGGGTGCCGGGCACGGCGAGGTCGACCGTCAGCAGGAGCGCACCGCACCCCGCTTCCTTCGCGCGCGCGATCATGTCGCGCACGAACGCGCGGTCCTTGACGATGTAGAGCTGGAACCACAGCGGCGCGGCTTTGGCGACCTCGGCGATCGAACATCCGCTCAGCGTCGACAAAGTGAACGGTACGCCCGCCATGGCCGCCGCCCGCGCCGCCTGAACTTCGCCGCGGCGGGCGTAGAGCCCCGACAGGCCGACCGGCCCCAGCCCGACCGGCATTGCCCAGCGCTTGCCGAACAGCTCGGCCGACAGGTCGATCTCCGACACGTCGCGCAGCACGCGCTGCTTCAGCGCCACCGACTGCAGGTCCGCGACGTTCCGCCTCAGCGTCACTTCGTCGTACGACCCGCCGTCGAGATATTCGAACAGGAAGTGCGGCAGCCGCGCTTTGGCGAGCGCGCGATAGTCGCTGACCGATGCCGCCTTGATCTTCAACTCAGGTCGCGAAGCTCGGGTCGAGCCGATACGCCTTGCGCTTCAAGGCCGGCCAGGCGAGCAAATTGGCGGCGATCGTCACGCCGACCTGGCCCTGTTGCGCTGTCAGCTCGGGCGCTCCCTGGGGCGGGTTGTTGACCGCATCGCCCGCGCTCAGCGCCATCACCTGCGCCTGGCACGCGCGCTCGAGGAAATAGAGCCGCACGAAACATTCACCGACATTCTTGCCGACCGCGAGCGTGCCGTGGTTGCGAAGGATCATGGCGTTCTTGTCGCCCAAGTCGGCGACCAGCCGCTCGCGCTCGTCGAGGTCGACCGCGACGCCCTCATAATCGTGGAAGGCGACGTCGCCGCGCACCAGCATCGCCGTCTGGGTCAGCGGCAACAGGCCTTCGCTATGCGCGGCCACGGCCTGTCCCGCGGGCGTGTGCAAATGCATCACCGCATGCGCGTCGTCGCGCGCCATGTGGATCGCGCTATGGATGGTGAAGCCGGCCGGGTTGGTGATGAACGGCGTCGGCTCGACCGGATTGCCCTGGACATCGACCTTGATCAGCGAGCTCGCCGTTACTTCCTCGAACACGAGGTTATAGGGGTTGAGCAGGAAATAGTGCTCGGGCCCCGGGATGCGCGCCGAGAGATGGGTGAAAATGAGGTCGTCCCAGCCATAGTAAGCGACCATCCGGTAGGCGGCGGCGAGGTCGACGCGGATCGCCCATTCTTCGTCGCTGACCTTGCCCTGCATCGAGGGGATTTCGACCGCCTCGAGCGGCCTTACCTGGTCCATTCCGCGATTGATCGATTCGACGCGATTCATGCTGCCATTCCTTGCCTGTCCGGATGCGCGGCCGCGAACGCTTCCATCCTGTTGGCATTCTCTTCGGCGCGCAACAATGTCGGAAAATCCTCAATCGGCACCTCGAACCGCCGCGCATTGTAGAGCTGCGGCACCAGGCAGACGTCGGCGATGGTCGGGGTATCGCCGAACAGGAAGTCGCCGGCCCTGGGCGAGGCCATCGCTTCGAGCGGTGTGAGCCCCTCGCGGATCCAGTGCGCGTACCAGGCGTCGACCTCGTCCTGCGAAGCCCC
>DATLGK010000043.1:0-4869 GCA_035540475.1 Sphingomicrobium sp.
GCAGCTCGGAGCGGCCCCACAGGCAGCCGATGCCGGTTGGTCCGTAAAGCTTGTGGCCGGAATAAGCGTAGAAGTCGCAGCCGATCTCGGCGACGTCGACCGGCAGCCTCGGCACCGCCTGGCAGCCGTCGAGCAGAAGCAATGCGCCCTTGGAATGCGCGATCTCGGCCGCGCGCCTGGCGTCGAGCACGCTTCCGAGCACGTTTGACACATGGGCGAAGGCGACGATGCGATGCTGCTCGCTGATCATCGCTTCCGCCGCATCGAGGTCGATCCTGCCGTCCTCGGTCAGCGGCACCGCGTCGACCTCGTAGCCGGCGAGCTGCCAGGAAACGATGTTGCTGTGATGCTCGAGCACCGACAGCAGCACGCGGCCCCGTCCCTGCCTGGGCAGCGAGCGCGCGACGAGGTTGATCGCCTCGGTCGCTCCGCGGGTGAAGACAAGCTCTTCCGGCTTCCCGCCGATGAAACTCGCCGCCGCCGCCCGAGCCGCTTCGTAGCGGCCGGTCATATCTGATGAGCGCTGGTAGACTCCGCGGTGAACGGTCGCATAATCGGGGCCATAGGCGCGGGCGATCGCGTCGATCACCGCCTTGGGCTTCTGCGCCGTCGCCGCGCTGTCGAGATAGTGCCAGTCGGCGATCCCGGGGAATTCTCCGCGCACGTCGAGCGTCGAGTGGATGGCGGTCTCGACGTTCATGCGACCCTCCGCAGCGCCTCGCGCGCGGCGTGCGCGATCGCGCCGCGCTGCGCGTCGTCGGCGACCTCGTCCCACAGGCCCATGACGAAGCCTTCGAGCAGCAGCGCCCGCGCCGCCGCCGGATCGAGCCCGCGGCTCTGCGCGTAGAACAATTGATCGGCATCGAGCTCGCCTACGCTCGCGCCGTGCGCGCATTTGACGTCGTCGGCATAGATTTCGAGCTCGGGCTTGCAATTGGCGTTGGCTCCGCGATCCAGCAGCATCGCCTTGACCGATTGCTCGCCGTCGGTCTGCTGCGCCCCGCGCGCCACCTCGACCTTGCCGAGATAGGAGCCGACCGCCTTGCCGCCCAGCACCGAGCGGATGGTCTGGCGCGACCGCCCGCCGGGCCCCAAATGGCGGACGCTGGTGACGAACTCGTTGTTCGCCTGGCCGCCGCCGATATTGGCGCCGTAAAGCTCGAAATTGGCGCCTGCCGCGAGCTCGGCCTCCAGTTCGATCCGGCCATATTGCCCGGCGATGTTGAGCGCGAAGATGCGCGCCTTCGCGCCTTCGCCGAGCGTCAGATGCACGCGCCGCACCTGCACCGGGTCGGCGCTCGGCAGCCAGACCAGCTCGAGCCTGTCGCCGGCCGCGACGGCGATATGCTCGACCTCGCCAAGCTGCTCCCAGACGGGCTGCAGCGCCTCGAGGTCGGCGTAGCGCCACTCCTCCTGTTTCCTGGTGGGGAAGGGCGCGGTCATGCGCGCCTCTTCATCAGCCGGCGCAATTTCCTGTCGCGCTGGCGTTGCCGCTCGGGCGCCATCAGCCCGTAGATCGCATCGAGCGCGAGACCGGCGGCGAGGGCGATCGCGACCCAGACCGCGACGTCGCCTGTGTCGACAAATCGGCCGACGATGAAATCGGCGATCGCCAGCAGTCCGAACACGATCACCAGCAGCGCCGTGTCGGCGATCCCGCGACCCGGCTTGCCGCGGACCGTGCCGAGCACGATCACCAAGGCGATGCACGCCGAGATGACGGCGATGGTCGTCACGCCGCCGCCTCCGCATAGCCCTGGCGCTCGAGGGTGCGGGCGAGCTCGATGTCGCCCGAGCGGGTGATTTGACCGGCCTGGAGCACGTGGACGCGGTCCGGCCGGACATATTCGAGCAGGCGCTCGTAATGGGTGATCAAAAGCACGCCCTTGTCCGCTGAGCGCATGATCCGGTTGATGCCTTCGCCGACGATCCGCAGAGCGTCGATGTCCAGGCCGCTGTCGGTCTCGTCGAGGATGGCGAAGCGCGGGCTCATGATGCCCATCTGGACCATCTCGGCACGCTTCTTCTCGCCGCCCGAAAAGCCGACGTTGACCGGCCGCTTGAGCATGTCGGCATCGACGTCGAGCAGCGCCGCCTGCTCGCGGGCGAGCTTGATGAACTCGGCACCGCTGAGCTCCGGCTCGCCGCGGGCGCGGCGCTGCGCGTTGAGGCTCTCGCGAAGGAACTGCAGCATCGACACGCCGGGGATTTCGACCGGATATTGGAAGCCGAGGAACAGTCCGGCGGCGGCGCGCTGGTGCGGCTCTAGGGCGAGGAGGTCCAAACCTCCCCTCCCGCTTGCGGGAGGGGATTGAGGGGAGGGCGTGTCGGAGTCAGGGGCGAGATCAACAGGCCCTCCCCCGACCCCTCCCGGTTCCGGGAGGGGGGAAAACCTCACCGACCCCTCCGTCACCTCATACCCCGGCCGTCCGGCGAGCACATAAGCCAGCGTCGACTTGCCCGACCCGTTCGGCCCCATGATCGCGTGCACCTCGCCCGCCGGAACAGCGAGCGAGACGCCATTGAGGATCGGCTTGTCGGCGACAGTTGCGTGGAGGTTTTGAATGTTGAGCATCTATCGAACGTCTTTTTGATTGCAGAGAGTTGCAGCAGACAGGCCCACCGCTTTGGAGGTTCGCTCATCGTAGCCTACGTGCCGTGCGGCCCTTTCGAACGCTTCCTTCTGTTCGGATGGCGTATTAAGTCCACGGCGGACATTCGGATCTTTTTGCTCGATCCACTTTGGAAACAGGTAGCCCCTGCACGCCATGTCACCCCAGAAGGAACGACCGGACGACGTGCCGCTCCAGAAAACGGCAGCGATGAGAAGTGCGAGGACCAGGTAAGCCTCGAGCGGAACATAGCGGAGCCCGGACTTTGCCTTAGCCAGTCTGCTCATCCCACACTCCCCTCAAGCGAAATCCCGAGCAGCTTCTGCGCCTCGACGGCGAACTCCATCGGCAGCTGCTTCAAGACCTCGCGGGCGAAGCCGTTGACGATCAGCGCCACCGCGCTTTCGGCGTCGAGGCCGCGGCTCATCGCGTAGAACAATTGGTCCTCGCTGATCTTCGAGGTCGTCGCTTCATGCTCGATCTGCGCGGTCGGGTTCTTGACCTCGATGTAGGGCACGGTGTGCGCGCCGCACTGGTCGCCGAGCAGCAGGGAGTCGCACTGGGTGAAGTTGCGCACGTTGTCGGCGCCGGCGAGCACCCGCACCAGCCCGCGATAAGTGTTGTTCGACCGGCCGGCGCTGATGCCCTTGCTGACGATGGTCGAGCGGGTATTGGCGCCGATGTGCACCATCTTGGTGCCGGTGTCGGCCTGTTGGCGGTTGTTGGTCAGCGCGACCGAATAGAATTCGCCGACGCTGCCCTCGCCCTTGAGGATGCAGCTCGGATATTTCCAGGTGATCGCGCTTCCGGTCTCGACCTGGGTCCAGCTGACCTTGGAGCGCGCGCCGCTGCACAAAGCCCGCTTGGTGACGAAGTTGAAGATGCCGCCCTTGCCTTGCGCGTCGCCCGGATACCAGTTCTGGACGGTCGAATATTTCACCTCGGCGTCCTCGTGCGCGAAGATCTCGACCACCGCGGCGTGAAGCTGGTTCTCGTCGCGCATCGGCGCGGTGCAGCCTTCGAGGTAGGAGACGTAGCTGCCCTTTTCGGCGACGATCAGGGTGCGCTCGAACTGGCCGGTATTCTCGGCATTGATTCGAAAATAGGTCGACAGCTCCATCGGGCAGCGCACGCCCTCGGGAATGTAGACGAAGGTGCCGTCGGAAAAGACCGCGCTGTTCAAACAGGCGAAATAATTGTCGCGCTGCGGAACGACGCTTCCCAGATATTTGCGGACCAGCTCGGGATGCTCGCGGATCGCCTCGCTGATCGACAGGAAGATGACCCCGGCCTTCTTCAACTCCTCGCGGAAGGTGGTGGCGACGGAAACGCTGTCGAACACCGCGTCGACCGCGACCTTGCGCGCCCCCTCGACCCCGGCGAGCACCTTCTGCTCCTCGATCGGGATCCCGAGCTTTTCGTAGACGCGCAGGATTTCCGGATCGACCTCGTCGAGCGAGCCGAGCTTGGGCCGCTTCTTGGGCTCGGCGTAATAATAAGCGTCCTGGTAATCGATCTTCGGCAGGTCGAGCTTGGCCCAGCTGACCTCCTCCATGTCGAGCCAGGCGCGATAGGCCTTCAGCCGCCAGTCGAGCATCCACTCGGGCTCGTTCTTCTTGGCCGAGATGAAGCGGACGGTGTCCTCGCTCAAACCCTTGGGCGCGAACTCCTGCTCGATGTCGGTCGTGAAGCCCCACTCATAGGTGGCGAGCTTCTCGGCGGCCTCGAGCGCCTCGCGGTTCCTGACGTTGGTGTCTTCGGTCACTGGCTGCTCGCGAGGGACTGGAGTGAGACTGCGCCGAGCGCTCCGCGCACGGCATTGCTGACGGTGTTCATGTGCGGCTTGACCCGGCAGCGGGCGTCGAGCGCGCAGTCGGAAGCGCCCTCGTGGCCCGAGCAGACGGTCATGGCGATCGGCCCTTCGACCGCTTCGACGATTTCCGCAAGGCTGATTTCGCTCCCTGGCCGGGCAAGGGCGAAGCCGCCGCCCGCGCCGCGGGCGCTATTGAGCAGGCCGGCTCCTGCGAGGCGGCCGAGAAGCTTCTGCGTGGTCGGCAGGGGCAGGCCCGTCTCGTCGGCTAAATCGGTCGCCGACAGCCGTTCGCCCGGGGAGCGGCGGGCGGCGGCGGTCATGATCACGACCGCATAATCGGCAAGATGGGTCAGGCGCATGATTTTAAATCGGACCGTTCAAGTCCGATTTAGGATGCTGCACTGCAAAACTCAACCGCCCCGGCGGGCGGGAGCTCTATTGGCC
>DATLGK010000044.1:0-31000 GCA_035540475.1 Sphingomicrobium sp.
GGCGGGAGGGCGGCGATGCGATGGTGCGCGAGCAGCATCGCCGACATGAGGATGAACGGCACCAGCGCGTAGGAAAGCTTGCCGATCTTCTTGTGAAGCGGGCGCCTGCCGGCGCGGATCAGCAGCGGCTGGCCGATCAGCATCAGCATCCAGACGACCACGCCCACGGTGTGGACGTTGACCCAATATTCCGCCTCGAACGGCAGCTTCATGACGTAGATCGGCCAGAAGGCGATGACGGAAAGCACGAGCAGGCCGAGCACGTACCATCCGCCGGTCAGGAACAGGCGCGGCTTGCGTTTGGGCTGCGCAGATTGGCCACGTGCGACGGTCGCCATGGCTTCCCCCTCCTTAAGCCGGCGAAGCTACCACGCGATTCGCGCAGCAAAAAGGGCGCCCCGGAATGCCCGGAGCGCCCCTCTTGATAGTCTGGGCTGGCGCCTTAGCGCTTCGAGAACTGGAAGCTGCGGCGAGCTTTCGCGCGGCCGTACTTCTTGCGCTCGACCACGCGCGGGTCGCGGGTCAGGAAGCCGGCCTGCTTGACCGCGGCGCGAAGTGCCGGCTCGTAGCGCGTCAGCGCCTGGGCGATGCCGTGCTTGACCGCGCCGGCCTGGCCCGAAAGCCCGCCGCCGATGACAGTGGCGACCACGTCATACTGGCCGCGGCGGTCGGCGACGTCGAACGGCTGGTTGATCACCAGGCGCAGCGTCGGGCGAGCGAAATAGACTTCCTGCTCGCGCCCGTTGATGGTGATCTTGCCCGAGCCCGGCTTCAGCCAGACGCGCGCGATCGCGTCCTTGCGGCGGCCGGTGGCGTAAGCGCGCCCATGCTTGTCGAGCTGCTGCTCGCGCAGCGGCGCGGCCTCGACCGGCGGCGGGGCGGCTTCGGCGGTCTCCGCCGGAGCCTCGGCAGCCGGAGCGGCCGGGGCTTCGTCCCGGGTCAGCTCGGCGAGATCGGAAAGGCCTTTCTTGTCAGCCATGGTCATGCACCAACCTTGTTCTTGCGGTTCATCGACGCGACGTCGAGGACTTGGGGATTCTGGCCGCCGTGCGGATGTTCGCTGCCCGAATAGATGTGCAGCGCGCGCATCTGGTCGCGGCCGAGCGGGCCGCGCGGGATCATGCGCTCGACCGCTTTTTCGAGGATCCGCTCGGGGAAGCGGCCTTCGAGCACCTTACCCGCGGTCACACCCTTGATGCCCCCGGGGAAGCCGGTGTGCTTGTAATAGACCTTCTGGTCGAGCTTGTTGCCGGTGAAGCGGACCTTGTCGGCGTTGATGACGACGACATGGTCGCCGCAGTCGACATGGGGCGTGTAGCTCGGCTTGTGCTTGCCGCGCAGGATGTTGGCGATGATCGTCGCCACGCGTCCCACGACGAGGCCGTCGGCGTCGATCAGATGCCATTTCTTGTCGACCTCGGCCGGCTTGGCCGACTTGGTCGTCTTCATCAGCGCCTTCATGGCGTTGATCCTTTCGTCTGAAATGCGAAAGGCGCTGCAAAGCGCAGCGCCGTCGCCGCGGCTAATCGCGGGCAAGGGGGAGGAAGTCAAGCAAATCCGGCGCTTTTTGATGGGGTAAAATAATACCGCGAACCTCATGGCGGGACCGCAACGAGTGGAACGACCGGCCTCCGCCTATCGTTTCACCTGCATCACGAAATGGGAGGTAAGCAATGTATATCGGTCTTGGCGGATTATTGCTCTTGATCCTGATCCTTTGGCTGCTCGGAGTCATCTAAGGCCTGCAGAAGCTGCTGTTGAGGGAGCATCATCACCCGGCATAGGCCGAGGGACGCCCAACCGCGTGCCAAAATGACGATATTTCAAGAAGTTGGCGAAACGGCGTTAGGTGATCAGACGCGTTTGTGCTATGGTCCCTGGATCGCCGGCTTGAACTTCCAGGGCGCCAGCGGCTGAGAGACTGAATGTGCCCCCCGCGACCGGAGCACAAATGTCAATTTCCCCCCATTCCGGACTCCAGCGTTTCCTCAACCGATTGCTGATGCGATCGCCGCTTTCGCCCGAAGAGCAAAGGGCCGTGCTGCGGCTCGAGGGCAAGCCCGCGAACATTCCAGCGCGCCACGACATCGTCTCGCCCGGCGAGACGGTCATCCACGCCTGCCTGGTCGCGCGCGGCGTGGCCGCACGGTTCGACCAGATGCGCGACGGTCAGCGCCAGATCGCCTCTTTTCATCTTCCCGGCGACATGTGCGACCTGCACTCGGTGGTCGCGCCGACCGCCGCCTGGGGGATCGCAGCGCTCAATGCCACCACTGTCCTGTTCATCCCGCACCGGGAATTGCGGGAACTCGCCCAAGCCTATCCGGGAATCGCCTTTGCCTTCTGGCGGGAATCGACGGTCGATGGGTCGATCCTCGCCAAATGGGTCGGCAACCTCGGCCGGCAGGATGCGCGCGCCCGTATTGCGCATATCCTGTGCGAGTTCGGGCTGCGCAGCGAGCTCGCCGGCCTTGGAACGCGCTCCCTGTTCACGCTCGGGCTCACCCAGGAGCAGCTGGCCGATGCTGCGGGCCTCACCGCCGTTCACGTCAACCGCACGCTGCAGTCGCTGCGCGCCTCCGGGCTTGTCGCGACCCGTGGCCACGCGGTTGAAGTGCCCGACTGGCAACGGCTGGCAGACGTCGCCGAATTCGATCCCTCATACCTCCTTCTCGGCCCGGCCGGATCAGGAGCGAAGGTCGCCGCCCGTCTCGGACCGGGAGAAGCGGCCGAAGCTCGTGCACCCGATCGGCCGTCCGCCGCCGAGCACGCCTGAGCGCGGCTGCGGCGCGGGCCGCCGCTGTGCCGGAGAAAAAGGCGCGGGATCAGCGTTGCCAGCTTTGCCCGCGCGCCTTACTCACGCGCCCGTTCGAGCTTGAACGCCGAGCCTGTTCCAAATTGCATCGGAGAGCGACCGCCCGTGCCGAGACGCGTCAAGGACTTCATCGACATCAGCGAATATACCTCGCTCGACGATCTCATCCGCTATTTGGAGACGATCCGCGATAATCTTCCGGCCGACCATCAGGCCGAGCTGAAGATCCGCGGCGACGAGGTGTTCGGACGCCGGCTGACCATCACCTATTTCCGCGAACAGACGCCGGAGGAGCTGGAGCTCGAGTCGAAATATTCAGGCGGAGCGGAGGAGGGCGCGTCGATCGAGCGGCTGCGCCGCAAGCTCGACGAGGTCCCCTACGAAGCGAACGACCGAAAGACAGGCTGATTATTCGGGTGCCACCGACGGCCCGCCGGCACTACCTTCCGATGCCCGGAAGCGCCGGACCAGCCGCTCACGGTCCCACAGCTCGAAGCTGCCGAGCGCCGAACGCTCCTGCGCCTCAACCAGCGCCTCTTCGTCGCTCGGCGCTTGGACCCAGTCGGCAGCAATGATTTTCCCCGACCCGTCGAGCCGGTACAGGCGATAATTGGGCAACACGCGGAACCCCCCTCGGAGACCCATGGCTAACAGCAAAGCCGCAGTGCGGGATTCACCTGGGTTAGCGGGTCGAGCGTTTCCTGCTGGAATCGCGGCACTTTTTGAAATGTTGCGCAGCTGTAACCTAGGTTAACCGCAAAAGGCGGCGAGCGTTGCACAACGCGCGAGGTAATGATTAGCGTACATCTGAAGAAGCTGAGACGGCGTACCGAGATCAGCTCCGAGGAAGAGCGGGCGATTCGTAGCGCCGTAGCCGAGACGCGGCGGTTCCCCGCCGACCAGCTCCTCGTTCGCGGCGGCGAAGACCTGACCACGAGCCTGTTGCTGCTGGAAGGCTGGCTCGCGCGCAGCAAGGACCTTGCCGGCGGCGATCGGCAAATCTCCGAATTGCACGTCCCGGGAGACTTTGCCGATCTCCACGGCTTTACCCTGAAACGACTGGACCATGACGTGTTGACGCTGAGCGAATGCGTCATCGCCGTGGTCCCGCACGAGCGGCTGAAAGCGGTCACGGAGCAATTCCCGCGCCTGGCCCGCATCTATTGGTTCTCGACCAACGTCGATGCCGCGATCAACCGCGAGCTGGTGCTGTCGCTGGGCCGCCGCTCGGCGATCGCGCGGATGGCGCATCTGTTCTGCGAATTGCACCTTCGCCTCGACTCCGTCGGCCACGCGCGGAAGGACGGTTTCGAATTTCCGCTGACCCAGCGCGAGTTGTCGGAATGCCTTGGCCTCACGGTGGTGCATGCCAACCGCACGCTGCAGGAACTGCGGCGGCGCGGGCTCGTCGAGCTGGAGAACCGGCAGTTGACGATCCTCGACCGGCGCGGCCTTGAAGGGATCGCCGAATTCGATCCCAGCTACCTCTATCTCGATCGCGTCCCCCTCTAAGGGGAGTCAGCGGCAGCTGTCCTCGACCCAAGCCGCATAAGCGGCGAGGATCTTTTCGATCGGCCAGGAGGCGACGCAGGGAACGTCGTAGCTGTGCAGGTCGGTGATCCGCGCGATCAGAGCGTCCACAGTCGTGTTGCTGGTCTTGAAGATCGCGGCGACCTCATCGGCCGACTCGACCTTGCCCTGCCAGCGGTAGATCGACGAGACCGGGCCGAGGATGTTGACGCAGGCGGCGAGCTGTTCCTCGACCATGAGGCGGCCGACGCGCTGCGCCTCCTCGGCCGAGGCGAAGATCGCATAGACCGAGGTGACGCTCATCGCCGGTCCCGCCCGAGGATGTGCGCCCCCCAGACGGTCGCCGCGACGAGCAGCGCGCCGACCGCCTGGTGCAGAACCGCCAGCCACAAAGCGACGCCCGAAAGGACGGTCAGCACGCCGAGCACGATCTGCGTTCCGAACGCCGAATGGATCGCGACCGAGGCGAGCCGCGCGCTTGGCAGGCGGCGAATCTTCCGCGCGAAGACGACGAGGACGATGACCACGACCCACGCCCACCAGCGATGCAGGAAGTGGATCAGATAGGGGTCGTGGGTAAGCGCGAACAGCACGCCGTTCGACCAGTCGATCCCCTCGGGAATGAAACGTCCCCCCATGTCCGGCCAGCTGTTCGAGACCTGGCCGGCACGAAAGCCTGCGACCCAGGCGCCGAGCAGCAGCTGGACGAATAGGATGGAGAGGGCGAAGGCGCTCCACCCGGTCAGGCGCGCGGGCCGGTCCGGCAGGCGACGCAGGTCGAGCGCGATCCAGATCAGCAGGCCCAAGAGGAACAAGGCGAACAGCAGATGGGCGGAGAGTCGGTAGGGGCTGACCTCGGTCCGGCCGTCGAGGCCCGAGACGACCATGAACCAGCCGATCGCGCCCTGCAGCCCGCCGAGCACGAACAGGAGCGCGAGACGCCAGCCGTAGCCAGGGGGAATCTGCCGCTTCAGCGCGAACCAGCCGACTCCGACAAAGAAGACCAGACCGATCAGCCGGCCCAGCTGGCGGTGCATCCATTCCCAGAAAAAGATGAACTTGAAGCCGGCCAGCGTCATGCCGGCGGGTCCGGTCACCTCGCGATATTGCGCCGTCTGCTTGTAGAGCTCGAATTCGCGCTGCCAGTCGGACTCGCTCAATGGCGGAATGGCGCCGCTGATCGGCCGCCATTCGGTGATCGAAAGGCCGCTTTCGGTGAGCCGCGTGATCCCGCCGACGACGACGATCGCGAAGACCATCGCTGCGACTACCAGCAGCAGGTTGGAAAGCGCGCGCGGCCGTGCCTCGGCCTCGGGCCGGGCGGCGGGGGCGGGAGCGGCGGCATCGGTCATTGGCCGCGCCTAATCGCGTGGCGAAAGGCGGCGGGCAAGCCGTCAATTTTTCCTCGAATGATATATTGTAACTAAGAGGTGACGTGCGTATATGGCAGCGCGATGGCGCAATTGAGCATCACCAGGACCGGGCTCGACCGGATCGCAATGGGGCTTTCGGGCCTATGCGTGGTGCATTGCGTCGCGACCGCGGTGCTGCTTGCCTTGCTCGCGTCCGCGGGGGGGTTGCTCGGCAATCCCCTGATCCACGAAGTTGGGCTGACGCTGGCGATGATCCTCGGCGCGGTCGCGCTCGGACGCGGCATCCTCGACCATGGTTTCGTCCTGCCCAGCGCGGTCGGCGCGCTCGGCCTTGGCGTTATGGCTGGAGCGCTGTCGCTTCCGCACGACGGGCGCGAGGCGATTTACACGGTCGTCGGCGTGCTCATCCTCGCGCTCGGCCATCGCCTCAACGTGTTGGCCAGCGAATAGCGCTTCTCTTGCCCGGCCCGCGGTCGCGGCCTATCTCAAACCACGAACATGACGCGCCACGATCATCAGCTGCACGAGGGCGAGTCGCTGCGCAAGGCGGCGCGCGAGCGGCTGACCAGGCAGGGCGAACAATGGACCGGCATGCGCGAAGCGGTGTTCGAGGCGCTCGCGAGCTTCGACAAGCCGGCAAGCGCCTATGACATCGCCGAGCAGGTTTCCAAGTCACAGGGGCGCCGGGTCGCCGCCAACAGCGTCTACCGGATCCTCGACCTGTTCGTGAACGGGAACCTCGCGCGGCGGGTCGAGAGCGCGAATGCCTATGTCGCCAACCAGCACCCCGACTGCCTCCACGATTGCATTTTCCTGATCTGCGACGAGTGCGGCCAGACGGTGCACATCGATGACGACAAGCTGTCCGGCGGCGTGCGCGACGCGGCGGCGAACGCGGGCTTCACCGCGCCGCGCCCGGTGATCGAGGTGCGCGGCAAGTGCGGCGACTGCGACAGCGACTGAGCGGATTCAGGGGGAAAACGGCATGGCCAAGTTGGTGGTGATTTACGGCACGCCGGTCGATGCCCAGGCGTTCGAGCGCTATTATTTTGAAACGCACGTGCCGCTCGCGAAGCAGATCCCCGGCTTGCGCCGCTACGAGGTGAGCCGCGGGCCGGTACAGGCGGCGGCCGGAGGGCCGGCTCCGCACCTGATCGCGGCCCTGGAGTTCGACGACATGGCCGCGATCGAGGCCGCCTTCGCAAGCGAGGAAGGGCAGCGGGCCGCCGCCGACGTCCAGTCGTTCGCGACCGGCGGCGCTCGGATGCTGATGTTCGAAACGAACGAGGTCTAGGGGCCCCGCCTCAGCGATTACTCAGCATTGCCTCATGACTTCGCTGCGGCAGCGGCCTATGGGCTCCCGCGAAGGATTTGCATGACCGACCGTCCCCAAACCCCATTGCTCGACACCGTCCAGTTGCCGGAGCAGCTTCGGGCGCTCGCCAAGGAGCAGCTGCCGCAGCTTGCCGACGAATTGCGGCAGGAAGTGATTTCGGCCGTGTCAGTCACCGGCGGCCATCTTGGCGCGGGGCTCGGCGTCGTCGAGCTGACGGTCGCGCTCCATTATGTATTCGACACGCCCAAGGACAAATTGATCTGGGACGTCGGCCACCAGGCCTATCCGCACAAGATCATCACCGGGCGGCGCGACCGCATCCGCACGCTGCGCCAGGGCGGCGGCCTTTCCGGCTTCACCCGCCGCGCCGAGAGCGAATACGACCCGTTCGGCGCGGCGCACAGTTCGACCTCGATCTCCGCCGCGCTCGGCTTCGCCATCGCCAACAAGCTTTCCGGCGATCCGGGCAAGGCGGTCGCGGTGATCGGCGACGGGGCGATGAGCGCCGGAATGGCCTATGAGGCGATGAACAATGCCGCGGCCGCGGGCAACCGGCTGGTCGTCATCCTCAACGACAATGACATGTCAATCGCGCCGCCGGTGGGAAGCCTGCGCAACGCGCTCGCCCGGCTGGTCAGCTCGGGCAAATATCTGACCCCGCGCAAGCTCGCCCAGAAGCTCGCCCGGGCGATGCCCGAGCCGCTCCACGTCGCGGCGCGGCGGATGGAGGAGTTCGCGCGCGGCATGATTGCCGGTGGGACGCTCTTCGATGAGCTCGGCTTCTATTATGTCGGGCCAGTCGACGGGCACGATGTGCGCGCCCTGGTGGAAGTGCTCGAAAACGTCCGCGACGCCGACTTGGGGCCGATGCTGGTCCATGTCGTGACGCAAAAGGGCAAGGGCTACGGGCCGGCGGAGAGCAGCGCCGACAAATATCATGGCGTGGTCAAGTTCGATGTGGTGTCGGGCAAGCAGGCCAAGACCAGCGGCGGGCCGCCTGCCTATCAGAACGTCTTCGGCGAGACGCTTGCAAAGCTCGCCGAGAGCGACCCGAAGATCGTCGCGATTACCGCGGCCATGCCGTCGGGTACCGGCGTCGACAAGTTCGCCAAGGCACATCCGGACCGGGCGTTCGACGTCGGCATCGCCGAACAGCATGCGGTGACCTTCGCGGCCGGAATGGCGGCGCAGGGTTATCGGCCATTCTGCGCCATCTATTCGACCTTCCTCCAGCGCGCCTACGACCAGGTCGTCCACGACGTCGCGATCCAGAACCTGCCGGTGCGCTTCGCGATGGACCGCGCTGGGCTGGTCGGCGCCGACGGAGCGACCCATGCCGGAAGCTTCGACCTCGCTTACCTCTGCACCTTGCCCAATTTCGTGGTGATGGCGGCGGCGGACGAGGCCGAGCTTTGCCACATGGTGCACACCATGGCCCAGCACGACAGCAGCCCGATCGCGGTGCGCTATCCGCGCGGCGAGGGCCGCGGGGTGCCGCTGCCGCAAGAGCCGCAGCTGCTCGAGATCGGCAAGGGACGCATCGTCCGCGAAGGCAAGACGGTTGCGATCCTGTCGCTGGGGACGCGGCTCGCGGAAGCTGAGAAAGCCGCGGACGAGCTGGAGGCGCGGGGGCTCTCGACGACAATCGCTGACCTGCGCTTCGCCAAGCCGCTAGATGCAGAGCTGATCCGGCGCCTGCTCACCACCCACGAGGTCGCGGTGACGATCGAGGAAGCTGCGGTCGGCGGGCTCGGCGCGCACGTGCTGACGCTGGCGAGCGACGAGGGGCTGGTCGACGCGGGCCTCAAGATCCGCACCATGCGCCTGCCCGACCGCTTCCAGGAGCATGACAAGCCGGACAAGCAATATGACGAAGCGCGCCTGAACGCGCCGCATATCGTCGAGACGGTCCTCAAGGCGCTGCGCGTCAACAGCGCCGGCGTCGAGGAGGTGCGGGCGTAGTCAGGGTTCGAGCAGACCAGCTGCTGGTTTCCCGCGGCCTGGCCGAGAGCCGGACGCGCGCGCAGGCGCTGATCATGGCAGGGGCGGTGTTTTCGGGGGAGCGCAAGCTCGCCAAGGCGGGGGAGATGCTAGCCGAGGATGCGCCGCTGGAAGTGCGCGGCAAGGATCATCCGTGGGTCTCGCGCGGGGGGATCAAGCTCGATCACGGGCTCGCGCATTTCGGCTTCGACGTGGCCGGAGCGATTGCGCTCGACGTCGGCAGCTCGACCGGCGGCTTCACCGACGTTCTGCTGAGCAGGGGCGCCGCCAAGGTCTATGCGGTCGATGTCGGCACCAACCAGCTTGCCTGGAAGCTTCGCCAGGATTCCCGCGTCGTCGTCCTCGAGCAGACTAACGCCCGCCATCTCACCCCTGAGCAAATCGCGGAGCCGGTCGACATCATCGTCTGCGACGCCAGCTTCATCTCGCTCGCCAAGGTGCTGGAAGCACCGCTAAAGCTCGCGAAACCCGGCGCGCGGCTTGTGGCGCTGGTCAAGCCGCAGTTCGAGGCCGGACGCGGCGAAGTCGGCAAGGGCGGCGTGGTGCGGGACGCGGCGGTGCACGAGCGGGTTTGCGACGAAGCGGCAGCCTGGGTTGAATCGCAGGGCTGGACCGTGCTGGGGGTAACCGAGAGCCCGATCACCGGGCCCGAGGGCAATGTCGAATTCCTGCTTGGAGCGAAGAATGGCTGAAGCAAAAGGGCGCGAATGGTGGAAGATCGCGATTGTCGCGGTGATCGCGTTCGAGCTGCTCGGCGCGGTCAGCGGCTGGGTCTCCAATTCCGGCTATGGCAATGACTGGTTCGCAGGGCTGATCAAGCCGACCTTCATGCCGCCCGGCTGGGCGTTCGGCGTGGTGTGGCCGGTGCTTTACGCGATGCTGGGGGTGGCGCTGGCGATGGTGCTGGCGCAGCCGCCTTCGCAAGCACGGCGCATCGGCCTGATCCTGTTCGGCGCGCAGATGGTGCTCAATTTCAGCTGGTCGCCTTTGTTCTTCGCGGCGCACGACATCAGCCTCGCGAAATGGGTGATCTTCCTGATGGCCGCGCTTGCGGCCGCCGCCGCGCGCCAGTTCCTCAAGGTGCGCCGCGACGCGGGCCTGTTGATGATCCCCTATCTTGGCTGGCTGGTGTTCGCGGCGACGCTGAACGCCGCGATCGAAGCGCTCAATCCGCAAGCGGGCCGCTCGCTGCTCGGCATCTGAAATCTGGGGATAGTCTCAGGCAGTTGGGGATAGGTCATGCGGCGAGGGTGGCGAAAAGCCCGGTAACTTCCTATTTCCGCGCCGAAAGGGAGGAACACCTATGCAGTCCGAGAACAAGCTGTTCGACGACTTCGTCAAGATGGTGAATGGCTTTGCCGGGACCATGGCCGGGATGGGCCGCGAGGCGGAATCCAACGCCCGCGAGAAATTCCGCGAGTGGATGGCCGGCACCGATTTCGTCGGCCGCGACGAGTTCGAGGCGGTGAAGGCGATGGCCGCGGCCGCGCGCGAGGAGAATGAGATCCTGAAAGCGAGGGTCGCCGCACTCGAGGCTAAGGTCGCTGGGCCGGCCGCGGGAGCGAAGCGCGGCGGCGGCAAGAAGGCGAGCCCGGAGGCGTGAACCTGAGCGAGGAAGACTTGCCTGACGAGCGCGAGGACGGCGCCCCGATCGAGGTGCTCGAGCAATATTTCGAGGCCCGCGGCTGGGCGTGCGAGCGCACCGGCGACGGCGAGATCATCGCCTCGGCCACCGGAAGCTGGGCGCAATATGAGCTGCGCGGCGTGTGGCGGCCCGAGGACCAGGTGCTGCAGTTCCTCGCTTTTCCCGACATCAAGGTCGGCGCCGACAAGCGCGCCGCGATCCACGAGGCGCTGAGCCTGATCAACGAGCAATTGTGGCTCGGCCATTTCGAAATGTGGTCGGGCTCGGGCCTGGTGGTTTTCCGCCACTCGACCATCCTCGACACCCGCAGCGACGACGGGCTCAGCCTCGAGCAGGCCGAAGCGATCATCGAGGCCGCGGTCGAGGAATGCGAGCGCTTCTACCCGGTGTTCCAGTTCGTGCTGTGGGGCGGCAAGTCGCCCGGCGAAGCGATCGCCGCCGCGCTCATCGATACGCACGGCGAAGCATGACCGCGCAGCTTCGGCTCCCGGCGCCGACCTGGTTCGTCGGCTGCGGCAATATGGGCGGGGCGCTGCTCGATGGCTGGCGCGTGGCTGGGCTAGATCTCGAGACCGTAACCGTGATCCGTCCAAGCGGCCGCGCGGTGGAAGGCACGCGCGTCGTCACCGGCCTTGCCGATGCGGGCGCGCCGCCGCGGCTGGTGGTGCTCGCCTTCAAGCCGCAGAAGCTCGACGAGATTGCGCCAGCGCTGCGCCAGCGCCTGAGCGCAAAGACGATCCTGGTGTCGCTGCTGGCAGGGGTCGAGGCGAAGAGCCTGCGCGAGCGCTTCCCCGGCGTCGGTGCGGTGGTGCGGGCAATGCCCAATCTGCCGGTCGCGGTGCGGCGCGGCGTCACCGCGCTCTACAGCGAGGAACTGGACGGCGGCGCGCGGCAGCTGATCGGCGACCTCTTCACCGCGCTCGGCTTCGCCATGTGGGCGGCGGACGAGGCGAAATTTGCCGCGATCGGGTCGGTCGCCGGTGCCGGCCCGGCCTATGTGGCGCGCTTTATCGCGGCCTTGGCCAAGGCCGGGCAGCGCCGCGGCCTCAGCGAGGAAACCGCAGCGATCATCGCCCGGGAAACGGTGCTCGGCACCGCCTGGATGGCGGCGACGACCGGCGAGGACATGGACTCCGTCGCTCGGCGTGTCGCGAGTCCCAAAGGGACCACCGAAGCAGGTCTTGCGGTGCTCGACCGCGACGGCGCGCTCGACGAGCTGATCGCTCTTACGATCGATGCCGCCGCGCGGCGGGGCGCAGAGCTCGCCGAGGAAGCGCGCACGCCTGTTGCTTGAAGAGCCGCCGCGCCTGCCCTAGGCGCGCATCATGGCACGGCCGCAACAATCGACTTTCGACGACCGCGACGGCTGGATCTGGCTCGACGGCGACCTCATTCCGTGGCGCGACGCGCGGGTCCACGTCCTCACCCATGCGCTCCATTATGCAAGCAGCGTGTTCGAGGGGCAGCGCGCCTATAACGGCGTCATCTTCAAGCTGCGCGAGCATAGCGAGCGGCTGATCCGCAGCGCCCAGCTCTTGGGGTTCGAAATCCCTTATGCTGTCGAGGAGATCGACGAGGCCTGTAACGCGGTGCTCAAGGCCAATGGCTGGAGCGATGCTTATATGCGCCCGGTCGCCTGGCGCGGCTCGGAGTCGATGGGTGTCGCGCCCGGCAATACCCAGGCGCATCTCGCCATCGCCGCCTGGCAGTGGGGCAAATATTTCGATCCGGAAGTCGCGCGGAACGGCATCCGGCTGGATATCGCGCCGTGGCGCCGGCCGGCCCCGTACACCGCTCCGACCGAATCCAAGGCGGCGGGCCTCTACATGATCTGCACCCTGTCGAAGCAGCATGCGGAAGCGCGCGGCTATGAAGATGCATTGATGCTCGACTGGCGCGGGCGCGTCGCCGAAGCGACCGGCGCCAACGCCTTTTTCGTGCGCGACGGCGAGCTCCACACGCCGACGCCCGACTGCTTCCTCGACGGCATCACCCGGAGGACGGTGATGGACCTCGCCCGCCGCCGTGGCGTCGAAGTGATTGAGCGGGCCATTTGGCCGGAAGAGCTCGAGAGTTTCGAGCAGATGTTCCTGACCGGCTCGGCCGCCGAAGTGACGCCGGTTCGGTCCGCCGGGCCGTGGACCTTCGAAGTCGGCGAACTGACCCGGCAGCTTGCCCGCGACTATGACGACTTGGTCAACGGGCGGATTCCGAACAGCTAGCTCGGCAGGCTCTTCACGATTGCTTTGCAATTCGGCTGTAGTTGGTCCGGCGGCCGCGGGATCGCGGGGGAACGAGGAGAACCGGTGATCCTGGAGGCGTTGCGCGAGCGGGTCGGCGAGGCAGGGGCAGAACCCGGCTCGACCCGGATCCGTGAATTGCTCAGCTTTCGCGCGCCCCGCGATGCCGTCGGCGCCGCGGTCCGGCGCGCGCAGCTCGACGCGCTCGTCCGCATGATCCCCGCAACCGTCGCCTCCCAGATCGTCGCCGCGGCACTGGTCGCGCTGTCGCTGCGCGGGCCGGTCGCCGACCGCTCGCTCGCCTTGTGGTTCGGCGCGATCTTCCTGCTATGCCTGCTGCGCGGGATCCGCGCGGTGCGCCTGCTTTCCGACGCCGATTATGCGCGGCGCAGACCCCCGCAGCTAAGCGCGATCGTCGTGCTCACGGCGCTCGTCGCCGCCTTGTGGACCATCCCCGCGATCTTCTGGTTCGGGCGCATGGACGTCGAGCACCAGATGATGATGGGCATCATCATCGTCGCCCTGATGAGCGCCGGCAGCATCACGCTCGGCACCGTTCCTCAGGCCGCGCTTGTCTATCTCGCCATTCTCGCCGTCGGCGGTGTCGCTATGACGAGCACTTTCCCCAACCCCATCCATTCGACGCTGATGCTGATCTTTTCGGCGATCATTGCGCGGGCCACGATCGCCAACGCCAAGCGCTTCGTCGGCTATGTTCGAATCCAGATCGAGCTCCACGAGCAGAGCGAGCTGATCCGGCTGCTGCGCGAGTTCGACGCCAGCGGCAGCGACTGGCTGTGGCAGACGGATGAGGCTGGAAAGATCACTTACATGTCGAAAGCGATGGCGGATTCGCTCGGCGTGCCGCTCGACCGGCTGATCGGACGCGATGCCCTCTATGTGCTCGATCCCGACGGCCAGGCGGCCGAGCTTTCCTCCGGCGTGCGCACGGTTCGCCGCCAGGCCGCGGCGCGCGAGATGTTCAAGGACGTGGCCATCCCGGTCCACCACGGGCGCAGCTGGTGGTCGCTTTCGGGCAAGCCGCTGTTCGATTCCAGCGGAACGTTCCTCGGCTGGCGCGGCGTCGGCTCGGACATCACCGATGTGCGGCTGTCGGGCAGCGACGCGGTGCGGGCGGCGAGGCTCGACCCGCTGACCGGCGTCGCCAACCGGCTGCTGCTGCGCGAGCAGCTGGAGGAAGCCCTTCTTCGCCAGCGCGGCGGTGACGGCGGCTGCGCTTTGCTGGTTGTCGACCTCGACCGCTTCAAGCTCGTCAACGATACGCTCGGCCATGCGGTCGGCGACCAGCTGCTGTGCGTCGTCGCCAGGCGGCTCGAGCAAGTCGTGGGCGAGGAGGGTGTGGTCGGGCGGCTCGGCGGCGACGAATTCGCGGTCGTATGGCGCGGCCTCAATGACGACGCCGCCTTGTCCGAACTCGCCGAACGGGTGAGCGGCGAGGTCAACCGCACGCTGGCGATCGGCGGGGCAAGCATTCGAGTTGGAGCGACTATCGGTATCGCCCGGGCGCCGCGTGACGGTGATCGCGAGGAAGAGCTGATGCGCTGCGCCGACCTCGCGCTGTACCGCGGCAAGGAAGCCGGGCGCGGCAGCCATGCCTTTTTCGACCGGCAAATGTATGTCGATGCCGAGGACTATCGCAGCCTCGAGAACGACCTTCGCAGCGCGCTCAGCGGCGGCGGGCTCGAGCTTCACTATCAGCCGATCGTCGATGCTCACAGCAGCGAGCCGGTGGCGCGAGAAGCGTTGCTGCGCTGGACCCACCCGGTACGCGGCAGCATCCCGCCCGACCAGTTCGTCCCGATCATCGAGGATGCGGGCCTGATCCACCAGATCGGCGACTGGGTGATCCGCCAGGCCTGCGCCGAAGCTGTCGAATGGCCCCACGATTTGCGCATTGCCGTCAACGTGTCGGCTGCGCAGCTGGCCGGGCCCGGCCTTGCCGAAACGGTGCTGAGCGCGCTTGCCGCGACCGGCCTTGCGCCTGAACGGCTCGAGCTCGAGGTGACCGAGCGCATCTTCCTCGGCGACGATGCCTCGACCCTGGCCGCGCTCGAGCGCTTGCGGTCGATCGGCGTGCGGCTCGTGCTCGACGATTTCGGCAAGGGCTATTCGTCCTTCGGCTATCTTACCCGCGCGCGCTTCGCCAAGATCAAGATCGACCGGTCGTTCGTGCACGGAGCGGCGGAAGGGCAGCGCGAATGCCTTGCGATCGTGCGCGCCATCCTTGCTCTCGCGCGAGGCCTTGGAGTCGAGGTCACCGCCGAAGGCGTGGAGACCGAAGAGGAAGCGGCGGCGATGCGAGCGATCGGCTGCGACCAGCTCCAGGGCTTCCTTTTTGCCGTACCGCTGCCAGCCGAGCAGCTGCCGCAACCGTCGATCCGGCGCCGAGCCTGATCGACCGCGAAAGCACATCCGTTTCGGACTAGAGCTTCATCCTTCCTTGCCGGGCCAATCCTATAGCTTGGCCGATGACCGCGGGGGTGGAATCCGAGCGCCAGGGAAAAAGGGTGAGCGAGGCCTTGCCGCCCCGCCTGTGGACGGCGCGCCTGCGCGAATTGTGCTTCCTTGGCTTCGGCGAGGACCCCATTACCCGTAAGCTGCGCCGGGCGCAGCTCGAGGCGCTAGCCCGAGTCCTGCCGGTGACCAATGTCGTGGCGCTGTTCAACGCGATGCTGCTGGTGATCGCGCTGCGCAATTCCGTCGGCGCGATCGACCTTTCCCTGTGGATCGGTTCGATGGGCCTTGTCGTCGCGGTGCGGATTTATCACGTCGTCGGCGGCGGCCGCCACCAGGCGACGCCGGCCACCGTATATCTGATGGTGCTCGCGTCGGCGCTGATGTGGTCGGTGCCTTCGCTCGTCTGGCACGACCTGGCGGCGCCCGACGAACGACTGATGCTGATCCTGGTGACGATGGGCATGATGTGCGGCGGCTGCGTCACGCTCACCACCATGCCGCTTGCGTGCTGGACCTTTGTCCTCGTCCTCGGGAGCGTGATGACCGCGCTCAACCTGCACGTGGGCCAACCGATCGTCGCGGCGATGATGGTCGGAATGACTTTGATGCTGTGCTGGATTGGGCTTCGCCATGCGCTCCAGTTCGTCGAGCATCAGCGCGACCGGATCGAGCTCGAGGAGCAGGCGAGCCTGGTCGAGCTGATGCGCGAGTTCGAAGCCAATGGCAGCGGCTGGCTGTGGGAGACCGACCCGAAGCTCAACGTCACCTATGTTTCCAGCGATCGCAGCCGCTGGAGTCTGCGCCGGATCCGGCGAATGCTGAACCGTCACGTCCGCGACATCCTCGACCCTTCGGGCCGGGTGTTCCACGTTTCCGAAGGCGCGCAGAATCTTCTCGCGCATTTCGCGAACCAAACCCCGTTCCGTGATATTGCCGTCCCGACGGCCGAGGGACGCTGGTGGTCGGTGTCCGGCAAGCCCGTTTATGATCCGAGGGGCCGCTTGCTCGGCTGGCGCGGGATCGGCTCCGACATCAGCGAAACGCGGATCAGCGGACAGGATGCCGTGCAGGCGGCGCGGCGCGACCCGCTCACCGGCCTTGCCAACCGGCTGCTCGTGCGTGAAGCGGTCGAGGAAGCCCTGTTGTGGTCGGAAGGCGGAGCGTGTGCGCTGATGCTGGTCGACCTCGATCGATTCAAGCTGGTCAACGACACGCTTGGTCATTCGGTCGGCGATTTGCTGCTCAAGGAAGTGGCCGCCCGTCTGACCGCATGTGTTCGCCGCGACGCGCTCGTGGGCCGGCTCGGCGGCGACGAGTTCGCTTTGGTTTTCCCTGGAACCATCGAGCGCGAGCGCCTTGCCGCGATCGCCGAGCGGCTGATCGGGGACCTGTCGGCGGTCTATCTGATCGGCGGGCTCGACCTTCACATCGGGGCGACGGTCGGGATTGCGATCGCGCCCGAAGACGCGGGGTCGCAGGAGGAGCTTGCGACCAGTGCCGATCTCGCCCTCTATCGCGCCAAGGAGGAAGGGCGGGGCACCTACCGCTTCTATGCCAAATGGATGAGCGAGCTCGCCCAGGCGCACCGCCAGCTCGAATCCGACCTGCGCGGTGCACTGCAGGCGGGAAGCCTTTCGCTCGCTTACCAGCCTTTCGTCGATGCCGGCTCGCACGAGGTGCTGGGATATGAGGCGCTGCTGCGCTGGAAGCACCCGACGCTCGGCGATATCCCGCCCGACCGTTTCGTTCCGATCATCGAGGATGCCGGCCTGATGAACCAGATCGGCAGCTGGGTGATCCGCGAGGCTTGCGCCGAGGCGGCGAATTGGCCGTCCGCGCACCGCGTTGCGGTCAACGTCTCCGCGACCCAGATCAATGGCGCCTCGCTGGCGGCGACGGTGGTCGGAGCGCTGGCGGAGTCAGGGCTCCCTGCCGAGCGGCTCGAGCTCGAAGTGACCGAGAGCATCTTCCTCGGCGAGGACGATGCCACGCTGAGCGCTCTGGCCGGGCTTCGCGCGCTTGGTGTGCGCCTCGCGATCGACGATTTCGGCAAGGGATATTCCTCGTTCGGCTATCTCGCGCGCGCGCAGTTCGCGAAGATCAAGATCGACCAGAGCTTTGTCCGCGGCGTCGCCGAGGGCCGGCGCGAAAGCGTCGCGATCGTCGAGGGGATGCTCGCGCTCGCCCGCGGGCTTGGAGTGGAGACGACGGCGGAAGGGATCGAAACCGAGCGCGAAGCGCAATTGATGGGCGCGCTCGGCTGCAGCCAGCTGCAGGGGTTTTTGTTCGGTTATCCGGAGCCCGCCGCGCGGCGCCATATCGGCCATCGGGCCAAGCCCCAAGAGCGCGGTCGGAGACGGGCGGCCGGTTGAGGGCGCGCCGCCCCTTCCAACCCGTCTTGATGCCGCTATAAGCCGCGCCTTCCCCGCGCTCGCGGGGCCTTGCGCCTGCTGGGGCGTCGCCAAGTGGTAAGGCACCGGTTTTTGGTACCGGCATTCGCAGGTTCGAATCCTGCCGCCCCAGCCAACCCCGGTAGCCCATAGGGTGCCCTGCTGTTCCGGAAATCGCTTGAAAAGTAGGATTTCCAGTGCTTTTGGCTGTCCTGAGGCGCCCCATAGTGCCTCATCAAATCCGGCGCAGAAGGCAGTGAAATTTACAGTAACTCGCCGTTCGACCAGTGACTTACTGTTCTGGACTCGCGAGCTGACGCCAATAGCAGCCAGCGTGCGTTCAGGAGTTTTCGATAAGCTGCGGCGTGTGGCAGTTTGGCAACTGAGCTGGCTCAGAGCACGGCTTGTGGAGCCAAACTTCAACGCTATATCAACTTAACACAGTCAGTTTGCGCCGAATCAGCTGTCTGTGCGTTGTTAACTCAAGACCAAGGAGGGTCAGATGGTTGCACTTCGATTGACCCCGCAAAAGGGTCTCTTCAGCTTCTTCGGTGGCGGGAAGCCAGCGAAGCCGACGGCGCGCGGAAACGCTGCAGCGTTCAAAGCCGGTGCTAAGGCCTTCAAGGCAACAAAGGGTGCTACTCCAGACCTTCGTCGAGTGGTGCGTTTGTCCCTGCAGCACGAAGTCGCGCTTAAGAAGTAGCGCGTGGCAAACGGTGGCGGAGATCTTCCGCCGCTCGAGTTCAGCCAGCTTTGCCCTGACACAAACTGCGGCGGTTTCAGCTGCTCTAACCGTGAGATCAACAAGTGGTTTCAGAGGAAAGCACTGAAGCAGCATCAGTCCGGCGCCGTCGTTGTGACCTGCGTGCACGAACGAGGTCACCCGCAAAGGCCGCTCGGCATCTATGCACTAGCTACCGTCGCTGAAGAAGTGCGTAGCCTGCCCGGAGCCTATCACAGGTTCCGGCAGGCAGATCACTTCTCCGCTCTGCAATTGGTGTGGCTCGCGACGGACCGCGGCTTCACACGGCGTGGCTTGGGTGAACTCATGGTGGGTCAGGTGATCCGCACGTTCGCCGCGGTGGGCCGGCAAATCGGTCTGCCGCACCTAATCGTAATCCCCGCTGAGCAGGATTATGAGCGGCTCGTTCAATTTTATGCGAAACTCGGATTCGCGACGTATCGCGATGGAGAGGCGATGTTCCTGCCAATCCAGTCAGCTGTTCAAGCAGTCGAAGCGGAGCAGGCAGAACTCGCAGCGGCCGCTGTGCCGATTGCGAACCCAGAACCGGAAGGCGAATGATCGATGGCATTGTACAAAGATGCGTCATTTATCAGAGTCTCCAGCGACGCATTGTTTGATCAGATCAGCGCACCTGGCTCAGCCGCTCCGCGCTCGGGTATCTATATCTGCACGGGTTGTGGACATGAGATCGTCTCCACCGAAACGCACCCCCTTCCGCCTCAAAATCACCATCAGCATGTAACTGCAGCCCCAATTCGGTGGAAGCTAATCGTGTATGCCGATCACCGGCACTGGCAGGGGCATTGATGAGGGTTTCGGATTCGAATCCTGCTCTTCGCCAGCGGATCAGTCGTTCACCAAATGGCCTGCACACAAGCAGTCCGTAGACTGCAAGTTTGCAGGTTCGAATCCTCTCAGAAGATTCACGTCTATGCTCGTTTGCGAGGATTTCGACAGCCAACGCAGCCACTTAGCCAACATCGCAACTTCTGGAGTAAGATTTATAGTAGCCACGGTGAGCTAGGCGACAATCCACCAGGAGTGCTAGATACTTAGCGCTTAGCTTCGACCCAGCCGCCCCAGCCAGGCTTCGCTCGCCTCGCCACGGGCGCGCCGCGGACCGACCAATCCGTTTCGGTTGAATGCTTTAGATGTGGCACACCCTGGGCCCCATAATGCCGTGGGATGGCCTCGCGCATGTCCATCCCGGCGCATCGCCCGCGCGAGCTTCGCCGTCGCGTGGTCCTGCCCGCACGTCTCAACACGGGGGCGCATTGGAGCGACACCTGCATCCTCAACATTTCCTCGCGCGGCCTGCTGATCCATTCGGCACGACCCGCGGAAGCGGGAAGCAGGGTCGAGCTGCGCCGCGGCGACCATGTCATTCGCGCGCGCGTCGTGTGGCGCGACGGCGGGCGCATCGGTCTCCACGCCGAGGAGCGCATCCCCGTCGAGGACATCCTGACGCTCGGGCAATCAGCCGGCCTGCAACTGACCGCGGCCGCGCGGCACGGCGTCGAACGGCGCCGCCGGCCGCGATCGGCCGAGGAATCCCGGCAGAAAGGCCGGGTCATGGAGTTCGCCGGAATCCTGCTGATCGCCGTGTCGCTGGCGCTCAGCGTCACGGCGATGGTGCAGGAGGTGCTGGCGCGGCCGCTGGCTTCGGCAGCGTCGGCTTTAAGCCTTCAGCGCTGATCCGCGCCTTGGAGATAGTTCGCCAGGTCCTCGCTGCCGCCGATCGGTTTGCCGTCCACGAACACCAGCGGAGTGGTCTGGACCTGATGCTCAGCCTTGAAGGCCTCGACCTCGTCGCGCGAGGTGAGCAGGCGGTCGTCGAACTGAAGCCCTGAATCCTCGAGCATCTGCTTGGCGCGCAGGCCGTAGGGACATTCATGGTCGGGCAGCTTCATTCGGTACAGGGTCACTTTGCGCTGGGTCATGTTCCTCGCTTTCGGCTGAGCCTGTGCCAATGCGCGAAAGGCGCCAGGGTTGCCTCCCTCGCGGCGAACGGCGCGCCGCGCTATGCGCCGATCCATGAACCCCATTTATCAGGCAATGAAGACCAGCGTGTTCGAGCGCATGTCGCTGCTGGCCGCGAAGCACGGCGCCGTGAACCTTGGCCAGGGCTTTCCCGATTTCGGCTGGCCTGAGGAGATTCTCGATGCCGCCGCCGATGCGGTGAAGCGCGGCTCCAACCAATATGCGCCGTCGCGCGGGCTGCCCGCGCTACGCGAGGCGGTTGCCGGCCATTACCGCCGTCATTTCGGCGCGGACCTGGGGGCGGACCATGTCTGCGTGACCAGCGGCGCGACCGAGGCGCTCGGCGCGGCCATCCTGGCGGTCGTTTCCCCGGGCGACGAAGTGGCGATCTTCACCCCCGCTTATGACAGCTATGCGCCGATGATCCGCCGCGCCGGCGGCACGCCGGTGGAAGTGGCGCTGCAGCCGCCGCAGTGGCGGATCGATCGCGACGCGCTCGACGCTGCGCTGTCGCCGAGGACGCGGGCAATCCTGTTCAACAATCCGCACAACCCCACCGGGCGGCTGTTCGACCAGGGCGAGCTGGACGTCATCGCGGACGCGGCGCGCGAGCGAGACCTCACCGTTATTAGCGACGAGGTCTGGGAACATATCCTGCTTGACGGGCAGACCTTCACGCCGCTCGCTTCGCTGCCCGGGATGGCGCAGCGCACGGTCAAGATCGGCTCGGCGGGCAAGATCTTTTCACTAACGGGATGGAAGGTCGGCTGGATGGCCGCTGCGCCGCCGCTTGCCGATCTGATCGCCCGGGCGCACCAGTTCCTGACCTTTTCGACCGCGCCCAACCTGCAGTCGGCCGTCGCGTTCGGGCTCGATGAGGGCGACGCCTGGCTGCAGCCGATGCGCGACAGCTTCGCCCGGGCGCGGGACCGCATGACAGACGGCCTGCGCGGTGCCGGCTATCAGGTTCTTCCCGCGGCCTCGACCTACTTCCTCTGCGTAGACCTCGCCGAATCCGGGATCGGCCTCGACGACGAGAGCTTTGCCGCCGCCGCCGTCGAGAAGGCCGGCGTTGCGGTCGTGCCGCTGTCGGCTTTCGCCGAGCGTGACCCGCCGAGGCATCTGGTGCGCCTGTGCTTCGGCAAGAAAGACGAGACGATCGATGCGGGGGTCGCCGCCATGGCCAAAGCGAAAGAGATGTTCGCATGAGCCCGGCGGACGAAGCCCGTTCGATCCTCAGCGGCTTTGGCATTGACGCGAGCGCCGGCGATCTCGTCACCCGCTCTCCGATCGACGGCGAGGAAATCGGCCGGGTTGCAACGCGCGATCCCGGGCGCGCCTGCGGCTGCGCCGCCGAGGCTTTCATCCATTGGCGCGCGGTCCCCGCGCCGAAGCGCGGCGAACTGGTGCGGCTGCTCGGCGAGGAGCTGCGCGCGGCCAAGGAGCCGCTCGCGCGGCTCGTGACGATCGAGTCCGGCAAGATCCTCCAGGAAGGCCTCGGCGAGGTCCAGGAGATGATCGACATTTGCGACTTCGCGGTCGGCCTGTCGCGCCAGCTCTATGGCCTGACGATCGCCAGTGAGCGGCGCGATCACCGGATGATCGAGCAATGGCATCCGCTCGGACCCGTGCTGGTGATCAGCGCGTTCAATTTCCCGGTCGCCGTTTGGGCGTGGAACGCGGCGCTGGCTCTGGTGTGCGGCGACCCCGTCATCTGGAAGCCGAGCGAGAAGACGCCGCTCACCGCCGAGGCGGTGATGGTGTTGATGCGCCGTGCGCTCGAGCGCTTCGGCGATGCGCCGGACGGCCTTGTCCAGCTCGTCCACGGCGACCGCGAGGTCGGTGAGACGCTGGTCGACGATCCGCGCATCGCGCTGGTCTCGGCGACCGGCTCGACCGCCATGGGACGGATCGTCGGTCCACGGGTCGCGCAGCGGTTCGGCCGCGTCCTGCTTGAGCTTGGCGGCAACAATGCGATGATCGTCTGCCCCTCGGCGGACCTCGAGCTGGCGGCGCGCGCGATCCTGTTCTCGGCCGCGGGAACCGCCGGCCAGCGCTGCACGACCCTGCGACGGCTGATCGTCCACGAGAGCGTCGCAACCGCGGTGGTCGACCGCCTCTGCAAGCTGTTCCGTTCCGTGAAGGTGGGCGACCCGCGCGAGCCGGATACGCTGATCGGACCGCTGATCGACAAATCGGCGTTTGATTCCATGCACCAGGTGCTCGGCGACCGGCTGGAGCGCGTCGAGGCGGTGGCAGGCGGCTTCTACGTCCGTCCCGCCCTGCTCGAGGTCGAGCGGCAGGAGGGGACGGTGCTGCGCGAGACCTTCGCGCCGATCCTCTATGTCCTGCGCTATCGCGAACTGGAGGACGCCATCGCCTTGAACAACAGCGTTCCCCAGGGCTTGTCCTCGTCGATCTTCACGACCGACATTCGCGAAGCCGAACGGTTCATGTCGGCCTTGGGATCGGATTGCGGCATCGCCAACGTCAACATCGGCCCGTCGGGCGCCGAGATCGGCGGCGCGTTCGGCGGCGAGAAGGAGACGGGCGGGGGCCGCGAGAGCGGGTCGGACAGCTGGCGCGTCTATATGCGGCGGCAGACCAACACGATCAATTACGGCTCAGAACTGCCGCTCGCGCAGGGGATCAGGTTCGACGTCGCTCCCTGAGCCCGGCTCGCTGCCGTCGATCAGTGCCGGCCAGGCGCCGCGGAATTCGCGCAACCACCGAGCGAGATGATTGGGCTCGAGCGGCGGGGAAATGAGATAGCCCTGACCGATGTCGCAGCCGAGCTCCCGAACCAGCCGCAGTTGCTCGGCGGTTTCGATCCCCTCCGCGGTCGCCGTCAGGCCAAGGCCCTGCGCAAGCCGCGTGATCGCCTCGACGATCAGCCGGCAGTCGCGCGAGTGCGTGACGTCGCTGACGAACGCCTGATCGATCTTGACTTCGGTGAAGGGCAGCTGGCGAAGCTGCATCAAGGACGAATAGCCGGTGCCGAAATCGTCGATCGCAAGGCCGATCCCCTTGATCCGGAAGCGGGTCAGCGTGTCCATCAACTTGACCAGCGGCTGGGTCGCGCCCTCCGTCAGTTCCAGAACCAGCCGATCGGTGGGCACTTCGAGCGCGCGGCACATGCGTTCGACGAGGTCGGGAAAGTCGAGGTGCTCGAGGCTCAGCGCGGAAATGTTGAACGCGACATTCGACTCGATCCCTTCATCGCGCCAGTCGAGCCATTGCCTGAGGATCGTTCGCAGCCCCCATTGGGTGAGGTCGTCGATCAGGCCGTGGTTCTCGGCCACGGGAATGAATCGCGAGGGCTCGACTGCGCCGAACTCCGGATCGTCCCAGCGCACTAAAGCTTCGACGCAGACCAGCTCTCCATCGGCGAGCGCGACCTTCGGCTGATAGACCATGTGCAGCTGCTGGTCCTGGAGCGCGCGACTAAGGCCGCCGAGCAGCGCCTTGGGCGAAGTCACGGGACGAGCGTCGCCCTCAGCCGCGCCAGCATCTCCTCGAGCACTTCCAGTCGCACCGGCTTTTCCACCGGCCCGGCCATGGTCAGGCCAAGCGCCTCGCCGAGACGGAATGCGGACTCGAGGACCCGGCGGTCGAATCCGCTGACGATCAGCACCGGCGCGCGATAGTCCTCCTCGGCGAGAAAGCGGATCAGCTCGACGCCGTCCATTCCCGGCATTCCAAGGTCGAGCGCGACCATTTCCGGCCGGTGCTTACGGAACTTGTCGCGGAACTCGTCGTCGCGTGCGGTGATGACGGGGTCGAATCCGCTCGCGCGCGCAGCGCTTGCAAGGAATTCGGCAAGCGCCGGCTCGTCGTCGATCAGCAGCAGTCGCGGCCGCGGCATTCAGCATTCTCTCCAGGAGCGGGGCGTTTGCAGCAACAGCGCTCCAGCGCAAGGAGTCTGCGCACTTTCTTCGGCCAAGGTCAAATGAGCGATGCCCGGACGTCGGATTATGAAACGCTCTCTTAACCGTGGGGAGGCTATTCGTCCCATTCTGGCGCGATTTCCGCGCAGGGAGCGACTAAGGCATGTTCGCATCGCTGATCCGACGCCGGCATCATGGCGTTTTGGCCTCGACCGACGCGGCTTTCGAGTCGACCACCGTGTCCCTGTCGACGGCGGTGCCGCGGCCCAGCGAGCGGCGCACGGAAGAACGCGTCGCGGCGCTGCTTCGCGATGGCAAGCTGATCAACGCGGCCGGCGAGCAGCAGCTGATCAAGGTCAAGAACATGTCGGCCGGGGGCCTGATGGCGATCGTCCGCCACGCGCCGGAAGTCGGCGAGGCTGTCTCGATCGAACTTTCCACCCAGAAAATCCCGGCAAGCGTCGTCTGGATCCGCGACGACGTGGTCGGCTTGAAGTTCGACCAGAACGTCGATCTTGGCGAACTTCTCGCTGGCAGGAAGCCGCGCCACGGCTTCCGTCCGCGCCCGCCGCGGCTGGAGATCGCATGCAAGGCCTCGGTGCGCGTCGGAAAGGTCTATTATACCGTCGACGTCCACGACATTTCGCTCGGCGGGATGAAGGTCGAGCCGATCGAGGAATATTGCGTCGGCAAGAAAGTCGTCGTGGTGGTCGAAAGCCTCAAGCCCATCAAGGGCGAGGTGCGCTGGTACTCCGATCGCCGGGCTGGAATCGTGTTCGACCGGCCGCTCGATTTCGACGAGCTTTCGGAATGGGTCGGCAAGAGGCTCGAGCTCGCCAGCCTTAAGGCATCTTATCGCAACGATTAGAGTCCGGCATTTGCCGGACCTGGCTCCGCTTCCTATCTGCTTTGGCGAAGGAGCGGTGGAATGGCCGAACAGATCGCAGTGCTTGCCGGCGGGTGCTTCTGGTGCACCGAAGCGGTGTTCCTCGACGTCGTCGGGGTCAAGTCCGTCGAAAGCGGCTACACGGGCGGCACCGTCGCCAATCCGACCTACAAGCAGGTGTGCGGCGGCGACACCGGCCATGCCGAAGCGATCCGCATCACCTTCGATGCCGACCAGATCAGCTATGACGAGCTGCTCGACATCTTCTTTGCCACGCACGATCCGACCCAGCTCAACCGGCAGGGCAATGACGTCGGCACGCAATATCGCTCGGCGATCTTCCCGCAGGACGAGGAGCAGGAGCGCCGCGCCCGCGAGGCGATCGGCCGCGCCAACGCCGAACATGGCGGCCGCGTGGTGACGACCATAGAGCCGAAGAGCGAATGGTATCCGGCCGAGGACTATCACCAAGATTATTGGGCCGGCGAAGGCCAGCGCAATCCCTATTGCCTGGCGGTGATTCCCCCGAAGCTGCAGAAACTCAGGAAGAGCTTCCAGGCGCGGGCGAGGAGCGCCGGCGCGAACGCTTAGCGCGGCGCTGCCGCCCGGCGCAGGCGGTCGTTGATCGCGAGACCGATGCCGCGATGGGGGACGGGCGCGACTGCGATCCGCGCCTTCGGGGAGGCGTCGGCCGCGTGGAGTAGGTCGAACAGCCGCGCGGCGGCTTCGACCGGGTCGCCCGAGGGGCTGAGGCTGGCGTCGCCTTCGACCGGGCCGAAACCGATCAGATATTCGTCGTCCGCGGCAGATTCCGCGTCCAGTCGCAGCGGCTTCGAGGGCGCATAATGGCTCGCGAGCTGGCCTGGGGCCTCGACCTTCCCGCCGGCATCTTCCGCCGCATCGACCTCGATCGGACCGCGGCGCAGCAGCCTGAGCGAGCCGCCGGTCGCGGCGACGATGGTGGATTCGAGCCCTCGCTCGGTCGCGCCGCCATCGATGATCAACGGGATTCGCCCGCCGAGGCTCTTCGCCACATGCTCGGCACGGGTCGGGCTGATCGCCCCGCTGGCGTTGGCCGAAGGCGCGGCGAGGGGGCGGCCGCAGGCGCGGAGCAAGGCCTGCATCGCCGGATGCGCCGGCACGCGAAGGCCGATTGTGGCGAGTCCGGCCGTGGCGATCGAGGCGATCCCGGCATCGTCGCGAAGGGGCACGACCAGGGTCAGCGGGCCGGGCCAATGCGCCTGTGCAAGCGCAAGCGCGGGATCATCGAAGCGGCCGATTTTCAGCGCGGCATCCAGATCCTGAACATGGACGATCAAGGGGTTGAAGCTCGGCCTTCCCTTGGCCTCGTAGATGCGCGCGACGGCCTCGCCGCGCGTCGCGTCGGCGGCGAGGCCGTAGACGGTCTCGGTGGGAACGGCGACGGGCTCGCCGGCGAGGATCAGCCGCGCTGCCTCTACGATCGCCGCGTCGCTGAACGGAAGGACCCGCGTCTCCATGGGCGCGCGGGCTAGAGCATTATTGCGTGCGCAGGAACCTCAGGCGCGTTCGCGGTCGAGCAATGTGGCCGGGTCGATCCCGAGCCGCTTCATGCGGGCGCGGATCTCCGGCCATTCTTCCTTGAGGAAGCGATTGCGTTCGGAATCGCTGAGCCGCGCGCGAGCGCCCGGCGCGACGAACATTCCGACCCCCCGCTTGACGACGATGAGCCCTTCGTCCTGGAAACCCTGATAGGCCTTGGCGACGGTCAGCGGGTTGGCCTGTTCCTCGGCAGCAAGCGCCCGGACCGAGGGGAGGGGATCGCCGTCCCCATATTTGCCGGCAAGGATCGCATCGGCGATGGTCTCGCGGAGGCGGACGTAGACCGGTTTCTCATGCTGCTTTCCGAGCGTCATGCTGTTGTAATACAGCGGCGCGGGCGAAATTGCAACTCAAGCCGGGCTGGGCGGCTGCCACGGCTTCCATACCGTTGCCAGCGGAGCGCGCGGGCGCTCTTCGAGGGAGCGCGAAGCATGGCCGATGAAGATGAAGCCGGCGATGCGTTCGCCCGGGCCGCAGAAGGCGCGGCGGACATGCTCCGAATATGCGTACCAGCCGGTGACCCAGCCTGCGACATAGCCGAGCGCGTGGGCGGCGAGCAGCAGGTTCATCCCCGCCGCGCCGCACGACAGCTCCTGCTCCCACACCGGGATCTTGTGGTCACGCACGGGGGCCGAGATCAGCACCACGAGCTGCCCGGCATGGCGCGCGAAATCCTCGGCCTTGTGCTGCTTGGCCGCCGGTGCGGCTTCGTCCTCGGCCGCGAGTGCCTCGCGGAACAGCTGCGCGAGCGGGTCCCGCTGATCCTCAGCGACGGTGACGAAGCGCCAGGGGAACAGCTTGCCGTGATCGGGCGTGCGCGCGGCGATTGTCAGGATGCGCTCCAGTTCGTCCGCGGTCGGGCCGGGGCCGAGAAGCTCGCGCGGCTTCGCCGAGCGGCGCGTTTCGAGCAGCGAAAGGATCGATGAACGGTCATTGAGCATCGACGGGCCGGATAGCGGCCCGCCGTTGCTGCAACAATCCAGCTTCACAAGCGCATTTTGCCCGTTAGGTTGCGCCCCCAGCCGCCCAGAGAGCGGCGACCGCAAGGATCAGGAGCACGTATGGCCACGAGCGCACCTTCGTCGACCACCGGTTACGACACGAAGACATTCCTCGGCCATCCGCGAGGACTCTACGTCCTGTTCTTCGCCGAGATGTGGGAGCGCTTCTCCTACTACGGCATGCGGGCGCTGCTCATTTTCTACCTCGTCCAGCACTGGATGTTCTCGGACGAGCGCGGCTCGGTCATCTACGGCGCCTATACCGCACTGGTCTACATTACGCCGGTGGTTGGCGGTTATATTGCCGATCGCTATCTCGGGCAGCGAAAGGCCGTGCTGTTTGGCGCAGTCCTGCTCACCTTCGGTCACTTCTTCATGGCGTTCGAAGGCAGCGGCGGGCAGGCTGACCCGACCATCAATATCTTCTGGCTGGCGCTGTCCTTCATCATCGTCGGCTCGGGCTTCCTCAAGGCCAATATCTCCGTGATCGTCGGACAGCTTTATCCGCGCACGGACGTCCGGCGCGATGGGGCCTACACCATCTTCTACATGGGCATTAATCTCGGTGCGGCGCTCGGCTCCTTCCTGTGCGGCTACATCGGCCAGACCTACGGCTGGCGCTACGGTTTCGGCCTTGCCGGCTTCGGCATGCTCGCCGGTCTGATCGTCTTCATCGTCTTCACCCCGCTGCTGATGGGCAAGGGCGAGTCGCGCGATCCTGCCCGCCTCAGAAGCCGGGTTGCGGGCATCAAGTTCGAGTGGCTGCTTTATCTGGTTGGACTAGGCATGGTGGTTGCCATTTGGGGACTGATCCAGTTCCAGGAGGCGATCGGATGGCTGCTCCTGGTGTTCGGCGTCATCCTCGTCAGCTATGTAATGTACACGGCTGTCGCGAAGCTGCCGCGCGAGGATCGCGATCGGATCTTTGCGGCGATGTTCCTGATCGTCGGATCGATCCTGTTCTGGGCCTTGTTCGAGCAGGCCGGGTCGTCCCTGAACCTGTTCACCGATCGCCACGTGGACCGGGTCATGCTGGGCGTCGATTGGCCCGCTGCGACCTTCCAGTCGATCAACCCGGTATACATCATCCTGCTGGCGCCGCTGTTCGCCTGGCTATGGACGGCCCTTGGACGGCGCGGGCTGGAACCATCCACACCAGCGAAATTTGGCCTTGCGATGATTCAGCTCGGCGGCGGTTTCCTGGTCCTGGTGTTCGGTGCTTATGCGGTTGGACTCGAAACGCCGACGCCCGTTATCTTCATCTTCCTCATCTACCTGCTGCACACGACCGGGGAGCTGTGCCTGTCGCCGGTGGGGCTTAGCGCGATGAACCGGCTTGCGCCCGCGCACATGGCTTCGCTGATCATGGGCACCTGGTTCTTCGCCTCGGCGACCGGCAATTTCGCCGCAGGGCTGATCGCCGCCGCGACGGGTTCGGGCGAGCTCGAAGGTGAATCCGGTGCAGCCAAGGAAATCGTCCTCGATGTCTATACCACGGTCGGCTGGGTCGCGGTCGGGGTGGGCGTCGCCGTGATCCTCGTTTCGCCATTCATCCGCCGCCTGATGCACCTCGACACGCTGAAGGACGACGACCTCGCCGGCCAGGCGGAGCTCGCCGAGCCGATCGCGCCCGGCCTTCGCCCGCAGGACGAGACCCGGCCGGACGGCAACCCGAAGAGGATCTGATGCGCGCGGGTCACTGGCTGAGCGCGGCCGCGGCATTCGCCGCGCTCGGGGGCTGCGCCGCCCTCGAGCCGAAGCCCAAGCCGGCACCGCCGGTGCGGATCAACGAAGATCCCTACCGCTCGACCTACGTCCGCTATCCGGGCGTGCCCACGGTGATCCGCAACGCGACCGTCTTCGACGGCGAAGGCCGGCAGATCAACGGAGGAACGGTCATCTTCGCCGACGGCGTGATCCAGGCGGTCGGGGGACCGGCACTGGCCGCGCCCGCCGGAGCGGTCGAGATCGACGGCACCGGCAAGTTCGTGACGCCGGGGATCATCGACGTCCACAGCCATCTCGGCGACTACCCCAGCCCCGGCGTTCCCGCCCATTCGGACGGGAATGAGGCGACTTCGCCGGCGCGGCCCGAGGTCTGGGCCGAGCATAGCGTCTGGCCGCAGGACCCCGGCTTCAGCCGCGCGCTGATGAACGGAGGGGTGACGACGCTGCAGATCCTGCCGGGCTCCGCCAATTTGTTCGGCGGCCGCTCGGTGACGCTCAAGAACGTGCCGGCGCGTACGGCGCAGGGGATGAAGTTCCCCGGCGCCCCTTACGGCCTCAAGATGGCGTGCGGCGAGAACCCGAAGCGGGTCTATGGCTCAAAGGGCAACATGCCCCAAACCCGCATGGGCAATATCGCGCTGACCCGCCAGACCTGGATCAAGGCCCAGGCCTACAAGCGCAAATGGGACCGCTATGAGGCCAAGGGCGGCGACATGCCTGAGCGCGACCTGGCGATGGATACGCTGCGCGGCGTGCTCGCCGGCAAGATCCTGATCCACAACCACTGCTATCGCGCCGACGAAATGGCCAACATGATCGATATGAGCCATGAGTTCGGCTACAAGATCGGCACCTTCCATCACGCGGTCGAAAGCTACAAGGTTGCCGACCTGCTCGCCCGCGAAGGCATTTGCTCGGCGATGTGGGCCGACTGGTACGGCTTCAAGATGGAAGCCTATGACGCGATCAAGGAGAACATCCCGTTCGTCCACAATGCCGGGGCGTGCGCCATCGTCCATTCGGACGATCCCAACGGCATTCAGCGGCTCAACCAGGAAGCGGCGAAGGCGCTCGGTGACGGGATCCGCGCCGGCGTCCCCAACCTCAGCGAAGCGGTCGCCTGGCAATGGCTCAGCCGCAACCCGGCGCAGGCCCTCGGAATTCTCGACCGCACCGGCACCTTGACGCCCGGCAAGATGGCCGACGTGGTGCTGTGGAACGGCAATCCGTTCAGCACGTACACGCGCCCTGAGCGGGTGTGGATCGACGGTGCGCTGCTGTACGACGCGCATGATCCCAAGCGGCGGCCGGTCAGCGATTTCGAGCTCGGCCAGCCGGGCGAAGGGGACGTCAAATGATCGGCCGCGTACTGCTCGGGCTGCTT
>DATLGK010000045.1:0-2153 GCA_035540475.1 Sphingomicrobium sp.
GGCCTGCGGCCGCCAGAAGCCGTAGGCGACCCCGCCCCGGATCAGGCGAAGGCCGACCCCGTCGGTGACATCCTTGAGCGACCTGCCGATCTCGTCCGCGCGCACCGGGCGCTCGATCAATTGCACCTTGCCGCCGATCGACGCGAGGTCGGCGAGATAATCGGCGATATGCTGGCCGCCATGCGACGTGGCGAGTAGCAGGCCGGCGAAGTTGAGCGGGTTGACGACGATGTCGGCCCCCGCCCGCCTAGCCGGCGCTTCATTGTCCTGCTCGTTGATCGCGACGCTGATCCGAAGCTTCGGAGCGAGGTGCCGGGCAGTCAGGCAGATGAGGATCGAGGTGTCGTCGCGGCCGGCCGAGATCAGCATCAGCCGGGCCCGCTCGACGTGGACTGCCTTCAGCGTCTCGTCGCGGGTCGCGTCGGCCTTCATGACCGAGCAGCCGAGGTCCTTGGCGATACCTAACCGTTCCTCGTCACCGTCGATGACGACGATGTCCGAAGTGTCGGCGCCAAGCTTGATCAGCTCCTCGAGCGCGCGCCGGTTCTTCGTCCCGAAGCCGGCGATGATCGTATGACCCTCTAGGCCTCGCTGGATTCGCCTCATCAGAAATTTCTCCCAGGAACGGCGCGCGACGAACAGATACGCGGTGCCGACGAAAATGAGCAGGAAAATGACCCGGATGGGGGTGACGACGAGCGCGTCGAACATCCGAGTCCGGTCGGTGACCGGGACGATGTCGCCATAGCCGGTGGTCGTCGCGCTGATCATGGTGAAATATATTGCGTCGAGGAAGCTGACGTGACCGTCCAGCGTGTCCTCGAGCCCCTCGCGTTCGAGCCAGTGGACGATGACCATCAGCGCAAGCAGGCTGATCAGCAGGACGGCGCGCCAGACGATTGCCATCCAGCCGGTGATCCGCGGCTTGCGCTTGATCGTGATCGCCTCGCTGCTCACGTCCGGCATGGCGCGGGAGATAGACCGGGGGGGCGCAGCTTGCCAGAGCCAATAGCCCGGCCCGCGCGGCTTGGAATTGCGCACGGCCGCCCTTAAGCACCGACCCATGCGCACCGACCAGCAGCCGATCCGCATCGCATTGTTCGCGCCGAACGGACGCATGGGCCAGGCGATCGCTGCCGCGGTTGCCGAAGACCCCGGCTTTGCCATCGACAACGACCATGGCGACGTGCTGGTCGATTTCTCGTCGCCGTCGGCGCTCCAGGCGAGCCTCGACCGCGCCGCATCGGCCGCAATCCCGATCCTCGTCGGCACCACCGGCCTCGACGATCTCGCCGACAAGCGCATAGCCGCGGCGTCCGAGACGATCGCGGTGCTTCGCGCCGCCAACACCTCGCTTGGAATCGCCCTGCTCGCCGAGCTGGTCGAGCGCGCCGCGCGCGTGCTTGGGCCCGACTGGGACATCGAGATCGCCGAGACCCACCACCGTCACAAGGCCGATGCGCCCTCGGGCACGGCGCTCGCCCTTGGCGAGGCGGCGGCCCGGGGACGGGGCGCGAAACTCAATGCCGAGCGCGGCCGCGACGGCACTGGCCTCGAGCGAAACGAAGGCGCGATCGGCTTCGCGGCGCTTCGCGGCGGCACTGTCGCCGGCGACCATGACGTGCTGTTCCTCGGTCCGGAGGAAAGGCTGATCCTGTCCCACCGCGCGGAAAGCCGGGCGATCTTCGCCCGCGGTGCGCTCGCCGCCGCCCGCTTCCTCCACGGCAAGCCGGCCGGCCTCTATGCGATGCGGGACGTCGTCGGCGCATTGTGAGTATTCGGTCCCACGTTCGTCCTGAGCGGAGCGCGAAGCGCATAGTCGAAGGGCGAATTGCGCGACCGTTGTGCTCACGCCCTTCGACATGCTCGGGACGAACGGGACTTGGGGTCCCGCTCCACAGCGGTTTCTTATGAAGCGCGAAGAAGCCTTCGAATTCTTCCGCCGCCTCGCGGAAGACAATCCCTCGCCGACGACCGAGCTCGAATATACCAACCCCTACACCTTGCTGGTTGCGGTCGTGCTGTCCGCCCAGGCGACCGACGTCGGCGTCAATATCGCGACCCGCCCGCTGTTCGAGGGCATCCAAACGCCCGAGCAAATGGTCGCGCTGGGCGAGGAGAGACTGCGCGAGGCGATCAAGACCATCGGTCTG
>DATLGK010000046.1:0-16145 GCA_035540475.1 Sphingomicrobium sp.
CCGCCCTTCGCCGCCGCCTCGAGCGCGCTGGTCGCTTCATCGTCGAAGGCGGTGGCGACGAACTGACCGCTGCTGTCGCTCAACGTCGCCAACATGTAACGGCGGCCCTTGGCCGACGTCCGCCAGCGCGCTTCCTCGACCAGCGCGGCCATGGTCGCTCCGATGCGCTCCCCTTCCTCCACCCGGGTCTCTGCGACGGCGGCGAATGTCTTGACCTTGTGCGCGGCGAGCAGGTGCCGTGCCGCATCCACGGGATGGGCCGAGAAATAGAAGCCGAACGCGTCGCGCTCGGCCGCCATGCGCTGCGCGAGCGTCCAGGAGGCGTCGCGCGGCAGGCGGATCGGCGGAAGCTCCGCCGCGCTCGCCCCGAACAAGGCGGCCTGGCCGCTTTCGCGCTGGTCGTGCGCGCTCGCCGCATGGGCGAGGATGGTTTCGGCCGCCGCGAACACCGCCGCGCGATCGGGATTGATGCCGTCGAACGCCCCTGCCGCGGCCAGGCTCTCGAGTTGGCGGCGGTTGAGCAGGCGCGGATCGATCCGGGTGGCGAAATCCTCGAGGCTCCTGAAGCGGCCGCCGCGCTCGCGCTCCTCGACGAGCGCCTCCATCGCTTTCTCGCCGACGCCTTTCAGCGCTCCCAGCGCGTAACGGACCCCACTCCCTTCAACCGTGAAGTAGGCATGGCTGGCATTGATGTCGGGCGGCAGGCATTCCATCCCGCTTCGCCGCATGTCCTCGACGAATACCGCAAGCTTGTCGGTGAGCGCCATGTCGAAGCTCATCGATGCCGCGAAGAACTCAGCCGGATGGTGCGCCTTCAGCCAGGCGGTGTGATAGGCGACCAGCGCATAAGCGGCGGCGTGGCTCTTGTTGAAGCCGTAGCCGGCGAACTTGTCGATCAAGTCGAACAGCTCGTTGGCCTTGGCGGCCGGAATGCCGTTATGCGCCGCGCAGCCTTCGACGAAGGTCGCGCGCTGCGCGTCCATCTCCGACTTGATCTTCTTGCCCATCGCGCGGCGCAGCAGGTCGGCGCTGCCGAGCGAATAGCCCGCGAGCACCTGGGCCGCCTGCATCACCTGCTCCTGGTAGACGAAGATGCCGTAGGTCTCGGCGAGCAGGCCCTCGAGCAGCGGGTGCGGATATTCGATCGGCACCCGTCCGTTCTTGCGGTCCCCGAACAAAGGAATGTTGTCCATCGGCCCCGGGCGATAGAGGGCGACCAGCGCGACGATATCGCCGAAGGCCGTCGGCCGGACCGCCGACAGCGTCCGCCGCATCCCTTCGGATTCAAGCTGGAACACCCCGACCGTGTCGCCGCGCTGGAGCAGCTCGTAGACGGCGGGATCGTCCCAGGACAGGCTTGCGAAATCGACCTCGACGCCCTGCTCCGCCAGCAGCCGCTGCCCCTCCTTCAGCACCGAGAGCGTCTTGAGGCCGAGGAAATCGAATTTCACCAGGCCCGCGGCTTCGACATATTTCATGTCGAACTGCGTGACCGGCATGTCCGACCGCGGGTCGCGGTAAAGCGGAACCAGCTCGTCGAGCGAGCGGTCGCCGATGACAACGCCGGCGGCATGGGTGGAGGCGTGGCGCGGCAAGCCTTCGAGCTTCATCGCCAGGTCGAACAGCCGCTTCACGTCGGCGTCCGACCGGTATTCGGCGGCCAGCTCCGAAACGCCGTTGAGCGAGCGCTCCAGAGTCCACGGGTCGGTCGGATGATTGGGGATCAGCTTGGCGAGCCGGTCGACCTGCCCATAGCTCATCTGCAGGACGCGGCCGGTGTCCTTCAGCACGGCCCGCGCCTTCAGCCGTCCGAAGGTGATGATCTGGGCGACCTTGTCGCGCCCATATTTGCCCTGCACGTAGGCGATCACCTTGTCGCGGTGCGTTTCGCAGAAATCGATGTCGAAATCGGGCATCGACACCCGCTCGGGATTGAGGAACCGCTCGAACAGGAGGCCCAGCGCAATCGGGTCGAGGTCGGTGATGGTCAGCGCCCAGGCGACTACCGAACCCGCGCCGGAGCCGCGGCCCGGCCCGACCGGGATGTCGTTCGCCTTCGCCCATTTGATGAAGTCGGCGACGATCAGGAAATAGCCGGCAAAGCCCATGCCGGTGACGATCTCGAGCTCATAGTCGAGCCGCTCGCGATAGGGCGCCCTCTCCTCCTCCGACCGTCCGGCAAGCCGCGCTTCGAGGCCCGCCCGGGCGTCGCGGCGAAGCTGCTCGTCCTCATCGTCGCTGAGCCGCGGCAGAATCGGCTTGCGCTTGGGCGCCGCCACCGCGCAGCGCTGCGCAATCACCAGAGTGTTCGAAAGGGCTTCCGGCAGATCGGAGAACAGCTCCGACATGACTGCCGAATCCTTGAGCCAAGCCTCCGCAGACGAGGTCGGGCGCTCAGCGCTTTCGACATAGGCCGAATTGGCAATGCACAGCATCGCATCATGCGCGGCGTGGAAGCTCGGGTCGGCATAAGCCGCCGGATTGGTCGCGACGAGCGGCAGCGAGCGGGAGAAGGCCAGCTCGATCAGCCCGTGCTCGGCGGCATCCTCGACCGGGTCGTTGCGGCGCGACAGCTCGACGTAGAGGCGGTCGCCGAACAGCGCTTGGAGGCGGTCGAGATAGGCTTCGGCCTTGGTCTGCTGCCCGTCGGCAACAAGCCGCGCGAGCGCACCCTCCGCCCCGCCGGTGAGCGCGATCAATCCTTCGCTCAGTCCGTCGAGCGCCTCGAAGGCGACGTGCGGCTCCTGCTCCACCGGGCGGTCGAGGTGTGCGGCCGAGACGAGCTTGCAAAGATTAGCATAGCCGAGCTCGTCCTTCGCCAGCAGCGCCAGCCAGTCCACGTTCGATTCCCCGCCGATCTCGGGCGGCCGCGCCACTGCCAGCATCGTGCCGATGATTGGCTGCACGCCCTTGCCGAAACAGGCGTCGCCGAACGGCATCGCGGCATAGAGGCCGTTGCGGTCGGTGAGCGCGATGGCCGGGAAACCGAGCCTCGCCGCGCGTTCCGCGATCGTCTTGGGCTCCATCGCGCCTTCGAGCATGGTGAAGGAAGAAAAGACGCGCAGCGGAACGAAGGGCTGGTTCACGGCCTCGTTATGCAGGCCCCGACCGAGTCCGGACAAGCGAACCGCCGGCACTTATCCACGGTTTAGCGCTGCGGCTGCCAGCGTCCCGCCATGATGTCGCGAATCTCCGCGATCCGGCCGCGGTAGGCATCCGCGATGCAGGCGTCCGAACTGCAGCGGTCGCGGTAGGCGAGGAAACGGGTGCGCGTGCGATCGAGCAATGCGCGCTGCTCCGCATTGGCAACGCCCCTGGCGCGGAAGAATTCGGCCGCCATTTGCCGGTCGAGCGAGGCAAGTCCCGAATCCCGGCAGACCGCGCGCTCGCCACTGGTCCGGGCATTGGCGCAGTTGAAGCTCGGACGCGCGGAGGTGGTCGGCGCGCGGGCTGTCGGACCCGGCTCGATCGACGAAGTGGGTGGCGGCGGCGGCGCCGGGGGTGCCGCCGGAACCGGCGGGGGCGCGGGCTCATCGCCGGTCGGCTCGGGTGCCGCCGGGGCGGATGGTGCTTGCGGCGCTTGCGGGGCCTGAGGCGTGCTGGGCTGCGCGGCCGTGCGTGCCAGAGTCGCCAGCGGAGTAATGATGCTGTCGGCGTTGCGCAGAAGGACGACCGGCCCACTGCCGTCTGCCGCCGGCTGGACGGTATAATCGACGTCGGCGGACAAGCTGCGGCGGCCACCGACCACGACGACGCCCGGCGGAAGGTCGAGCGAGAGCGAACCGGCGCAGGTTACAGCCTTCGACTGGGCATTCTCGCTTTCCATCACGGGATTTTCCATGCGCAGCGAGGCATAGGCCGAAAGCCGGTCATAAGCCGCCTGATCGCTTCCGCGCAGCTGCGCCGCGCGCCGGAACAATTCGCGCTTGATCAGATCGTAGGTCGACTTGCTGGCGCACGCTTTTTCGCCCGATGGGACGGCAGCGTTGGAGACCTGCCCGTCGGTGAGCTTGTCCTGGTCGGCATTCCGGCCTGTCGCGAAATAGGCGACCAGGAGGAGAAGGAGGACGAGCCCGCCGATCAGCGCGATAGTGGTCCAGTTGAGCTGACGCATGGGCGGCTGAACGCTGCTGGGCCGCTCCGGCTCCCTATTCGAGCTTTCCCTCGTGCAGCCGCAGAACGCGATCCATCTTGGCCGCGATCCGTTCGTTGTGGGTCGCGACAAGCGCCGCGCTGCCCTCACCCCGCACCAGCCCCAGGAATTCGGCGAAGACCGCGTCGGCCGTATGCTCGTCGAGATTGCCGGTCGGCTCGTCGGCGAGGATCAGCGGCGGCTTGTTGGCGAGCGCGCGGGCGACCGCGACCCGCTGCTGCTCTCCGCCGGACAACTTCGACGGGCGATGGTCGAGACGATGGCCGAGCCGGAGCGCGCCGAGCAATTGCTCGGCCCGTTCCCGCGCGTCCTCCGGCTTTGCTCCACGGACGAGCTGCGGCAGGACGACATTCTCGACCGCGTTGAACTCGGGCAGCAGATGGTGGAACTGGTAGACGAAGCCGAGCAGCTCGCGGCGCAGGCGCGTGCGGCCGTCGTCGTCGAGCTCGGCCGCCTCCTCGCCATTGAGACGGATCGAACCCTCGAACCCGCCCTCGAGCAATCCCACCGCCTGGAGCAGGGTCGACTTGCCCGATCCGGACGGCCCGAGAAGCGCGACGATCTCGCCAGGCGCGACTTCCAGATCGACCCCGCGCAGGACTTCGATCGTCACGTCGCCCTGGACGAAGCTGCGCTTGAGGCCGCGCGTGACCAGTACGGGTTCACTCATAGCGCAGCACCTGGACCGGATCGGTGCTCGCGGCCTTGTAGGCCGGGTAGAGCGTGGCGAGGAACGACAGGACCAACGCGATCAGGACGATCGCGGTGACCTCGAGCGGGTCGGTCCTCGACGGTAGCTCTGTCAGCACCCGGATGCTGGGATCCCAGAGGTTCTGCCCCGTGACCCGCTGGATCGCATCAACGATCCCCTGCCGGAAATAGAGGAAGATCGCCCCCAGGATCACGCCGAGCACGATGCCGAGCGAACCAATCGTGACGCCGACCGTCACGAACACTTTCATCATTCCCCGCCGGCTTGCGCCCATCGTCCGCAGGATGGCGATGTCGCGGGTCTTGGCGCGGACCAGCATGATCAGCGAGGAGAGGATGTTGAACACCGCGACCAGAACGATCAGCGACAGGACGACGAACATCGCCACACGCTCGATCTGCAGCGCCTGGAACAAGGCCGAATTCATCTGCCGCCAGTCGGTGATTACTGCCTTGCCCTGGACCAGCCGGTGCAGCGGCGCGAGGATCTGCTGGACGCGGTCGGGGTCGTTCGTCTCGATTTCGACCATCCCGACCTGGTCGCCGAGCAACAGCAGCTCCTGGGCGTCTTCCATCGGCAAGAGCATGAAGATCTTGTCGTAATCATTGACCCCGATCTCGAAGATCGCGCCGACCGTGTAGGTGACCTCGCGCGGGACCGTGCCCATCACCGTCGACCGGCCTTCGGGGTTCCACAACGTGATCTGGCTGCCCGGATGGACCCCGAGGGTGTCGGCGAGCCGCGACCCGATCGCGACGCGCTCGCTCCCCGGCGTGAGCGAGCGAATGTCGCCGGCAAGCACATGCTCGTTGATCGTCTTGTTGGCGCGAATGTCCTCGACCCGCATGCCGCGCACCAGCACGCCTTCGAAGCGGCCGTTGGCGGTCGCCATCAACGGCGTTTCGATCAGCGGCAGCGCGGACGTCACGCCGGGAGTCTTCTTCGCCGCATCGGCAATGCGCTTCCAGTCGGGCAGCCGCCCGTCATAGCCCTGGATCACCGCGTGGCCATTGAGGCCGACGATCTTGTCGAACAGCTCCGCGCGGAAGCCGTTCATCACGCTCATCACGATGATCAGCGCGGCGACCCCGAGGGCAACGGCGACCAGGCTGATGCTCGCCACGAGGAAGATGAACCCCTCGCCCTTGCCCGGGAGGAGATAGCGTCGGGCGAGCATGCGCTCGGCGCGGTTGAGGATCATGCGCTGAGCCTCGCCAGCGCGCTCTCGGCGCTGAGTTCCTCGCGTTCGCCGGTGCGGCGGTTCTTGAGCTCGACCGTTCCCGCGGCGACGCCGCGCGGCCCGACCACGAGCTGCCAGGGAAGGCCGATCAGGTCCATCGACCCGAGCTTGACCCCACCCCTTTCGTCGCGGTCGTCGTACAGAGTCTCGACGCCTGCGGCGGTCAGCTGTGCGTAGAGCGCGTCCGCGGCGGCTACGGTGGCTTCATCGTCGGACCGCATGGTCACCAGCCCGACCCCCCACGGCGCAACGGCCTCGGGCCAGACGATGCCCGCATCGTCGTGGCTCGCCTCGATGATCGCGCCAACGAGGCGCGACACGCCGACCCCGTAGCTGCCCATCATCGGGGTCACCGGCGTCCCGTCCTTGCCCGACACCTTGAGGCCCATCGCCGCCGAATATTTGTCGCCGAAATAGAAGATATGCCCGACCTCGATCCCGCGCCCGGTCCGGCGCTTATCCTCCGATACGGCCTCCCACTTGTCGGCATCGTGAGTCTCGTCGGTCGCGGCATAGGTCGAATTCACCCGGTCGAAGAGACCCTGAAGACCCGCCTCGTCGCCGTAGCGGAGATCGGCCTGGTTCCAGTCGAAGTCTTCGTAGGCGGCGTCGTAGAACACTTCGCTCTCGCCGGTCGGCGCAAGGACAATGAATTCGTGGGAAAGGTCGCCGCCGATCGGTCCCGAAGCGGCCTTCATCGGCACGGCCTGGATGCCCATGCGCTGGAAGGTGCGCAGGTAAGCGAGCATTTGCGTATAATAGCTCTGGCGCGCCCCGGCCTCGTCGAGGTCGAAGCTATAGGCGTCCTTCATCAGGAACTCGCGCCCGCGCATCACTCCGAACCGCGGCCGCACCTCGTCGCGGAACTTCCACTGGATGTGGTAGAGCGTGCGCGGCAAATCCCGGTAGCTCTTCACCTCGTCGCGAAACAGCGCGGTGATCATTTCCTCGTTGGTCGGGCCGTAGAGCATCTCGCGCTCGTGGCGGTCGCGGATGCGCAGCATTTCCGGGCCGTAGGCGTCGTAGCGGCCGCTTTCGCGCCAAAGCTCCGCCGACTGGAGCGTCGGCATCAGCATTTCCTGCGCTCCGGCGCGGTCCTGCTCCTCGCGCACGATCTGCTCGATCTTCTTCAGGACCCGGAAGCCGAGCGGCAGCCAGGCATAGATTCCGGCGGCGGTCTGGCGCACGAGGCCGGCGCGCAGCATCAGCTTGTGGCTGACGATCTGGGCGTCGGACGGACTTTCCTTGAGGACCGGGAGAAATGCTCGGGACCAGCGCATGGCGCCGCGTCCTACGGTCGGACACCAAGACTGGCAACCTGACACCCCTGCCTTTCGACATGTGGCACGTCCGACACAGGCGCGAGACAAACGCAACAGCAGGCAACATCCAGGGTGACAACAGCCATCGTGCGGGCCTAGTCCAGCGCATCCGGACATGCTGGCCCTTGGGTCCCGGTTCGGAGGTTGCGGCGGTGACTGGGGACGAACTGCCGCGACTGTATCCAAGGGGGCTGACGAGCAATCGTCACGCAGGGCGCCCGGACCGAGACGTCGGTCCGGGCGTTTGCTTTTGAGGGCACGTTCGGAACCTCCGCGTTGCGCGGGTGTTGGCCCAGCGCGGCCAAGCGCCGCGCGAAGGGAGGCATTCATGCGAACCCGCATCCTGCTCTCGCTGCTCGCCGTGACGATCGCCACCGTTCCGGCCTCGGCTCAGGACAATCGGCGCGGCGGCGTTCCGACCGAGACGATGGCCCGGCTCGAAGCGGCAAATGACAAGAATGACCTGATCTGGAACCTGATCGGCCTGTTCGGCCTGGTGGGGCTGCTCGGCCTCGGCGCCAAGCATCCCGAGGATGGCTACCACCCCGCACCGCTCGACTAGACGCCTGACCGCGCCGGGCGTTGCCCGCGAGGCCAAAAAGGGGAGATTTCGATGCGAACCACGATCCTTGTCCTGACTGCCGCACTGCTCGCCGCGAGCCCTGCGGCTGCCCAGAACGCGGCTGCGCCGGAGGCGAACGCCGTGATGACGACCGACCCGGCGGCCGCGCCCGTTGCCCAGACGACCGTTCCGCCCGCCGACGTCGGCACCGCGCCCGCCGACACCCGCTATGCCGATACTGCCGCTCGCGACGACGATCGCGGCTTTCCCTGGGGGCTGCTCGGGCTGCTTGGTTTGCTCGGGCTGATCCCGCGCCTGCGCGGACGCGGCTGACCGCTCATTGTCTTCGGGGACCGGGCTGCGATAAGCGGCTCGATCGTCTTCGGAGCAGGCAATGGACGAGAAAAGCAGGGCGAGCTCGACCCGCCTGGTCGAAGGCGGCAGGCGCAAGGAGTGGCGCCGCGGCCTGGTCAACGTGCCGGTCGAGCGCGCCTCCACCATATTGTTCGACACGGTTGCAGAGCTCGAAGGCAGCAGAGCCGGCCTCGGCCGCTACCGCTACGGGCTGCAGGGTACGGCCAGCCACTGGGCCTTGTCCGACGCGCTGACGGGGCTCGAGCCCGGTTCCGCCGGCACCGCGCTCTACCCCTCTGGCCTGGCGGCGATCGCCATTCCCTTGCTCGCGCTTCTGGGTCCCGGCGATGAATTGCTACTTCCCGACAGCGTCTACGGGCCCACCCGCCATTTTGCCCGCACCACGCTCCGGCGGCTGGGGATCGAGGCCCGCTTCTACGACCCGCTGATCGGCAACGGCATTGCCGAGCTGGTCCGCCCCGCCACCCGGGCCATCTTCCTCGAAAGCCCGGGCTCGCTGACCATGGAAATCCAGAACGTGCCGGCGATCTGCGCGGTGGCTCGCGACCGCGGATTGGTGACGATCCTCGACAACACCTGGGCGACGCCGCTGTTCTTCCCCGCGATCGCGGGGGGCGTCGACGTATCGATCATTGCCGGCACCAAATATGTCGGCGGCCATGCCGACCTCATGCTCGGCGCAGCCACGGCGACCGCCGAGCACTTCGGCCGGATCCAGCACGCCAGCTGGGATTTCGGTCAGACCGTTTCGGCGGACGATGCCTGGCTCGCGTGCCGCGGCCTCCGCACGATGGACGTGCGCCTCAAACAGCACGAAACGGGCGCGCTGAAAGTCGCCGAGTGGCTGAAGGCCCAGCCGCAGGTCGGCCGGGTTCTGCACCCGGCCCTCACCGACTGCCCCGGCCACGAAGTCTGGAGGCGCGACTTCAAGGGATCCTCGGGCCTGTTCGCGTTCGAGCTGAAGGGCGAGCGTGCGCCGTTCGTCGAACGGCTCGAACTGTTCGGAATCGGCTACAGCTGGGGCGGCTACGAAAGTCTGGCCCTGCCGGTGGATCCGGTCCGTACCGTTTCCAAGGCGCCCGCGCCCAACCTCGTTAGGCTGCACATTGGACTGGAAGACCCCGACGACCTGATCGCCGATCTCGCCGCATCGCTGTCGCAGCTTTGAAGGATGGTAGCGGAGGAGGGACTTGAACCCACGACACGCGGATTATGATTCCGCTGCTCTAACCAGCTGAGCTACTCCGCCCCAAGGCTCGCAAGCGCCGCGATCAGGCGCCGGAGGCGCGGCATATAGGTGCGCTCGTGGAGGCGGTCAACGAACTGCGCATGAGCCTAGGAACCGCTTACCTTTGCCCTCGTTGAGCGCGATGGAACAAGAGGCTTTCGAATGGACCCGCTGACCCCGCTCGACACGCTGTGCCGCATCATCCTTCGCGCTCGCGAATATGAAGCGCAGACCGCGACCGACTATGACGGCAACGAGGCCGCGGACAATGTCGACGACGAGGAGCAAGGCACGCTCTCCGTCCTCGACGACACGATCAACGACAGCGTCGAGGAGGAGCTCCAGGCGGCCTTCGAGGATCTCGGCGAGGACCAGCTCGCCGAAGTGATCGCCTTCTGCTGGGTCGGCCAGGGCACCTATGAAGCCGCCGACTGGGACGAGGCGATGACCGAAGCCCAGGACCTGGTCAGCGGGGGCACCGACGGCGCGATCGAAGAGCTGATGGACCAGCCGATGCTGGCGTCGGTCCTCGAGGCCGGCCTTGCCGCGTTCGACCTCAACTGCGACGGCGTCGGCGACCTGTCCTAGGCCTGCTGGAACGGAAAGGCCGCCAGCCTCTCCCATCCGGGATCGAGGTAGCGGTGCAGCTCGAGGCCTTTGATCGCCAGCGGGCGCGTCACGAAGTCGCGCTGCAATGCCGCGATCAGCGCCCTCGCCTCCTTCGGCGCAACCTTGTTCTGGATGGTAACGTGCGGACGCCATCCCCTCGCGTCCTGCGCGCCGAGCAGCCCGTGTAAATCCTCCGCCAAAGCCTCCCGCAATGCGTCGAGATCCTCGGACACGACGCGAAAGGCGACGCCGCCGCCAAGGTCCATCAAGCCTTCGATCCGGGCGCGCGGACGCGGCCCGCGCGCACACTGCGACACGCGCTGGCGGACTTCGCTCTCGGCCGAGGGTGGGAGCGCATGAAAAATGGTCAGATGAGCCGGCACATGGTTCCGGTCGCCTGGATAATGAGCCTGGCGCAGGCGGTTCAGCCAGGCGAGGTCCGCCGCCCCGATCGCGGCGGTAACGATCAGCGCGCCGGCCATTGGTCGCGCGGGATTTCCTCGAGCGCCTCGAAGCCGTGCTCGGAGATTGTGGTGGTCAGCTGCTCGCCCTCGATTGCGGCTTTGCCCCAGGGCAGGCGGCGAAGCGTCTCGCCGACCCCCGCAACCCCGCCTTGCGAGACGACCACATAGTCGATCCGGCCGCTGTTGCAGCCGGCCATGGCGTCGATGCAATGGCCCAGTGCGGCGCCTTGTCCGACCACCGGCGCGCGCGACAGCAGGGAGACCGGGAACAAGGCCTCTCCAGGCGTCCTTTCGCTCGCTTCGGCCGCGGACCGCGCGCCGGCTTCGACCCGGGTCTGGCGGCCGAGCCAGCGCCACACGCCGAAAGCGTTGAGAAATGTCAGGACGACGTTGGTCCACACCAGCGCCGGCTGGTCGGTGAGAAGACCGGTCGCAAGCCACGACAGCGAGCCGATCAGGAACACGCCGAAACCGTACCCCGTGATCCGCGAACCGAGGTTCGACGCGGTCATCGTAGCGGCGATGATCGTGGCGGCCGTCGCCACCCAGGAGATTGTATCAGCCATGGCGGCGCCAATGCACAGGCGCGACCGATGGTTCAGATTTCGACCTGACTACCGAGCTCGACGACCCGGTTGGTCGGCAGCTTGAAAAACTCCATCGCGCTTTCCGCATTGCGGAGCATCCAGGCGAACAGCTTCTCGCGCCACACCGCCATCCCCGGGCGCGCGGCCGTCAGCAGCGTCTGCCGGGCGAGGAAGTAGCTGGTGTCCATAGTCTTGCACTGGGGGCCGATGCCTTTGATCTGCGCGAGCGCGGCCGGCACGTCGATTTCCTCCATGAAACCATAACGGAGGATGACCCGGTAGAAGCCGGACCCATAGTCTTTCGCTTCCAGCCGCTTGCTCTCGGCAATGTAAGGTACGTCCTCGACCCGGACGGTGAGCAGGATCACCCGCTCGTGAAGCACCTTGTTGTGCTTGAGGTTGTGCAGCAGGGCATGGGGAACGCCGCTGGCCGCGCTGGTCATGAACACCGCCGTGCCGGGAACGCGCGCGGCGCTGGGCGCGGCCGACTTGATGAAAATCTCCATCGGCAGGCTCGCCTCGTTCATCCGGTCGATCATCAGCTTGCGGCCCTTCGCCCAGGTCGTGAGCAGGGTGAAGGCGATCAGCCCGATCAGCAGCGGGAACCAGCCTCCGTCGGGCACTTTCATCAAATTGGCCGAGAAATAAGCGATGTCGACGGTGAAGAAGATCGCCAGCAACGGTATCGAGAGCCACGGCCTCCACTTCCACAGGTAGAACAGCAGAACGGTCAGAAGGCACGTGTCGATCAGCATCGCGCCGGTGACCGCGACACCGTAGGCGGCGGCGAGGTTGCTGGAGGTCTGGAAGAAGAGGACGAGCGCAATCACCATCGTCATCAGCGCCCAGTTGACGATCGGAATGTAGATCTGGCCCGCCGCGCTTTCGCTCGTGTGCGTGATGTGCAGGCGCGGGATGAATCCCAGCTGGATCGCTTGCTGGGTCACGGAGAAGGCGCCCGAAATAACCGCCTGGCTGGCGATGATCGTCGCGCAGGTGGCGATGAATACCAGGGGCAGTCGGAACCACTCGGGTGCGAGCATGTAGAAGGGGCTCTGGATCGCGTCCGGATTCTCGATCAGCAGGGCGCCCTGCCCCATATAGTTGAGCATCAGCGCCGGCATCACGAACATCAGCCAGCCGTTGCGGATCGCCTTGCGCCCGAAATGGCCCATGTCCGCGTAAAGCGCTTCCGACCCGGTGACCGCGAGCACCACCGCACCCAGCGCAAGGAAGCTGAGCCACGGGTCGAGCGCAAAGAAGTTCGCCGCGTAATAAGGGTTCAGCGCCAGAAACACGCTGGGATCGCGCGCGATCGAAAGGATCCCGAGGACAGCAAGCGTCGAAAGATAGATCGCGACGATCGGCCCGAAGAAGGTGCCGACCCGCGCCGTGCCCTTGCGCTGGATCATGAACAGGGAGACGAGGATCCCGATCGCTATCGGAATGACCAGCGGCTGCAGATTGTGCTGCACCACCGTCAGCCCCTCGACCGCCGACAGGACGGAGATCGCCGGAGTGATCATGGAATCGCCGTAGAAGAGCGCGCAGGCGAACACGCCCAGAAGCACGATCCCCTTGGTCCAGCGCCGCGCCTGGCCGCTCTCCCGGTTGATCAGCGCCAGAAGAGCAAGGCTGCCGCCCTCCCCTTTGTTGTCCGCGCGGGTGAGGATGAAGACATATTTCAGCGTCACCACCAGCATCATCGACCAGAAGATCAGCGATATGACGCCGAAGACGTGGAGCCGGTCGACCGGCAGCGGGTGGTGCTCGGACGCAAACGTCTCGCGAAATGCATAGAGCGGGCTGGTGCCGATATCGCCGAAGACGATTCCGATGGCCAGCAAGGTGAGCTTCGAAAGGCTGCCCTGCGGCCCGTGATGCCCCGCCGGCCGCTCGTCGGGCAGGCCGGACGCTTCTGCAGCGCCGGCGGCCGTGGCTGAAGTGCTCATTTCGCTGGATATCGCCTGGGTCGGTTGCTGAAACGCATTCCTCGCATGCCCCCGTGGGCCGCGGGGGCGCCCCCTATCACTGCAATTCAAGGGCTGCAATCGATGGGGACAGCGCGAAAAAGCCTGTCTATAGGCGCCGCCATCAATCAGACCGGAGCAGGATCATAATGCGCATCGGAGTGCCCAAAGAAATCAAGGTTCATGAATATCGCGTCGGCCTGACGCCCGCTTCGGTCGCCGAGCTCGTCGCCAACGGGCACGAGCTGTTCGTCGAGGCCGGCGCCGGCAACGGCATCGACTGCCCCGACCGCGCCTATGAGAAGGCCGGCGCGAAAATCCTCCCCAATGCGCCCGCGGTGTTCAAGGCGGCGGACATGATCGTCAAGGTCAAGGAACCGCAGCAGAGCGAGATCGCGCTGCTCGAGCCGCGCCATATCCTCTTCACCTATTTGCACCTCGCCGCCGACAAGCCGCAGGCGGAAGGGCTGATGAAGTCCGGCGCGACCTGCATCGCCTATGAAACGGTGACGTCCAACTCGGGCTCGCTGCCCCTCCTCAAGCCGATGAGCGAGGTCGCGGGGCGCATGTCGGTCCAGGTCGGTGCCCATTATCTCGAGAAGGAACAGGGGGGCCGCGGCGTTCTCCTCGGCGGCGTTCCCGGCGTCGCTCCGGCCCGGGTCGCGATCCTCGGCGGCGGCGTTGCGGGCGTCAATGCGGCGCAAATGGCCGTCGGCATGCGCGCCGACGTCACCATCTACGACATCAACATGGAGCGTCTGGCCGAGCTCGACATGTTCTTCTCCAGCCAGATCAAGACCGCTTATGCGTCGCGGGCCGCGATCGCCAATGCGGTCGAGAAAGCCGAGCTGGTGATCGGCGCCGTGCTGGTCCCCGGCGCCGCTGCGCCAAAGCTTGTCACCCGCGATATGCTGAAGACGATGAAGCGCGGTTCGGTCCTCGTCGACATTGCGATCGACCAGGGCGGCTGCTTCGAGACCAGCCATGCGACGACCCACGCCGACCCGGTTTATGAAGTCGACGGCATCATCCATTATTGCGTCGCCAACATGCCCGGAGCGGTCGCCCGCACCAGCGCCTTCGCGCTCAACAATGCGACGCTTCCGTTCGCGCTTCGCATTGCCAGGCTCGGCGCCGAGGAAGCGATGCGGCAGGACCCGCACCTCGCCAACGGCCTCAACGTCTCGGGCGGCAAGATCCGCCACGAGGCGGTCGCGGAGGCCCTCGACCTCCCTTACGAGCCGGCGGGCGGCTGAGCCGTCTCGCCGGGGCGTGGCCGGCTCAGCGCTGCCACCCCCTGCTCGAGCAGCGGCCGCCATTTGGCGTCGGCCGGCGCTTTGGCGAGGATGTCGTTCCACAGCCGGACCGCGCCCTCGCGGTCGCCGGAGCGAGCCATCGCCAGCCCGTAGAAAAAGGGGGCGGCCGAGTGGCCCGGGACAAGCTCGGCCGCGCGCTTGTAGGCCAGCTCGGCCGGCGGCGTCAGCCCGCCCGAATGCTCGACCAGGGCATTGCCGAGCCCGATCCACAGCTGAGCGTCGCCGGGATATCGCCGCACAGCATTTTGCAGGACTCCCACCGCATCCGCGCGCTTACCGCGCCGGGCCAAGGCTTCGGAGATGCGGATCCAGCTTTCCGCATGGGTGAAATGGCCGAAGAAGGCGTGGCGCGCGTCGGTCAGGATCAAAGCCTCGCGGCCCGAGCCGGGCGACACCGGCGCGCCCTCAAGAGCGGGTCGTCCCTGCAGCGCATAGCCCGAAGCGCCAAGCAGCAGCGCTGCCGCCGAGGCCGTCAGCAATCCGCCGCGCACGCCGAGGAAGCGGAGCCCCCCGAGCGTCGCCGCGACGAGAAGGAACAGCGCAAGCCAGCCCATCAGCGCCGCTTCCACCGGACGCGCCGCGCAACAAGCCATGCGCCCGCGAGCAGCAAGGCGAGCGGGGCCAGCCACAACGGCCATGCCGCGGGCTCCGTGGTCGGCTTGTAGCTGATCCACGAGCCGTAGCGCTGGATCAGCCAGGCCCGGATCTCTCTCGGCCGCTCGCCCGCGGCAACGCGCCGGCGCACCAGGTCGCGCATGTCGCCGGCAAGCTCGGCGTCGCTGTCGGCGATCGACTGGCCCTGGCAGACGATACAGCGCAGCTCGGCCATCAGCGCCTGCGCCTCCGCCTCCTGGCGGGCGTCGGGCAGCTGGCGGTTCGCCCAATAGGCCGGCGGCAGGTTGCTGTCGGCGAGCAGCGGCTGCGCGGCGAACAGCGCGAGCAAGACAAGGATGCGCTTCACCGCGCCTGCTCCAGCTTCTGGAGGATCGTCGGGACGTCCGACGCTTCGATCGGCCCGACGTGCTGATAGCGGATGACCCCCCGGCCATCGACGACGAAGCTTTCGGGGACGCCCGAGGAGCCGAGCGCAATCTGCACCGCGCTCTGCGGGTCCGCGCCGATGCGGCGGTAGGGATCGCCGTATCTGGCGAGGAAACGGGCAACGTCTTCGGGCCGATCGCGGATCGCAATGCCTTCGATCGCCACCCCGCGCTGCTGCAGCGTCTTCAGGACCTTCACTTCGGTGATGCACGGCACGCACCAGCTGGCGAAGATGTTGAGCAGCCGAGGCCCTCCGCCGCTGAAATCGCCCGAGGCGAGCGCGGCTTTCCCCGGCACTGCGGCGGCAAGCGCGAACTCGGGCAGCGGCTTGCCCTCGAGGCGCGAGCGGATTGTGGTGTCGACCGGCGTCGCCAGCCGCCAGATCAGCGCGGCGATGACCGCCGCCAGCAAGGCGAGCGGAAGGAAGCGCAGCGAGCCTTTCATGCGTAACGCGCCTTGCGCCAGTCGTCGGCCGGCCGCCTCCGCCGCCGGGTCCGCCACGCGCGGCCGACCAGCGCCAGCAGCCCGCCCAGCGCAATCAATCCGCCGCCGCCCCAGATCAGCGT
>DATLGK010000047.1:0-26786 GCA_035540475.1 Sphingomicrobium sp.
CTACCAGATCAGGCTCCCCTTGCCGCAGGGGGGTGAGGCCGCCGCGAACGCCGCGGCGAGCAGTGTCCGCGCGATGCTTGAGCGGCGATATCCGGGTGCCCGGATCGATGCTGTGGAAACCGTATCCGGAAAGGTGAGCGAAGAGCTCGCGCGCGATGGCGCGATGGCCATGATCCTCGCGATGCTCGGAATCGCCATTTACATCTGGTTCCGGTTCGAATGGCAGTTTGGCGTTGGAGCTTTAGTCACGATCGCGCACGACGTGGCGATGACCCTGGGCTTTTTCGCTTTCACCCGGCTGCAGGTCGACCTCAACGTGGTCGCGGCCTTTCTAACGATCGTCGGCTATTCGGTGAACGACACGGTCGTCATCTACGATCGGATCCGCGAGAACCTCAGGAAGTATCGCAAGATGGCGATCCTGCCGCTGCTCAACCTGTCGCTCAACGAAACGCTGGCGCGGACGATCGTCACGTCCCTTACCACGTTGCTGGCGCTTGGCGTGCTGGTGCTGATCGGGCCCGAGGTGATCTTCGGTATGGTCATCGCAATCTTCCTCGGGGTGCTGATCGGTACCTATTCGTCGATCTACATCTCCTCGCCGGTGCTGGTCTGGCTGGGCGTCAAGCCCGACAGTTTCCTGCGCACCGACGATCGCGATTCGGAAGAGCCTCAACCCGCCTGAGGCACTCGTTCATCCGCGGCCAAGCTTTGGACCGGCATGCCCTGTTGGCCTCGTCCGGAGGCCGCGCTAAGAGGTGAAAATGCTAAAGATTTCACGTTCCGCTGCCGTCGTCCTCGCAAGCGTAGCGGCGCTCGCATTGACCGGCTGCGCGTCCGGCCGCAGCAAGGGCGACACGACCTATATCGCGCGGGACGTCAGCACGCTTTATTCCGCCGCCAAGCGGACGATGGACCGGGGCGATTACGAAACCGCGGCCAAGCTGTTCGACGAGGTCGAGCGCCAGCACCCTTATTCAATCTGGGCGCGGCGGGCGCAGCTGATGAGCGCCTTCAACTATTATCTGGCGCGCAAGTACAACGAGGCGATCAGCTCGGCGCAGCGGTTCGTCACCATCCACCCCGGCAACGCCGAGGCGCCTTATGCGCAATATCTCGTGGCGATGAGCTATTATCAGCAGATCGCCGATGTGACGCGCGACCAGACAACCACCCAGTCCGCATCCGATGCGTTCGGGGAATTGATCAGGCGCTATCCGGAATCGCGCTACGCCGCCGACGCGCGGCTCAAGCTCGACCTCATCAAGGACCATCTCGCCGGCAAGGAGATGGAGATCGGCCGCTATTATCAGCGGTCGGGGCAATGGCTGGCCTCAACCTATCGTTTCCGCACCGTCGTCGACCAGTATCAGACCACGACCCACACGCCCGAAGCACTGGAACGCCTGGTCGAATCCTATCTCGCCCTCGGCATCCCGCAGGAAGCGTGGAAGGCCGCCGCCGTGCTCGGCCGCAACTATCCTGAGACCTATTGGTATCGCCAGGCGCTGCGGCTGCTCCACCAGGAGCAGCGGAAGACGGGGCTTTGGAGGGACGCGGGGAGTACCCCGGCGGCCCAGCAACCGCAGCGCCAGTGATCGGGCGGAGCGGAATAGCCAAGGCTATTTCGCGGGCATGCTAAGGCAGCTCGCCGTCCACAATGTCGTGCTGGTCGAGCGGCTCGAGCTCGACTTCGAGCCGGGGCTCGGCGTGCTCACCGGGGAAACCGGCGCCGGCAAGTCGATCCTGCTAGATGCGCTTGGGCTCGCGCTCGGCGCGCGCGCCGATGCCGGACTGGTCCGCGCTGGACAGGACAGCGCGGCGGTTTCGGCCGAGCTCGACCTTGCGCCCGGCCACGCCGCCTGCGCCTTGCTCGAAACCCAGGGTATCGAGATTGATGCGGGCGAACCGCTGATCCTGCGGCGCACGCTGAAGAGCGACGGCGGCAGCCGCGCGTTCGTCGCGGGAGCGAGCGCCCCGGCCGCCTTGCTGCGCGAAATCGCTGCGCTGACCGTCGAGGTTCACGGCCAGCACGACGATCGCGGGCTGCTCAATCCCAAGGGCCACCGCGCGCTGCTCGACGCGTTCGGCCGGCTCGACACTAAAAGTGTCGAAAACGCGTGGAGCGAAGTGACGCGGATCGAGGCGGAGCTGGGCAGGGCGCGGGCTGATGCTGCTGCTGCGGAACGGGATCGCGATTACCTCGAACATGCGTGCGCGGAGATCGAGCAGCTTGCGCCGGAAGAGGGGGAAGAGACGCGGCTCGCCGAGGAACGCGCGGCGATGCAGGCTGGGCTGAAGGCGGGAGAATCCCTGGTCGGGCTCGACCAGCTCCTCGGCGGATCCGAAGGCGCGCTGTCGCTGCTGCGGCAGGCGGCGCGGCGCATCGAACGCAGCGCGGCCGACCACCCGATGCTCGCCGACGCCCTCGCCGGCCTCGACCGCGCCTTGATCGAAGCGAGCGAGGCGGAAGAAAAGATCGCCCGCGCCGCCGATGCGCTCGCCTTCGACCCGGCCCGGTTGGAGGCCGTCGAGGCGCGGCTGTTCGATATCCGCGGCCTCGCCCGCAAGCATCGGGTCGAGCCGGATCGGCTGGCCGCGCTCGGCGCCGAGATGCGCACGCAGCTTGCCGCGATCGAGGCCGGCGGCGCGCATCTGGCCGGGCTTGACCGCCAGCTGGTCGCCGCCCGGCAAGTCTATGCGTGTGCCGCGCAGGCGCTGAGCGCGGAGCGCCATGATGCGGCAGCCCGACTGGACGCAGCAGTGGCCGGTGAACTTGCGCCGCTCAAGCTCGATTCGGCGAAATTCCGGACCGCTATCGGAACCGCCGAGCCGGGTCCCTCGGGTACCGACCGCGTCGAGTTTCTCGTCTCCACCAATCCCGGCGCGCCCTTTGGGCCACTTACTCGACTCGCCTCGGGCGGCGAGCTTTCGCGGTTCATCCTGGCGCTGAAGGTCGCGCTGGCGGAGGCGGGCAGTGCCGGCACGATGATTTTCGACGAGGTTGATCGCGGGGTCGGCGGTGCGGTCGCAAGCGCGATCGGCGAACGGCTCGCGCGTCTCGCCGAGCGCAGCCAGGTGCTGGTGGTGACCCACAGCCCGCAGGTCGCCGCGCGCGCCTCGCACCATTATCGCATCGAGAAGGTCCACGGGCCCGACGGCACCCGCACCTCGGTGCGCAAGCTCTCGGCGGACGAACGGCGCGAAGAGATAGCGCGGATGCTGTCAGGCGCGTCGATCACCGAGGAAGCAAGGGCCCAGGCAGCGAAACTATTGGAGGCAGCATGAGCAGGGAACGGCAAATTCCGCACGAGTTCGAAGGCGAGAGCCTTGAAAGCGTGTTCGTCGGCAGGCGCGACGGGCAGCAGCGCCCAACGGTCATCCTGATACCGACCGTGATGGGGGTCTCCGACCTCGAGATCGGCTTTGGGCAGCAGCTGGTCGAGCTTGGCTACAATGCTCTGGTCGCCGACCTCTTCGGCAAGAAGTTCCGGGGTGCCGAGCGCGACGTGATGTTCGGCGAAATGGGCCGGCTGAAGAGCGACCGGGCCGCGCTCCGCCGGCGGCTGCAGCATGTGCTCGACCTTGCTCGCGAGGAGCGCGAGGTGTCGGCAGAGCAGGTCGTCGTCGCCGGCTATTGCTTCGGCGGGATGTGCGCGCTCGATCTCGCCCGTAGCGGAGCCGACATCGCGGCCGCCGTCAGCTTCCATGGCCTGTTCGATCCGCCCGGCCTCGAACCCGAGAAGATCAAGGCCAAGGTCGTCGCTTTCCACGGCTGGGACGATCCAATGGTTCCGCCCGAAGCGGTCGTGGCGCTGGGCAAGGAGCTGACAGAGGCCGGGGCCGACTGGCAAATCCATGCCTACGGCCATGTCGCGCACGGCTTCACCAACCCCAATGCGCATCAGATCGGAATCGAGGGTGTTCGCTACAATGCGCTCGCCGCCGAGCGCAGCTGGACCAGCTTCATCAGCCTGCTCGAGGAACTGTTCGGCGATAATGGCTGACGGCGCTGCCGACGAGCCGAGCGAGGCGGACGCCGCCAACCGGCTGATGCGTCTGGCGAAGGAAATCGCCCGACACGACCGGCTCTACCACGATCAGGACGCGCCGGAGATCAGCGACGCCGAATATGACGCGCTGGTCCGGGAAAATCGCGAACTGGAAGCGCGCTTCCCGCATTTGGTGCGCTCGGACTCGCCGTCGAAGCGGCTCGGCGCCGCGCCGACCGGAGCACTCGCCAAGGTCGCGCATGCGCGGCCGATGCTCAGCCTCGAGAACGCCTTTGCGGCCGAGGAGGTCGGAGAGTTCGTCGCCCGCGTGAAACGCTTCCTGGCGCTGCCCGCCGACGCCTTCGTGGCGATGACCGCCGAACCCAAGATCGACGGCCTGAGCTGCTCCCTGCGCTACGAGCAGGGCGAACTGGTGCTGGCGGCGACGCGCGGCGACGGCGCGGTGGGCGAGGACGTGACCGACAATGCCCGCACCATTGCCGACATCCCGCAGCGGATCGCGAACGCCCCGGACGTCCTCGAAGTGCGCGGTGAGGTCTATATGTCGAAGGCCGACTTCGAGGCCTTGAACGCGCGCCAGGAAGCTTCGGGCGGCAAGATCTTCGCCAATCCGCGCAACGCCGCCGCCGGCTCACTGCGCCAGAAGGACCCGAGCATCACCGCGGCTCGCCCGCTGCGTTTCCTGGCGCACGGCTGGGGCGAGCTTTCCCAGCCGCTCGCCGATAGCCAGTATGAGGCGATGAAGCGGATCGAGAGTTTCGGCATTCCCGTGACCGAACTGCTCGTCCGCTGCAATTCGCTGGACGAGATGCTGGCCCATTATCGCGCGATCGAGAAAGCCCGTGCCGACCTCCCCTTCGACATCGACGGCGTGGTCTACAAGGTTGACCGGCTCGACCTGCAGGAGCGGCTCGGCTTCGTCGCTCGTGCGCCGCGCTGGGGCCTCGCCCACAAATTCCCCGCCGAGCAGGCCGAGACGACACTGGAGGCGATCGATATCCAGGTTGGCCGCACCGGCAAGCTGACGCCCGTTGGCCGCCTCACGCCTGTCGGCGTCGGCGGCGTGATCGTCGCCAACGTCACGCTCCACAACCGCGACGAGATCTCGAGGCTGGGGCTGCGGGTCGGCGATCGCATCCGCGTCCAGCGCGCCGGCGACGTCATTCCGCAGGTCGTCGACAACCTGACGCGCGACGAGCCGCGCGCGCCTTACGCGTTTCCCGACCATTGCCCTGAGTGCGGGAGCGAGGCGGTCGCCGAGGAGGGCGAGGTCGACGTGCGCTGCACCGGCGGCCTGATCTGCCCGGCGCAGCGCTTCGAGCGGCTGCGCCATTTTGTGTCGCGCGGCGCGCTCGACATCGAGGGGCTCGGAGAGAAATCGATCGCCGAATTCATTACGCTCGGCTGGCTGAGCTCGCCGGCCGACATCTTCCGCCTTCACAAGCATCGGGCCGAGCTGCTCGGTCGCGACGGGTGGAAGGAGAAATCGGTCGACAACCTCCTCGCCGCGATTGAGGCGAAGCGGGATCCTGACGGACCCCGCTTCCTGTTCGGCCTGGGGATCCGCCATGTCGGCATCGTCACCGCGCGCGACCTGCTGAAATGCTTTGGCACGATCGGCGAGTTGCGGCGCGCCGCCACAGGCCCTGAAGCGCGGTCCGAACTGTCGTCGGTCGAGGGCGTCGGGCCCGTTGTCGCGGAAGCGTTGGTCGACTTCTTTCATGAGCCTCACAACCGAGAGGCGCTCGACGATCTCTTGTCGGAGGTCCGGCCAAAACCGTTCGTCAGCGATGCGAAACAGACCGAATGGACCGGCAAGACGATCGTGTTCACGGGGAGTTTGGAGACGATGAGCCGCGATGAGGCCAAGGCGCAGGCCGAGCGTCTCGGCGCGCGCGCGGCGGGCTCCGTCTCGGCCAAGACCGATCTTGTCGTCGCTGGCCCCGGCGCGGGTTCGAAGCTGAAGAAGGCCGAGGAACTCGGCATCCGCGTCGTCGGCGAAGAGGAATGGGCGAAGATCGTCGCGGGGGCTTAAGCGCGTAGCACCAGCACCGGCCATTCGCCGCGCCCGCTGTCCCCGAGTGACAAGCCCCGCCCTTTATAGGCTTCGACAACGGTTTCTGCTTGCGTGTCGAGCAGGCCAGCCAGGATGATCATCCCTCGCGGCGCGAGCGCCTCGGCGAATTGTGGCGCGAGGTTGATCAGCGGCCCGGCGAGGATGTTGGCGATGATCAGGTCGAACGGCGCCCGCGCCTCGAGCATGGGCGAATCCATGCCGTCGGCGACGGCGAGCAGCAATTCCCCCGCGCCGTGTCCGAGTCTCACGCCGTTGATGGCCGCATTGTCGCGCGCAACCTCGATCGCTTGCGCGTCAACGTCGGTCGCGATGCATTTCGCCTGCGGCCACAACGCCAGCGCGGCAAAGGCGAGGAGGCCGGTGCCGGTGCCGATGTCGGCGACGTTGGCGAAGCGCCCGCCCTCGCGCTCCAGCCTGTCGAGCGCCTCGAGGCATCCGGCGGTCGTTGCATGCTGGCCAGTGCCAAAGGCGAGCCCGGCATCGATTTCGAACGCGATCGTCCCCGGCGGCCGCGCGCGATACATTGGCGTGTGAACATAGAAGCGGCCTGCGCGGATTGGCTGCAGGCCGGCCTGGCTCATCGTCACCCAATCGGCTTCGCCAAGCTCCTCGACATAAGGCTCGCCGACGCCAAGGCCGGCGAGCGTTTCCAGCTCGCGCTCGCCCGGGGCGCGTTCGAAATAGGCATGGATCAGCCAGCGGTCGGGCTCCGCTGGATCGGGCTCGTCGGCGACGAGGACCGCGTCCGGCAAAAGATCGTCGCCACTGCCAATCGCCTCGCCCTGCGCGCGCGTGCAGGCGATCGTCACTCGAAAGCTCACTTGCCGGCAGCTTCCTTCGCCAGCCGCTCGTCGAGCTGGGTGGTCAGGCGCGCGGCATGATTACGGCAGGCATTTGCATCCTCGAGGGGCGCATCGCCGGCCAACCGCTTTTCCATGTTGCTCGCGCCGGTGTGCGGGGTGAGCAGAATATCGCACGGCAAAGCGGCGATCTTGGCGATGCTGGCGCGGAACTGCGCGAGATATTGGGGATGCGCGCTGAAGCGATAATCGTCGCGGCTGATCGCGGTCAGGCTATCGGCATAGACGAACTGGCGGCAGCGCCCGGCTTCGCAGCTTCCCCAGCGCCAGCTCATCGCCCCCGGCGTATGACCCGGGGTGGCCACCGCGATCACGACCGAATTGCCGAGCCGCACCTCTTCGCCGTCATTGATGATCCGGTCGACCTGCGCCGGCGGGAAGGGCGGATGCATTCCCGCCTGGGGATCGCCGCCGCGGGCGGTGCCGCTGTTGAGCACGGCCGCAGCAGCTGGCGAGGACACGAGCTGCGCTCCGGTGAGCCGCTGCAGCCGCGCAATTCCGCCGACATGGTCGAGATGCTCATGGCTGAAGAGCAGATAGCGAATGTCGGACAGGCGAAAGCCGAGGCTGCGGATGTTTTCGGCGATCAGGTCCGCGCCCTGCTCGGTGCCCCCATCGATAAGAATGTGTCCTTGCGGCCCAGTGATGAGGATCGAGGAAATGCCGCAGGTGCCGACCAGATAGGTATTGCCGAATATGCCGACCGGCGGCGCCGGTTTGTCCCAGTCGGTCGAGCCCTTGCACGCTTCGGCCCATTGCGGACCATAGATTGCCGCGGGGCGGATCGGCTTTGGCGGCAGCTGCGCGGGTTTGCCGAGCGGGACGACAATCGGCAGGATCTGCGCTGCGGCGGCAAGGGCGAAGCTAGCGAACATAGCTTGCGCCATTCACATCGACGATGCTTCCCGTGGCAGACGCCGGAGCTTCCGTAGCGAGCCAGCGGATCACCTCGGCGACCTCGTCGGCGGACGCGACGCGGCCGAGCGGGATGTCGGCGAGGATCTTCGCGCCGCCGCGCCCTTCCAGATATTCGCTGGTCATCTCCGACACGGTGAAGCCCGGAGCGACGGCGAAGCAAAGAATGCCCTCGCTGGCGTAGCCGCGGGCGATGGTCTTGGTCATCGACACCAAGGCGCCCTTCGACGCGGCATAATGCCAATGCTGCGGGGAATCGCCGCGGAACGCGGCGCGGCTCGCGACATTGACAATGCGCCCGCCGCCGCCGCGGTCGAGGAAATGCGATACCGCTAGCCTGCTGAGGTCGGCCGCGGCCTGGAGGTTGATGGTCAGCGTGCGGGCCCAGGCGGCGTGCCACTCCTCGTCCGACGCATTGTCGGGCACGCCTTCGTAGATGCCGGCATTGTTGATGAGGACGTCGATGTGGCCGCCGAGCTCATCCAGCGCCGTATCCCAGATGTCACGCGGCGCGCCCGCCTGCTCGAGATCGCCGGCGACGAGCAGGTCGCTGCCGCGGCTCGAATGGCCGACGACGGCGTGACCGCGCTTCCTGAGCAACGCAAATGTCGCCGCGCCGATGCCGCGGCTGGCGCCGGTGAGGAGGATGTTCATGGTGCTGCCGAATAATGCAGCCCTGCCGTCATTGCGAGGAGCGAATGCGACGAAGCAATCCAGAAGGGCTGGATTGCTTCGCGTAGTTTATCCTGAGCGACGCCGCAGGCGGCGCCGAAGGGCTCGCAATGACGCGGGCCTTGTTAAGCGGCGATCCCGCTGACGAATGCCTTGGCGGTCGACTTGAAGTTGGAGATCTGCTCGGAGAAGCGGCCGAAGCCCTGCTCGACCTCGTCAATGTCCTTGGCGACATTCTCGGTATCGGTGCGGATCGCTGCGATCGTCGAGCTCATCGAGTCCGCGGCAAGGGCAGTCTCGTCGACCGCCGCGGTGATCATCGTCACCGTCTGCGCCTGGACCTCCATCGCTTCGCGGATGCGGTCGGCCGAAGTCTGGACTTCCTCGACGGTGCCCTGGATCGATCCATTGGCTTCCACCGTCTGCTTGGTCGCCTGCTGGATCGCAGTGATCTTGGCCGTGATGTCGTCGGTCGCTCGCGCGGTCTGGGACGCGAGGCTCTTGACCTCCTGCGCCACGACCGCGAAGCCGCGCCCGGCGTCGCCCGCCCGTGCCGCCTCGATCGTCGCATTGAGCGCGAGAAGATTGGTCTGCCCGGCGATGTCGCGGATCAGGCTGAGAATCGATTCGATTGCCTCGACGTGCGCCGAAAGCGCCTGGCTGACCTTGACGGCCTGGCTCGCCTGGTCGCCGGCGCGGGTCGCGACGTCTGCGGCGACCTCGACTTCGGCGCGGGCATCCTCGATCGCCCGGATCAGGCCGGCGGCGGTCTGGGCGGCTTCGCGCATGGCAACCGCCGACTGCTCGGCGGCGGCGGCGACTTCGCTGGTCTTGCCAAGCATCCCGCGGGCGGAGGCTGCGGTCGCCCGCGTGCGTTCGGTCAACGCCTTCGACTGGTCGGTGCTGGCACGCACCAGGTCGGCCACCCGCCGCTCGAACTCGGCGCTTTCGCGGCCGCGCATGTCGGCGGCCTCATTTGCCTCGAGCAGCGACACCTGCGCGAGAACGATGTCGGTCTCGATGATACCCAGGCGGTAGAAAGCGCCGACGCATTCGGTCAGCGTCTGTGGATCCTTGCCGAGCCGATCGAAGAGCGCGCCGACGACGCGGCTCGCGATCTGATTGCGCGCCGCCATATACTCGGGGACGGAGATGCGCTCGCGGTAGATCTGGCGACCGTATTCGGCGACAGCCTGGATCCACGTCGCATCAATCTTGCCGGAATAGAGCTGGGAGTAGCGCTCGGCCCGCTCGGCCCCGAACTGCGCGCGGACCTCAGCGGCGAGGATGTCGTGGGCATGCTCGCGCACCAGCGCGGCGTCGCGCTCGAGCGACTTGCCCGCATTATAGGCCGCGAGGCGCGCGCTCACCTGCTCGTCGGTCAGCCGCTGCAGCTGTCCAGTGTCGCTCATTCGTCCGCTCTCCGTATTCCAGCTTGCCGCCATTGCGGGCGGTTCCTGCCTGCTCTTGCGCCGACAATGGTTAAGACCGGGTTAGGCGAGAGCCGCGAATCTTGCTTCGAGGGGGGGCGGGCCCTAAGCGCCCACAACATGGCCACCAACCGCTCCCGACCGCTTTCGCCCCACCTCACCATCTGGCGATGGGGTCCCCACATGCTCGTTTCGATCCTTCACCGCATGACCGGCGCGGCGCTCGCGATCGCCGGGCTCGCAATCCTCACTTGGTGGCTGTTGGCCCTCGCCGACGGGTCGGATGCCTACGCCACCTTCACCAAGGCGGCGGGCCACCCGGTCGGCCTGTTCGTCCTGATCGGCCTGACATGGGCCTTCTTCCAGCACCTGCTGTCCGGCATCCGGCACCTGGTCATGGACAGCGGCGCGGCATTCGAGCTTGGCGTGAACAAGACCTTCGCCATTCTGACCATCGTCGGCTCGGTCCTCCTGACCGCGCTGGTCTGGCTCTATTTGTTCGGAGTGCGCGCATGAGCCTTGGCGATAGTTCCACCCCGCTCGGCAAGGTCCGCGGCCTCGGCTCGGCGCAGCAAGGCGGCGAGCATTGGTTGACCGAACGGATGACCAGCATCGCGCTGCTGTTCCTTGGCATCTGGCTGCTGGCTTCGCTCCTTCTGCTTCCCAAGCTCGACCAGCAAACGCTCGTCGAATGGCTGCGCGCGCCTAGCGCCGCGGTGCCGATGGCGCTGTTAATCGTCGTGGGCTTCCGTCACGCGCTCGACGGCATGAAGGTGATCGTCGACGATTACGTCCATGACGAGGGCAATCGCTTCGCACTCAATGCTTTGCTCCTGTTCCTCGCCGTCGGCGGCGGCGCGCTCGCGCTGTTTTCGCTCGGCAGGATCGCCTTCGGAGCCGCCGCGTGAGCGCCTACAAGATCGTCGATCACACATATGACGTCGTCGTTGTTGGGGCGGGTGGCGCAGGCCTCCGCGCGACCATGGGTGCGGCGGGGGCGGGTCTCAAAACCGCCTGCGTGACTAAGGTCTTCCCGACCCGCAGCCACACCGTCGCGGCGCAGGGCGGGATCGCGGCCAGCCTCGGCAACATGGGCCCCGACCATTGGACCTGGCACATGTACGACACGGTCAAGGGATCGGACTGGCTCGGCGACCAGGACGCGATTGAATATCTCTGCCGCGAAGCGCCGGCGGCGGTGATCGAGCTCGAACATGCCGGCCTGCCGTTCAGCCGTACCGCCGACGGCAGGATCTACCAGCGCGCGTTCGGCGGAATGACCCAGAACATGGGCGAGGGCCCGGCCGCGCAGCGCACCTGCGCCGCTGCCGACCGAACGGGGCATGCGATGCTCCACACGCTCTACCAGCAGAGCCTCAAGTACGACGCCGACTTCTTCATCGAATATTTCGCGATCGACCTCATCATGCAGGATGGCGCCTGCCGCGGCGTCGTCGCTTTGTGTCTCGACGACGGATCGATTCACCGGTTCCGCGCCCAGGCGGTGGTGCTGGCGACCGGCGGCTATGGCCGCGTCTATTTCTCCGCGACCAGCGCCCACACCTGCACCGGCGACGGCAATGCCATGGTGCTTCGCGCCGGCCTGCCCCTTCAGGACATGGAGTTCGTCCAGTTCCACCCGACCGGCATTTACGGTGCCGGCGTCCTGATCACCGAGGGCGCGCGCGGCGAGGGTGGTTATCTGACCAACGCCAACGGCGAGCGTTTCATGGAGCGCTACGCGCCCTCGGCCAAGGACCTCGCCAGCCGCGACGTCGTCTCACGCTCGATGGCGATGGAAATCCGCGAAGGGCGCGGCGTCGGCGAGCATAAGGATCATATCTACCTTCATCTCGACCATATCGATCCCAAGATTCTGGCTGAGCGGCTGCCGGGAATCACCGAGACCGCCAAGACCTTCGCCGGGGTCGATTTGACCCGCCAGCCGATCCCCGTCGTCCCAACGGTCCATTACAATATGGGCGGCATCCCGACCAACTATCATGGCGAGGTCGTCACTCTGAAGGACGGCAACCCCGACGCGGTGGTGCCCGGCCTGTTCGCGATCGGGGAAGCAGCCTGCGTTTCCGTCCACGGCGCCAACCGCCTCGGCTCGAACAGCCTGATCGACCTCGTTGTGTTCGGCCGCGCCACCGGGCTCCGGCTGGCCGAAATCCTCAAGCCAAGCGCGCTCCAGGACGAGCTGCCCAAGGATGGCGCGGACCTCGCGCTCGGCCGGCTCGACAAGTTCCGCCACGCCGAGGGCGGCAGCCCGACCGCGGAGATCCGGCTCGACATGCAGCGCACCATGCAGGCCGATTGCGGCGTGTTCCGCACCGACCGAACGCTGGCCGAGGGCGTCGCCAAGATCGACAAGGTCTTCATGCGCATGGCCGACGTGCGCGTGTCCGACCGCAGCCTGATCTGGAACAGCGACCTCGTTGAGACGCTCGAGCTCGACAATCTGCTCGGCCAGGCGGTGGTCACGATGCATTGCGCCGCCAACCGCAAGGAAAGCCGCGGCGCGCATATGCAGGAGGATTACCCCGAGCGCGACGACAAGAACTGGATGAAGCACACGGTCGCTTGGTTCTCAGGCTGGGGCGGGCAGGTCCCGCAAGCCGGCGTGCACATCGACTACCGGCCGGTGCACGAATTCACGCTGACCAGCGACATCGACTACATCAAGCCCAAGAAAAGGGTGTACTAAGCAGCGCTGAGCTCCGCAGCATATCGCGCCGCCTTCTCCGCATAATGCGCGGCCGACAGGCGGAGCATCTGCTTCTCCTCTTCGGTCACCTGCCGCACCACCCGCGCCGGCGAGCCGACGATAAGGCTTCCCGGCTCGAACCTCTTGCCCTCGGTCACCAGCGCGCCGGCGCCGACGATGCACTCGCTCGCGATCACCGCGCCGTTCAGGATCTTCGCTCCCATGCCGATCAGGCAATCGTCCTCGACCGTGCAGCCGTGGAGGATCGCCTGGTGGCCGACGGTTACGCGCGCGCCGATGCTCAGGGGGAAGCCGGCGTCGCTGTGGCCGATGGCCCCGTCCTGGAAGTTCGTATCCTCGCCGAGAATGAGCCGCGTGTTGTCGCCGCGCAGCACGGCGCCGAACCAGACGCTGGCGCGCGCGCCGAGGCGGACGTCGCCGATGAGGTCGGCGGACGGCGCCGCCCAGGCACCCTCTCCGAGGCGAGGCGCGAGTTCATCGAGCGAGTAAAGCGGCATGAAGTTTCCTCCCGACATGCCGCTTTCCCGCACTTCTCCTGCCTGGGCAACTCTCCGGTGCCAGCAGGCGCCGGCGTGCTAGTTGGACGCCGTCGAAACCTCCTCGGCGGCAGGCAACTCAGCGGCACCCGGCCAGTCGAACCGATCCATCGTCACAGCCGCGCAGCTGTAGGTCGCGCGGTTGTACAGCGGAACTTCGACAAGCTTGCCCGCCAGCTCGGGTCGCAGCGAGGAGAGCGCCTGCTGCGCGACAGCGAGGTTGCGGGTGAATACCAGTGCCGAGGTCTTGTCGCCGTTGGCGAGCCTGGCGCCCATGATCGGAGTGGCGTCGCCGAGATAGGCATATTGCCCCGGCTCGACCCGCAGCATCGGCGCTCCGAAGCAGTTGCTGGTCTGCGGCGGCATGTTGACGCCGAGCGACCATCCGCCAAGCACATAGTCCCCGGCCGTGACCGGGATCACTCTCAGCTCGTATCCTGCACGGCGATCACCGGCGGGGATGCTGACGACATAGGCCGTGGTGTCGCCCTTCTTCTTCCAGTCACGCGGTTGGTATTCGAGGTCGCCCTTCTTGCGGTCGTAGCGGAACAGCTCGACCCGCGCGAACCGGTCCTTGGCTGCCGGATGGTTGCGCCGAAACGCCATCACGATGGCCCCTTGTCCGGGCTCGAGCGCCGGAAGCACCGCCTTTGCGGGATCCTTGTGGATGAAAAGGGTCGGTGCCCCCGCCAGTTCAGGCCCGACCACCAGCGCGGGGTCGGCCGGCGGCGAGAAGCGGTCCATCCGCTCGATCTCCCCTTCGACATTTTGGGCGCCGACAATCTCGTTGAAATACGCCTGCTTCTGGACGTCATTCATGGCCCCAACCTGGGCGGCCTTTTCGGGCGTCAGGCGGACCATCTGCCAACCTTTGATCAGCAGGCAGCGCTTGCGGTTCTCGCGCCGCTGGACGCCCTCGGCGATCGCCGCGGCAATCGCACCGCCGATGCCGCCGCCGATTCCCGCCGCGAGCGGCGAGATCGACGGGTTGTAGAGCGCCGGATTGTAATAGCTGGCGCTTCCGTTCGCGAGCTGCGAGCCGCGAGCGATCAGGCGGCACTCCTGCCAGTCGGCGTCGTACTGTGCGCGGGTCGCTCCCGGCTTGTTGTAAAACCGATTGTCCTTGAGGTCGCGCGCGGCGTCCTTGGCGATCTCTTCCGGGCTGTCCTTGTTCTCCGGTGCAGGCTGGGCCTGCGCAGGCAGCGCCAGCGCGAGCGCAGCCGAACAGAAAAAAGCACCGAGACCGGTGCGAAACGCAGTGCTGGTCATGAATTCCCCCAAAGGCGGCAGCGGACGCTGCCACGGCGCAATCCAGCCGACGCCTGGAAATCTGTCAATAAGGCAAGGGCCTAACGGCGACATTGCCAGCAGCTGTGGCCGACGCGGCACGCTTAAGCGCCCAAAGATCCTTGGATGTCACCCGGACATTCTCCGGGTGGCGATGGTGCCCAGGAGAGGACTCGAACCTCCACGCCCTTGCGAGCGCCAGCACCTGAAGCTGGTGCGTCTACCAATTCCGCCACCTGGGCACGTGCAAGCTGTTTGGCAGGCCGCGGCGCTTAAGGGGCGCCCGCCTGCCTTGTCAATGTAGGAATCAAATGCTTAGGCCGCCACCCATGATCGAGCGCGCGGAACGACTGGTGACGGTGTTTGGCGGTGGCGGCTTCATCGGCCGCTACGTCTGCGAGTTCCTGATGAAGCAGAGCGTTCGCGTGCGCGTTGCGCAGCGCGACCCTAGGCGGGCCCACATCATCCAGCCCCTCGGCCAAGTCGGCCAGTTCGGCTTCGTCCGGGCGGACATCGCCGATCCCGCAAGTGTCGCCAGCGCGCTCGACGGCGCAAGCTCCGTGATCAACCTGTGCGGCGTCTTCGGACGAAAGGTGCGCGCGGTTCACGTCGACGGCGCCCGCAACATCGGCGAGGCGGCGCGAGACCTGGGCCTGGAGAGCCTGGTCCATGTATCAGCGATCGGCGCCGACCCCGCGTCCGAATCCATCTATGGCAAGACCAAGGGAGAGGGCGAGCAGGCGCTTCGCCAGGCTTTCCCGGCGTCGACCATCATCCGCCCGTCACTGGTGTTCGGTCCCGAAGATCAGCTCACCAACCGCTTCGCGGCCATGGCCCGGCTGCCGATCTTGCCGGTGATCGCCTGCAAGACGAATTTTCAGCCGGTGTTCGTCCGTGACCTTGCGCAGGCGATTGCCATGGCCGCGCTCGATCCACTGAGGTTCGGCGGCAAGACCTATGAAATCGGCGGTCCGACGCGGATGAGCATGGTCGAGCTGCACGAGGCGATCTTCGAGATCACGGGTCAGAAGCCCGATCTGCTGCCGCTCCCCGACCTTGCCGGGAGATTGCTGTCGTGGTTCGGCTGGGTGCCGGGCGCGCCGCTGACCCGCGATCAATGGCTGATGCTCCAGCGCGACAACGTGCCGGCCAACGACGCTCCCGGGCTCGAAGCATTCGGCATCCAACCGACCCCGCTCGCCGCGGTCGGCCATGAATGGCTCGGCCGGTTTAACAGGGGCGGCAAGTTCGCCGGCCGGCGGATCAACCTCACGGCGACGTCCTAGCCCGTGCCGATCCTTTGGCTCGTCATCATCCTCGGCATCGTCGAGGGGGTCACCGAATATCTCCCGGTCTCCTCGACCGGGCATCTGATCCTCGCCACCGAGTTGCTCGGCTTCAAGGCCGACGAATGGGCGGTATTCAACATTGCCATCCAGCCCGGCGCGATCCTCGCCGTGGTGGTCCTATACTGGCGGACCTTCTGGGAAGTGATCGTCGGCATGTTCGAGCGCAGCCCCAGCGCCTGGGCCTTCGTTCGCAATGTCACCGTCGCATTCGTGCCGGCCGTCATTCTCGGCCTCGCCTTTGGCGACAGCATCGAGCTGATGCTTGCCAATGCGGTGATCGTCGCCTGGGCGCTGATTATCGGCGGCATTGCCATCCTGGTCCTCGAACGGGTCATCCGCACGACCGATTCCGGTGGCGTCGCCAACCTTTCGCTCCGGCAATCGGCGATCATCGGCATCGTCCAGTGCCTGGCGATGATCCCGGGCGTCAGCCGCTCGGGCGCGACCATCCTCGGCGCGATGAGCATCGGCATCGACCGCAAGACCGCCGCCGAGTTCAGCTTTTTTCTCGCCGTTCCGACGCTGACCGGCGCGACCGTCCTCCAGCTGTTCAAACATTGGGATCAGATCCCGGCCGCCCAGCTGCAATGGATCGGCCTTGGCAGCCTCGTATCGTTCGTCGTTGCCTGGATCGTGGTCAAAGCCTTTCTCGCGATCATCACCCGCTACGGCTTTGCGCCCTTCGCCTGGTACAGGATCGCCGCCGGCACGGCTGCTCTAGTCTGGTTGACGCTGCGCTGATTTATCTGCGGTTCAGCTTCGGCTAAGCTGAACTTGCCGAATATTCAGCGACTTGTCCGAACGGAGGACGTGATGCGTACCGCGATCCTGGCTCTTCCGCTGCTGCTGGTTGCCGCGCCTGCCGCGGCCCAGTCGGCGCCTGCCCCGCTGCCCGCGATCCCGCCGGAGCTGACCAGCCCCGAGACGACCGAGAAGCTGGCCCGGGCGGTCCAGGCATTGTCGAAGGCCATGATGGACCTCAAGGTCGGCGAGGTTCAGGCCGCGCTCGAGGGCCGCCAGGCGACGCCGAACGAGAAGCGGATGACCGTGCGCGACCTCGGCCGCAAGGACGATCCCAATTTCGAGCGTGATGTGCAGCGGCAGATCGCCAATGCCGGACCCCTGCTCCAGCACAGCATGAAGGCGCTGTCCGCCGCCTTGCCTGCAGTGATGCAGGGGCTGGCGCAGATGCAGCAGTCGATGGACCGGGCGATCGCCAACATGCCCGATCCCAATTATCCGAAGCGCTAGACGGCCAACGCGCAGCCGCTAAAGCTGCCGCGCCATGTGGCAGCTGTTCCAGTTCCCCTTATGCCCCTTTTCGCGCAAGGTCCGTCTGGTCCTCGCCGAGAAGGGCATCGGCCATGAGCTGGTCCGGGAAAGCCCGTGGGACAAGCGCGACGAGTTCATCGATTTGAACCCGGCCGGCGAAACCCCGGTGATGGTCGAGCCCGACCAGGGCGTGACGCTGATCGGCTCGCAGCCGATCGTCGAATATTTCGATGAGACCGTGGATCGCATGCCGATGATCCACGGCAATGCCCAGCTCCGCGCGGAAATCCGCCGGATGACCGAATGGTTCGACATCAAGCTCTATCGGGAAGCGGTCGCGCCGCTGATGAACGAGCGGATGAGGAAGCGGCTGGTCAGCCACGAAAGCCCGGACACGCGGGTTCTGCGCGAGGCGATGCGAATTGCCTCGGAACATCTCGACTATCTCGACTATCTGCTCGACCACCGCCGCTGGCTTGCCGGACCGGGGCTCAGCCTCGCCGACTTCACCGCGGCCGCGCATTTGAGCGTGATCGACTATCTCGGCGCGCTCGACTGGCGCGGCCACAAGCAGACCAAGGATTGGTATGCGGTGATGAAGTCGCGGCCCTGCTTTCGGCCTCTTCTCGGCGAGCGGATGGAAGTGATTGTCCCGCCGAGCCACTACGACAAGGTGGATTTCTGAGGGGCTGGATGAAGCGGGTTGCGCTTGCCGCCGGGCTGGTCGTGCTGGCCCTCGTCGCGGTGCTGGCGTTCAACACGCTCCGGCTCGAGCGCCAGCCGCTTGCGGATGCGGCGCCGCCTGCGCCGGCTGTGGATGAGCGCGCGCTCGATCGACTCGCGGGCGCGATCCGGATTCCGACGATTTCCAGCGAGGCCGGTCCGCCATCGGCGGAATCGCTGGCCGCCTTCCACGACCACCTCAGGGCCAGCTTCCCGCTGGTCCATGCCCGACTCGCTCGGGAAGTGATCGCGGGGCACAGCTTGCTCTACACCTGGGCCGGCAGCGACGGCGCTGTGCCGGCTTTGCTTCTCGCGGCGCACCAAGACGTCGTTCCCGTAGAAGCCGGCAGCGAGGGAAAATGGGCTCACCCGCCGTTTTCCGGAGCCATTGCCGGCGGCTTTGTCTGGGGCCGCGGAGCGATCGACGACAAGGCCTCGCTGATGGCAATCCTCGAGGCGGTTGAGCGGCTGCTGGAGCGCGGATTCCAGCCGCGCCAGACGATCTACCTCGCGTTCGGCCACGATGAGGAAATCGGCGGCAATGGAGCGCGGGCCATGGCTGCGGCGCTTCGTGCTCGCCGCGCAAACATCGGTTTCGCGCTCGACGAAGGTTCGGCCGTCACCGACGGTGTCGTGGCCGGCGTGACAGTCCCGGTCGCGCTGATCGGCATTGCCGAAAAGGGCTATTTGTCGGTCGAGCTTTCGGCCTCCGGTAGCGCGGGGCACAGCTCCATGCCGGGTGACGATAATGCGGCGGTGCGTATCGCTCGCGCGGTCGACCGGCTCGCTTCGCAGCCGTTCCCGGCGCGGCTCGACGGTCCGACCGGCGCGATGCTCGACGACATCGCCCCTTATACCGATTGGCCGCTGCGCATCGCGCTCGCCAACCGGTGGCTGAGCGCCCCGCTCGTCAGGCGGCAGCTGCTTGCCAGCCCACAAAGCGCTGCGGCGATCCGGACCACGACGGCGCCGAGCATTCTCGCCGCTGGAACCAAGGACAATGTTCTGCCGCAAACCGCACGCGCGGCGGTCAACCATCGACTGCTCCCCGGCGATACGGTGGATAGCGTCCTCGCCCGCGACCGCGCCGTGGTCGACGATCCCCAGGTGAAGGTCCGCCCGCTGGGGGGCGCGACTGACCCGACCCCGGTCGCCGACGCGCGCGGCGAGGATTACACCCGCTTCGCCGCTCTAGTGCGATCGCATTACCCTCATGCCGCAGTCGCGCGCAGCCTGGTGCTCGGGGCCACCGACGGCCGTCACTATGCGGGTGTCGCCCGCACCGTTCTCCGCTTCCTTCCCTTGACGCTGGGCAAAGAGGACCTCGCTCGCTTTCACGGCAATGACGAGCGGGTCAGCGTTGGCGACTACATGCGCGCCATCGGCTTCTATGAGCGGCTCATGGCCGGTGAGCGGTCGCCCAAAGGGCGGCCCTAGGCGGCGATCAGCGCGCCCCTCAGGATCTTGTCCTCGAGGGTCTGGCCGGCGCCGAGCGCGACGCAGCTCATCGGATTTTCGGCGATGTGCACCGGAAGCCCGGTCGAATCCTGCAGCACGGTGTCGATGCCGCGCAGCAGCGCTCCGCCGCCTGTCAGGGTGATCCCCTGGTCGATCACGTCGGCGGCGATCTCTGGCTGCGTGTGCTCGAGCGCGCTGCGCACCACTTCGACGATCTGGTTGACGGGCTCCGCCAGGGCTTCCGCGACCTGCGCCTGGGAAAGGATGATTTCGGCGGGCATGCCGCGGGTAATGTCGCGCCCGCGCACCCGCGTCGTCAGGCCTGTACCGTCGCCCGGTCGAACCGCCGCTCCGATCTCCAGCTTGACCCGCTCGGCAGTGCCTTCGCCGATCAGCAGGTTGAAGTTGCGGCGCACGTAGGAAATGATCGCCTCGTCGAGCCGGTCGCCGCCGACGCGCGATGAGCGGCAGAATGCCAGGCCCTGGAGCGAGATCACGCCGACCTCGCTGGTTCCGCCGCCGATATCGACAACCATCGAGCCGATCGGATCGGCCACCGGCAGACCGGCGCCGATTGCCGCGGCCATCGGCTCTTCGATCAGCGAGACCCGGTCCGCGCCGGCATTGCTGACCGCGTCGCGGATCGCGCGCCGCTCGACCGAGGTCGCCCCCGAGGGGATGCAGATGACGACCTCCGGACCGCGCGAGAATCGGCTCGGCCCGCCGCTGGCCTTGCGGATGAAATGCTTGATCATCTCCTCCGCGACCTCGAGGTCGGCAATCACCCCGCTGCGCAACGGCCGGACGGTGCGGACATTCTCCGGCGTCTTGCCCATCATCAGCTTGGCATCGTCGCCCACCGCGCGGACGCGGCGAACGCCATCGACCGTCTCGAGCGCGACGACCGAGGGTTCGCTGGTCACGATGCCGGCGCCGCTGACGTAAACGACCGTGTTCGCGGTGCCGAGGTCGATGGCGACCCCGCGCGACGAAAAGCTGAACGGATAACGCATGGACTGACCCCCCGGCCTCGACAGAATCTGACTTGCAAAGGCTTAGGCCCGGTGCGGCGAGGCGGAAGTGGCGTTAACCACGTTAAGCCCCGGGCGTTGGCGCGCTGCGACGAATCGAGGTCGTTAAATCGGCGCCGGTTGACCCCGGATCGCGGTGACGAGGTAATTGAGCCGCACATCATCGCTGAGGTGCAGTCCGCGCGTCGGCGACCAGGCGATGCCTTCGACGTCGATGCACGTCAGCCCAGCGTCGGCGAGCAGCGCCTTTATTCGCTCGGGACTGACGAACTTGCCGAAGTCGTGCGTGCCCTTCGGGATCCGGCCGAGCCCTTCGCCGATCGTGATCATCAGCAGCTTCGACCAGCCGGTGGCATTGGGGGTCGAGAGGATCAGCAAACCCTCCGGCGCCAACCTCCTCGCCAGCGCCTTCACGAAATCGGCAGGGTCAGCGACATGTTCGACCACTTCCATGCAGGTGATGAGGTCGAACTGGCCTTCAAGCTCGTGCACGTCACCGACGCGATAATCGATCGCCAGTTCCATGGCCGCCGCATGTTCGCGCGCGACCGCGATGACCTCGGGCGACCCATCGATCCCGGTGACCGCGGCGCCTAGCCGCGCCAGCGGTTCGGCGAGCAGCCCGGCGCCGCAGCCGACGTCGAGCGCGCTTCTGCCCACGAGCGGTTGCCGGTCGTGCTCATCGCATTGCCAATGGCGATCGATCTGGTCGCGGACGTATTTGAGCCGCACGGGATTGAGCTTGTGCAGCATCGCCGATGACCCCTGAGGGTCCCACCAGTCCGCCGCGAGCTTGCCGAACTGCTCGACCTCGCCTGCGATGATGCTGCTCCTCGCCATCGCCGCACCCATGCACCCAAGGCTTGCAAAGTGGAAGGCAGCTGTGCGTTGAGGCGCGGCGATGGACCATTTCCTGTTCAAAAATGGCGAGCTCTATTGCGAGGACGTTGCGCTGGCAGCGATCGCCGAGGCGGTCGGGACCCCCGTTTACGTCTATTCGACGGCGACGATGCTTCGCCACGTCGAGACGCTGCGCTCCGCCCTTGCTCCGTTGCCCGATCCGCTGATCGCCTATGCGGTCAAGGCGAACCCGAACAGCGCGGTGATCGCAACGCTTGCCGGCGCCGGTCTTGGCGCTGATGTCGTTTCGGGCGGGGAATACCGCCGCGCCGAGGCCGCCGGAGTTCCATCCGACAAGATCGTCTTCGCCGGCGTCGGCAAGACGGCGGAGGAGATGCGGCTCGCGCTTGTGGGCGGGGTCTATCAATTCAACGTCGAATCCATCGCCGAGGCCGAGCTGCTCTCGGCCGTCGCCGCCTCCATGGGCCGCATCGCGCCAGTCGGTTTCCGGATCAATCCCGACGTCGGCGCCGGTGGCCATGCCAAGATCACCACGGGCTCGGCCGAGAACAAGTTCGGGATTGCCTTCGGCGAGGCGGTCGAGGCCTATGCTCATGCCGCGCGGTTGCCCGCGCTCGAATTGCAGGGCGTCGCGGTCCATATCGGCAGCCAGCTGACCAGCCTCGACCCGCTCGAGCGCGCCTTCACCCGGGTCGGCGAATTGTTGCGCGCGTTGCGAGAGGCCGGGCACGACATTCGCGTCGCCGACCTCGGCGGCGGCCTCGGCGTTCCCTACGATCCTGGACATCCGCCGCCACCAAGCCCGGCCGAATATGGCGACATGGTCCGCCGAGTGACTGCCGACTGGGAAGCGCGGCTGATTTTCGAGCCGGGACGGCTGATCGTCGGCAATGCCGGCGTGTTGCTGTCGCGCGTGATCCGGGTGAAGCCCGGGGCGACCGATCCGTTCGTCGTTCTGGATGCGGCGATGAACGATTTGATGCGCCCGGCGCTCTACGATGCCTGGCACAGGATCGAGGCGGTGCGGCCTGCCGGCGAACGCTGCGTCGCCAATGTCGTGGGGCCCGTGTGCGAGACCGGCGACACGTTCGCGACCGGCCGCGAAATGGATTGCGTGGATGCCGGCGACCTCGTCGTCTTCCGCACCGCGGGCGCTTATGCGGCGGCCATGTCCAGCACCTACAACACCCGTCCGCTGACCCCCGAGGTGCTGGTGAACGGCGACCGCTTTTCGGTTGTGCGCCCCCGGATCCATGTCGAGCAGCTGATCGCGATGGACCGGATTCCCGATTGGCTTGGCGGTTGCGCCGGCCCGGCGAGCAGCTAAAGCCGCGCCGCAATGGCCCGCGCGAAACACCGCATCGTGATGAAATTCGGCGGGACGTCGATGGCCGGGATCGAGCGGATCCGGCACGTCGCCGGACTGGTCAAGCGCGAGGCAGACCGCGACAATGAGGTCGCGGTGGTGGTTTCGGCGATGGCCGGCGAGACCGATCGGCTGGTCCAGCTCTGCAAGGAAGCCGCGCCGCTTTACGACCCGCGCGAATATGACGTCGTCGTCGCCAGCGGCGAGCAGGTCACCGCCGGCCTCCTGGCGATCACTCTGTCGGGCATGGGTGTCAACGCGCGCTCGTACATGGGCTGGCAATTGCCGATCCGCGCGTCCGGCCACAGTTCGGCGCTGATCGATCATATCGAAGCGGACATCCTCGAAGGCGTCTTCGCGAAGGGTGGCATTGCCGTCATCCCGGGCTTCCAGGGCGTAACGCAGGAAGGCGACCTCGCGACGCTGGGCCGCGGCGGCTCCGATACCTCCGCCGTGGCGCTGGCGGTCGCCGTGAAGGCCGATCGCTGCGACATTTATACCGACGTCGAGGGCGTGTTCACGACCGACCCGCGCATCGTTCCGCGCGCAAGGAAGCTAAGCGCGATCACCTATGAGGAAATGCTCGAGCTGGCCTCGGTCGGCGCCAAGGTCCTGCAGACGCGCTCGGTGGGCCTTGCCATGCGCTATGGAATGGCGCTGCAGGTCCTTTCGTCCTTCGAAGACAAGCCCGGCACGATGATCGTCGGCGATGACAAGATCGAGGAGCTCAAGATGGAACGGCAGCTGGTCACGGGCATCGCCCATGACAAGAACGAGGCACGGGTGACCCTCACCGGTCTTCCCGACAAGCCAGGGACGGTCGCGGCGATCTTCGCGCCGCTGGCGAAGGCCAACATCAATGTCGACATGATCGTGCAGAGCGGCGCTGGCATGGGCGGCACGAGCGATCTGACCTTCACCATTCCGACGTCCTCGCTCGCTCACGCCGTTGCCGAGCTCGAAAAGGCGAAGGCAGACATCGGTTTTGACGAGGTCCGGACCGACACCAATGTCGTGAAGGTCAGTGCGGTCGGCATCGGCATGCGTTCCAATGCAGGCATCGCGGCGCGGATGTTCGAAACGCTCGCCGAACGGGGCATCAACATCCTCGCGATCTCGACATCGGAGATCAAAGTGTCCGTACTGCTGCCCGAGGAATATACCGAGCTCGCGGTCCGGGTCCTGCACTCGGCGTTCGGGCTCGATGCGGAAGCCGCGGCATGAGCGGTGAAGGCCTGATTTCCGACCCGCGCCCGGTGCACCCGCCGGCCGGTCACGCTCGGCTGCGCGAACTGATGCGGCGAGGCAGCAAATTCCTCGGCTGCGACGTCGCGATCATGGGCGGTGCCATGAGCTGGATTTCCGAGCGCAACCTGGTTTCCGCAATCTCCAATTCCGGCGGCTTCGGTGTGATCGCCTGCGGAGCGATGGGCCCGGATCTGCTCGACACCGAAATTGCCGAAACCAAGGCGCGCACCGACCGCCCGTTCGGTGTCAATCTCATCACCATGCACCCGCAGCTTTCCGAGCTGATCGACGTTTGCGCGCGCCACGGCGTCGGCCATGTCGTGCTGGCCGGCGGCCTGCCTCCCGGCGGCGCGATCGAGCGGATCAAGGGCAGCGGCGCGAAGCTGGTCGTCTTCGCGCCGGCCCTTGCGCTGGCGAAGAAACTGATCCGCTCGGGCGCGGACGCGCTGGTGATCGAGGGAATGGAGGCGGGCGGCCATATCGGCCCGGTCTCGACCTCGGTCCTCGCGCAGGAGATCCTGCCGGTCGTCGCCAAGGACATTCCGGTATTCGTCGCTGGCGGCATCGGCCGCGGCGAAGCGATTGCCGCTTATCTCGAAATGGGCGCAGTCGGCGTCCAGCTCGGCACCAGGTTCGTCTGCGCGCACGAATGCATCGCCCATCCGAGCTTCAAGAAGGCCTTCATCCGGGCGTCCGCGCGCGATGCCATTCCCTCCGTGCAGATCGACCCACGCCTGCCGGTCATCCCCGTCCGCGCCCTCAAGAACCGCGAGATGGAGCGCTTTGCCGCCAAGCAGCGCGAAGTCGCGGATTTGCTCGACAAGGGCGATATCGAGATGGCCGAGGCGCAGCTGCAGATCGAACATTATTGGGCCGGCGCGCTTCGCAGGGCGGTGATCGACGGGGACGTGGAAACCGGTTCGGTCATGGCCGGTCAGTCGGTCGGAATGGTGACGCGCGAGGAGCCGGTCGCGGCGATTATCCAGGAACTGATCGACGAGGCCGCCGCCGCGCTCGGCAATCGCGGCTGACAATGGCGCCCGCGCTGACCATCTGTTAGCGCTCCGCCCATGGCCAGCACTGCCGCCGCCTCAGCTCGCGAGATCCTGACCGGCCTTCATGCGGTCATGGCCAAGCGCGGCTCGGCGCAGACGAAGCTCGATCGGGTCGTCGATCTCATCGCCGAGGCGATGAACAGCGAAGTGTGCTCGATCTACCTGCTGCGCGACAATTATCTCGAGCTGTTCGCGACTCATGGCCTCAGGAAAGAGGCGGTCCACGTCACCCGGCTGAGAATGGGCGAGGGCCTGGTCGGCACGATCGCCGCCGAGGGCCGCGTGCTCAACCTGGCCGAAGCCGCCGAGCACCCCGCCTTCGCTTACCGGCCCGAAACGGGGGAAGAGCGTTTTCACAGCTTCGCCGGAGTTCCGATCGTCCGGCTCGAAACGCCGATCGGAGTGCTCGCCGTGCAGCATGCCGAGCCGCGCGGTTACGAGGATGTCGAGATTGAGGCGCTGCAGACGGTCGCGATGGTTCTCTCGGAGATGATCGCCGGCGCGCGGCTGGTCGACGGCGCCCGGCGCAGCCGCCTGCGCAGCGCCGGTCCGCTGCGCCTCTCCGGCCTCAAGCTGGTCGCCGGCATGGCCAAGGGCGAGGCCGTGTTCCACGAGCCGCGCGTGGTCGTCGAGCACACCGTTGCCGAGGACATCGAGGCGGAGCGCGAGCGGGTCTACGCCGCCTTCCGCAAGATGCGCGAGCAGATCGACAATATGGCCAAGGAGGCCGAGTTCGGCACCGCCGGCGAGCATCAGGAAATCCTCGAGACATACCGGATGTTCGCCTACGACGAGGGCTGGTCGCGGCGCATCAATGCGGCGATCGACAGCGGCCTCACCGCCGAGGCAGCGATCGAGCGGGTCCAGCAACGCACCCGAGCGCGCATGCGCGAGATCGACGATCCGCTGCTGCAGGAGCGGATGCACGACCTCGAGGATCTGTCGAACCGGTTGCTGCGCATCGTTTCGGGCCGCATGGGAACTGCCGCACAGACCGGCCTCGCCCGCGACGCCGTCCTGATCGCGCGCAACCTCGGCCCGGCCGAGCTGCTCGAATACGACCGTCGCAGGCTGAAGGCGGTGCTGCTCGAGGAAGGCTCGCTGACCTCGCACATGGTGATCGTCGCCCGCGCCATCGGGGTACCCGTCATCGGCCGGCTGCACGACATCCGGCACAGCGTCGACGAAGGCGAAACCATCCTGGTCGACGGCGACAATGGCAGCATCATCATCCGGCCCAACCGCAGTCTGCTGACCGGCTTCGAACACCGCATGTCGCTCAGCCAGAAGCGGCGTGCCGAATTCGCGGCGGCAAGAAATCTCGCCGCGCGCACCCGCGACGGTGTCCACGTCAGCGTGATGGTCAATGCCGGGCTTGCGGAGGATGCGGCATCGCTGTCGATGACGGGCGCGGACGGCATCGGCCTGTTCCGCACGGAGTTCCAGTTCCTGGTGTCGGCGACCCTTCCAGGGCGGGATCGGCAGCTCAAGCTCTATTCCAAGGTGCTGGACGCAGCAGGCGAGCGACCGGTCGTCTTTCGCACCGTGGACATCGGCGGTGACAAGGCGCTGCCCTATCTGACCGACCACAGCGACGAGCAGGCCGAGAATCCGGCGATGGGCTGGCGCGCGCTGCGCCTGTCGCTCGACCGCTCGACCCTGATGAAGGCGCAGGCGCGGGCGCTCGTCGAAGCCTCGGCCGGCAAGGTGTTGCGGGTGATGTTCCCGATGGTGTCCGAGCCGTGGGAGTATGAGGAAGCGCGCGCGTTGTTCGAGGAGCAGGTGGAATGGGCCCGCAAGGGACATCGCAAGCTTCCGCGGCGCATCGAGTTCGGGGCCATGCTCGAAGTGCCCAGTTTGGCCGAAATGCTCGATCAATTGCTCCCCCGCGTCGACTTCCTG
>DATLGK010000048.1:0-23476 GCA_035540475.1 Sphingomicrobium sp.
CCCTCCTCGAGCACGGCTTTCGACTCGCCCGGGTAACGCTCGACGATGCGCAGGAATATTACAACCACGCCTATCTCGCCATCGCCGAGCGTTACCCGGGCGAGTCGAAAGCCGTGCTCGAGGAGGGACTTGCAAGCGGCAAGATCAGCCGCAGCGAGCGCCGGGTGCAGGAGCTTTACACCGAGGTGTCGGGTGGCGCGACGGACCGGGCAAGAGCCTATCTCGCCGAGGGCGTGAAAGACGCTCTGGCCGACCCGCAAGCGCGCCTCGCGCTGCGCTCCGGGGATTCGCATTATGGCTTTGGCGACTATGCCAAGGCTGCAGAGATGTACCGGGCGGCGCTCGGCAAGGCCGGAGCCGATGCCAATTTAATCAACTTCCGGCTTGGGATGGCGCTGGCCCGCGCTGGCGATCACGCGGGCGCCACGGCAGCGTTCAACGCGGTTACCGGTCCCTATTCCGACCTTGCCAAATTCTGGCTCGTCCACATTCAGACAAAGCGCTAGGAAACAACCCTCTAGGTATTGTTTTCCTTGATCTTCCTGTCGTCAGCGACGGGCATGGATCGCCGGGAATAACGACTTCTGCGCCGAATCTAGCCCTGTCCCATTCCGGGATGGTTAAGGCGCTCCGCCTTACGCGCGCGAACGGCTCGGATAGACCGGCCCGGCATGCGTTTCGAGGATGAGAGATTAGCCGGTGCGGTTTGACGATCGCCTGAGGACGGTTCTGGCCCAGCCGTCCAGCGACCCGCACGACTGCGCGGTCCGCTGGAGGCAGCTCGTCGACCTGCTCGCACGCGGCGGACGGCAGGCCCAGGGCGCAATCATCGATGAGGCGATCGCCGCCGTCCAGGCCGACTGGCATCGGGTGGCGGAACCGCTGCGCGCCGCCGCCGCCCGAGCGATCGCCGACCGAGCCCTGCCGATTCCTCTGCTCGCCGCCTTTGCCGGGGACGAGCTTGCCGTCAGCGCTCCGGTTCTGGCCGCGGCCCCTCTCGATTCCGGCGAATGGCAGCAGGTGCTGGCCGCGGCCACAGAGGAGGCAAGGGCGTTCATCCTCTCCCTCCACAGCGAACTGCAAACAAGGCCCCCGGTGCCGGCACCCCCAGAGGCGCCGTCGCCCGAGCCTGCGACCGGCATGCCATCGCCTGCGCCGGCCGTACCGACGATCAGCGACGTGCTCGCCCGGATCGAACGGCTCCGCCAATCCCGGGAGCGCAGCAACGGTGAGCGGCAGCGCCGTGAGGGCGACGGTCGGGGCTCGGGGGCGATCTTTCGCTGGGAATGCGGCCCGTCGGGCGAGATCCACTGGGTCGAAGGGGCACCTCGAGCCGCCCTCGTCGGCCGCTCGATCGCCCGCAACGAGGAAGAAAGCGAAGGCGTCGACCGGCGGGTTCAGCGGGCCTTCGGGATGCGCGCCCCTTTTCGTGACGCAACTCTGACCCTCGGTGGGGAAGGGCCCGTCGCCGGCGAATGGAAGATCAGCGGCATTCCGGCATTCGAGCCGACCCAGGGGCGATTCGCGGGATATCGCGGGGTGGCGATGCGCGCCGGGGCCGGGGAGACCCCCCGGCAGGGCGGCCCTGCCGCGCGGCCGGAACCGCTCGATGCCGCGTCGCTTCGCGAGCTTGTCCACGAGATCAAGACCCCGCTCAACGCCATTATCGGCTTTGCCGAGATCATCGACGGACAGCTGCTCGGGCCGGCCGATCGCCGCTATCGCGAGCGAGCAGCCGAAATCGTCCGCCAGGCGAGGCTTCTGCTGTCGGCGATCGACGATCTCGACACCGCAGCCAAGCTGCAGCTCGCTGCCGGTGGATTGGAAACCGCCAGCGACCTTGCCGAAATCGTCTCCACGCTCGCTCCCGAGCTGCGGGAGCAGGCAGCTGCCAGCGGCGCTGCGGTCGAGGTTGAACTGACAGCCGGTCCGGCATCGCTATGCGCCATCGAACCCGTTCTCGCCCGGCGGCTCGTTCGACGGTTCCTCAGCGCGGTTGTCGACCTCGCTGGCGCCGGCGAGACCTTGCGCATTGCGTTCGCCATGGCCGAGGGCGGTCGCTGCAGGCTGCGCATTCAGCGGCCTCGGGCGCTCGAGGGTCTCGCGGACGAGCAACTGTGGGCAGCAACGGACAAGTCGAAGGATGACGGATTGCCGCCCGGCTCAATCCTTTCGTTGCGACTGGTGCGCGGCCTTGCCAGGCTCGCCCGCGGCGAGCTGGTTCTCGCGGCCGACCGGCTCGAGCTGATGCTGCCAGGGCCGGGCAAAGCGGCGCGAGCTTGAATGGCGCCGCAGTGCACCCTATCCCATCACGGCCGGGCGGGCCTGTAGCTCAACGGTAGAGCCAGCCGCTCATAACGGCTAGGATGGGGGTTCGAATCCCTCCGGGCCCACCAGCAAAGCTACCGAGCGCAGCGCAGCGAATTGCGCGGTCAAATCTGCCGTGCGAGCTCGGCATTGGCCGGTTCGGCCAGCCCCGGATGCGTCGCTGCGGCCGATGGTCGGGGAGACAGGATTCGAACCTGCGACCCTCTGCTCCCAAAGCAGATGCGCTACCAGGCTGCGCCACTCCCCGACGAAAAGGGCCGTTAGCAGCGCCCTATAGCCGATCCCAGATTAATTTGCGTTGGCCGTGGTTTCTGCCTGATTCTGCTGTTCGCCCCCGCCGCCAGCCCGCCCCGTTTCGCGCTCGACGTCGTTGACGATGGTGCCGCCCAGCCGCGCCGCCTCGTTGGCGACATCCTCGAGCGCGTTTTCCGCGATCTCCGAGTTGTACTGGACGGTGACCTGATTGTTGCCCGGATCGCCTTCGGCCTGGCAGCCGGCCAGGGACATGAGGAGAAACGCGACGGTGACTGCAATGCGCATGGCCCTGCCTTTCGCTGTGATTCGCCTACTCAACGCCGCCGGGGCCGTTTCGGCTCCGGCTCAATCCCGCCTGACAGCACCGCCAGCATGGTCGTCCAGGCGGCGACATTCTGGCGAAGCGCCTCGGGGTCGATCTTGTCGAGCGTATCGTCGGGCGTATGGTGGAGGTCGAAATAATCGGTGCCGTCCTGCCTCAGGCTGACCCCGGGATGGCCGTCGGCAATCATCGCGCTGATGTCGGGTCCGCCCGCAACATCGAGCGAGCCGGGAACGATCCCGAGCGGCGCCAGCGCTCGCTGCAACGCCCGCGCTTCCTCGACCCGCGCCGGACCGAGCTTGCTGTCGACCTTCCATATGCGGCCGGCGCCGAAATCGCTTTCGGCGAGCAGGTAGTGCGGCTGTCCGCCATGCCGCCGCCGATAATCCTCGCCGCCAAGCAGGCCGATCTCCTCGGCCCCGAACCAGACGATCCGAATCGGCCGGAGCGGCCGCCCGATATCCATGATCCTTTTGGCGGCCGCAGCGACGATGGCGCAGCCGGCGGCGTCGTCGATCGCGCCGGTGCCAAGATCCCAGCTGTCGAGGTGGCAGGAAACCAGCAGGGGCGGGGCGTTGCGGTCGCGTCCCGGAACCTCGGCAATGACGTTGCCGGATTCGCCGGTGCCGAGCTGGCGCGGGGTGAGCACCAGCCGCATCCGCACGGGCAGTCCGCGAGCGAGGATGCGCTGAACCTGCTCGGCATCGGGGATCGACAGGGCTCCGGCCGGGATCGGAGTCACGCCCTCGGCGAAGCTCATCACCCCGGTGTGCGGGTTGCGGTGATAATCGGTGCCGATCGAGCGGATGACGATGGCGGCGGCGCCCTTGCGGCTGGCGACGCTCGGGCCGCGGCTGCGCGGCGCGATCGAAGCGCTGTAGCTCGAACCGTCCTGGGTTCGAGCCATGGCGTGGCTGACGAAAACGATTTTGCCGCGCACCGCTTCGTCGGGCGCGGCCTCGAACTGCTCCATAGTGTCGAAGCCGACGAGCTCCGCCTCGATGCCCTGCGGCGGAGTGGCGGCGCTGTTGCCGAGCGCGGTCACGGCCAGCGGCTGCGGGAAGGGAACGGTGATCTCGGCATGCTCGGCCCCGCGCACCCAGACTGGCACCGGGAAGGTTTCGACCCGGACGTTGGCGAAGCCCATTGCCCGGAGCTTGGCCACCGACCAGGCACGGGCCCGGGCCTCCTGCTCGGTTCCGGCAAGGCGCGGGCCGACTTCGGTCGTCAGCCCTTCGACAATGTCCCACGCATAGTCGTCATGGAGGGCGGCATCGCGCAGCTGGGCGATCTGCGGCGGTACCGGCTGCGGCAGGGCAGGAGAGGCGCTGGCGAGGAGGAAAGCGGCAAAGATGATGCGGGTCATGGCGGGCGGACTAGCGGCGGCACACCCCGCCTGTCACCCGTCATTCGTCGAAAATCAGAGCAGCCGCATCTGATCGCCTTCCGGCGGCGCGAACAGGTCGGCGCGAAGCGGGAATTTCGCCTGGCGAAGGCCGTAGCGCTTGGCGGCGATGTCGAAGCGGGTGCGAAGAAGCTCGGCCCACGGGCCCTGGCCCTGCATACGGGTGAAGAAATTGGGGTCGTTGTCACGGCCTCCGCGTAGCGAGCGGATGGTCGCCATGACCTTGGCCGCGCGGTCGGGGAAATGCTCGTCCAGCCAGGCGCGGAACAATGGCGCCACCTCGTGCGGCAGCCGCACCGGGAGATAAAATCCACCGCGAGCGCCGGCGGCGACCGCCGCCTCGACGATGGCCTCGAGCTCGTGGTCGGTGATCTGCGGGATGACCGGGGCGATGGCGACGTGGCAGGGGACACCGGCGTCGTTCAGCGCCTTCACCGCCGCCAGCCGCCGTCGCGGCGCCGGCGCCCGCGGCTCGAGCGTTCGTGCGATTGCGGGGTCGAGCGAAGTCACCGAAATGGCGACGGCTGCGATGCCGAGCTCGGCCGCGGGCTTCAGCAGGTCGAGGTCGCGAAGCACTCGGTCGGACTTGGTGGTGATGGTGAACGGGTGGCGGGTCTCGAGCAGCAGCTCGATGACCGAGCGGGTCACCCGCCAGCGCTCCTCGATCGGCTGGTAGGGATCGGTATTGGTGCCCATCGCGATCGGCGCGCATTCGTAGCCCGGGCGCGACAAAGCGGCGTGGAGCAATTGCGCCGCCTTTGGCTTCACGAACAGGCGCGATTCAAAGTCGACACCGGGCGACAGGTCGTGGAAGGCGTGGGTCGGCCGGGCAAAGCAATAGATGCAGCCGTGTTCGCAGCCGCGATAGGCGTTGACCGAGCGGTCGAAGCCGACGTCCGGCGAGCTGTTGCGGGTGAGGATCGAGCGCGCCCGCTCGATCGTCACGGTCGTGCGGCGCTTTGGCACACCGTCGAGCGCCTCGACCTGGTCGAGCCAGTCGCCTTCGGTCGCGCGCTGCTGGAGATTGAAGCGCTGCGGCGTCGGGTTACGCGTCGCGCCGCGCCCATCGTTCGACTCGACTGGCATTCGCCCAGTCTAGTCGCAGGTGAGAACAAATCAAGAACAGGACTAGTGCCGGAGATCCGTCATGCTCGACGGAAAGGCTGGCCAGCGGTGCTCGGCCATCGCCTTCAGGGTCGGCGTCTCCTGATTGTTGAGACCTTGATAGACCCACATGTTGCGAAGCACGGCGGGCACGTAAAAGCGGGTCTCCCAATAAGACAGGCTTTCCATCCACAAGAGCGGATCGCCCTTGTCGTTGATCGAGGCCCAGCGCGCGACCGGCAGTGGCCCCGCATTATAGGAGGCAATAACCCGCGGCAGCTGCCCCGCGGTCGCCGACGATCGTCGCATCATTTCGATGAAGCCCTGGCCGAACTCGAGGTTGAACCGCGGGTCGGTCAGCGTGTTCCGGGAGTAGGGGAGGCCGCGGCTGTTGGCGACCTGCTGCGCGGTGCCGGGGAGCACCTGCATCAGCCCCACTGCTCCGGCGGTGCTGACCGCCGCGCGGCGGAAGGCGGATTCCTGGACGATGTGGCCGAAGGCGAGCGCGGGATCGACCCGCCAGCCGTTGAGCGGCGCCCAGCGCGGATTGGGATAGCGGTCGCTGGCGTCGGAGCGGGCGCCATATTGGCCGTTGTTGGCGAGCCACAGCTGCGCCGCTGGCAATTCGAGCCGCTTGGCGAGCTGGATCAGCGCATGATGTTCCGAAGGCACGCCGATCCTCGCCTGATGACGGATGAGGTCCTCGGCCCGCGAAGGCTGCCCGATCCGCACCAGTTCGATCGCGCGCCGGACATTGGCGATGTGGTCGATCGGTGGGTCGTTGCCGATGAACGGATCGACCGGCAGCTTCGTGTCGAGGCCCAAAGTTTCGCGCGCGATCAGGCCGTAGAAGCTCTCCGGCGCCTCGGGCGTCATCGCGGCAGCCTTGAGCAGCGGCTCGACCGCCCGCGGCCGCCCGGCGGCCTGCTCAGAGCGCGCCGCCCAATAATAAGCTCCGGCCTTGAGCTCGCGCTGGGTCGCAAGCCGCGCCACGTCCTGAAAAGCCCGCGACGCGCCGTTGAAATCGCTCATCCGCCACGAGGCGAGGCCGGACACCCAGGCGGCCTGGCTCGCCCATTCCCCGGCCGCGCCTTGCCGCCACGTGTCGGCGACACGCCGAGCGTCGAGGTCGAGCCCGAGCAGATAATAAGTAAAGGCGACGCGCTGCCCGGCTTCGGCGCGTGCCTCGATGGACATTTGCGGGCCGTAATAGGCCAGCTGGGCTTCGGCGCCGGCCGCGTCATTGGCCTTGACGAGCGGATCGAGCAGAGCGCGGAGCTGATCGGCGATAGGGTCGCCCTGGATCGGTTTGGCCCGGTAGCGGATCGGGGCCGAGCCGAGCCACGTGATTGGCTTGGGCGTCGCGATGATCGGCTGCGTCGTTGCGCCGCGCCTGACCGCAAGCTGCGCGAGCTGGCTTGCCTGGGGCAGGTCGGGTGCCTCGGCAAGGAGGGCCTGGAGGGCGGCGAGGCCGACCTGGGGCGAGCCCTTCGCCGTGTACAATTCCGCCTTGGCGAGCGGGGTCAGCACGCTCGGGGGAAGCGCGGCGATGCCCGCCTGGGCCGACGCCCAATTACCGGCGTCGATCGCATCGAACACCCCGCGCCAATCCCGCGGCACGACGACCGGCCGGACCGCCGGAGCCGCAGGCGTAGAGGTTGCTGGAACCGCTGCCGGCGGCTGCGCGACCGGGGTCGCGGACGGATCGGAAGCGGGCTGCTGCTGCGACCCGGGCAGAGGAGCGAGCGGGTCTTGCGCCGATTGTGCCAACAATGGGCTGGCCGAGACGAGGCTTGCGCACGCAAACAGGGCCGCTTTCAAGATTCGTCCTCCATGAGAAGCAGTAAATCCTTCCATGCATAGGATTTGTTTGAGGGCTGATTAACCAGGCTGCGCGGGTGGAAGGTGGCGACCGTGCGCACGCCCTCGACCCGATGGACATGGCCGCGGGCCGTTGCCAGCGGCTTGCCGAGCAGCGCCTGGCACGGGCCGTCGCCGAGCAGCAGGAGGCGCTCTGGCTTGACCAGCGCGATGTGTCGCGCCGCGATGTCGGCGCAGGCCTTCCGCTCCTCGGGGCTCATCCGCTGGCCCGGTGCATTGAAGCAGGACAGCGAGGCGCTGTACGCCTGATCGGGGGTGAAGCCGATCGCGGCGAGCATCCGTGTCGCAAGCTCCCAGGCATCGCCCCCGATCGGCTGGCCGGCAGCGGCGTCCGCCATGGTCGGGGCATCGCTGAGCAGCATGACCGCCGCATTCTCGGGCCCGTGAGGGAGGACCCGCCGGGCGCCCGGCCCGGCAAGCGGAAGCTGGACGCTGCTCGCGAGCCAGTTCTGAAGCTCGGCGAGGGTCTGCTGGCTCGGCTGGACCAGATTCTGGCGGGGTTGCGGTTCGGCCGCGTCTGGACCGCGGCGCGCCGGCGGCTCGCGCCAGTTGCGCGGCTCTTCCTGCACGACCGCGTCGACACCGGCCTCAAGCCACCAGCGCAACGCGCTGCGAGCCTCGGCCACACCGATCGAATGCAAATCCCCGCCCACGTCCCTCTCCTCCCCGCCATTGACGCCACGGTCAAGGAATTGGCAGGGCTGTTCGAGTCGAATTGTGGCGTGCACGCGATGAGACGCGGCAGGCGGATGAAGGGAAGCGGATGAGCGAGCGCGAATCCATGCATTATGACGTGGTGATCGTCGGCGCCGGCCCCGCCGGCCTGACCGCGGCCATTCGCTTGAAGCAGCTTGCCGCGGCGGCAGACCGCGAGCTTTCCGTGTGCGTGCTCGAAAAGGGCAGCGAGGTCGGCGCGCACATCCTGTCGGGCGCGGTGATCGACCCGGTGGCGCTCAACGAGCTCATTCCCGACTGGAAAGACAAGGGTTCGCCGCTGACCGTCCCGGTGACCGAAAACCATCATTGGCTGCTGACTGGGAAGCGCAAGTTCATGCTTCCCGAGCTGCTGATGCCGCCGTTCATGCGCAACAAGGGCACCTATACGCTGAGCCTCGGCAATTTCTGCCGCTGGCTCGCCGGCCAGGCCGAGGAGTTGAGCGTCGAGATTTTCCCCGGTTTCCCGGCTTCCGAGATCCTGTTCAACGAGGATGGTTCGGTCAAAGGGGTGGCCACCGGCGACATGGGGGTGGCGCGCGACGGCAGTCATCGCGCCGATTACCAGCCGGGGATCGAGCTGCACGCGCGCTACACCTTCTTCGCCGAGGGTGCGCGCGGCCATCTGACCAAGCGGCTGACGGAGATTTTCGGGCTGCGCGAGGAGAGCGGACCGCAGGTTTTCGGACTTGGCGTCAAGGAGTTGTGGGACGTTCCTGCCGAGAAGCACAAGCCGGGGCGAGTGATCCACACCCAAGGATGGCCGCTTTCGGACGCCTGGGGCGGGGGCTTCCTCTACCATCAGGAGAATGGGCAGGTCGCGCTCGGCTTTGTCGTCGCGCTCGATTATTCCAACCCGTACCTGTCGCCGTTCGAGGAATTTCAGCGCTGGAAGACCCATCCAGCGATCCGGGCCGAGATCGAGGGCGGACGGCGGGTGTCGTACGGCGCGCGCGCGATCAACGAGGGCGGTTACCAGGCCATTCCCAAGCTGGTGTTTCCCGGCGGCGCGCTGATCGGCTGCTCTGCCGGCTTCGTGAATGTGCCGCGGATCAAGGGCACGCATACGGCGATGAAGTCGGCGATGCTCGCCGCCGAGGCGGCGTTCGAGGCCGTCTCGGCCGATCGGCGCGGCGATGTCCTCGAAGCCTATCCCGCCGCGCTGCATAAGAGCTGGGTCGTCAAGGAGCTGCGGACCGTGCGCAACGCCCAGCCGGCGGTATCGCACTGGGGCGGCCTTGCCGGAACGCTCTATGCCGGGCTCGACCTGTGGCTGAACTATTTGCGCATCGGCGTCCCCTGGACGCTGAAGCACAAGCCCGATCACACGACGCTGCGCCGCAGGGAGCATGCGCGACCGATCGAATATCCAAAGCCCGACGGCGTCCTCACCTTCGACCGCCTGTCCTCGGTGTTCGTCTCCAACACCAACCACGAGGAGGATCAACCGGTTCATCTGACGCTCAAGGATGCGGACATACCCACCGCGATCAACCTGCCGGTCTATGCCGGGCCCGAGCAGCGCTATTGTCCCGCGGGGGTGTACGAATTCGTCGAGGGCGAGAAGGGTGAACCGAGGCTTCAGATCAACGCCCAGAATTGCGTCCACTGCAAGACGTGCGACATCAAGGACCCGACCCAGAACATCAACTGGGTCACGCCCGAAGGCGGTGGAGGCCCCAATTACCCGAACATGTAGATTGCTCCTCGCGGCGGCACTTGCCGCGCTGGTCGCAGCACCCGCGGCGGCAGCGCGCCCCAGCGTCAGTGACCCTGCCAAGGCCTATGTCGAGGCGCGGGCGGCGGCGATGAGCGGCGAACGCGCGCGCGCGGCGCAGCTGCTCGCGGCGCTCGCCAGGGCGCAGCCCGACCAGCCGGACCTCGCCCGGCGGGCCCTGGTCGAAGCGATCGGCGCCGGACAGATCAACCTCGCGCTTAGCCTCGTTCGCTCGGTCGAGCCGGCGAAGATGCCGGCCGAGGCACGCCTGCTGGTCGCTGCCAGCGAGATCCGCCAGCGGCGCCCGGCGAACGCAATGCCGTGGCTGGCGCTGAAGGGAGACACGGGCGACCTCGCCTTCGTCGCGCCCCTGGTGACCGCCTGGGACGCTGCCGAACGGGGCAACCTTGGCCAGGCGCTGGCAACCATCGACCAGGTGCCGACCGGCAGCCTGCTCGCGCCGCTCAAAACCGAGCAGCGCGCCTTCCTCCTCCTCAAGCTGCGCCAGGCCGCAGATGCGGAACCGTTCGCGCGGCGGGCGATCGGCGGCGCGGGATCGCGCGAAACCCGGCTCCGCCTGGCATTCGCCGACGGTTTCCTCGCCGCCGGCGACAAGGCGCGCGCACTGGCGATGATCGATGGGATGGGCTCGGGCGAAGCCGTCGCCCGGCAGCGCGTCGAAGCGGGGCGGCAGAGCGGCCAGGCCGTCGACTCGCTCGGCAAGGCATTCAGCGAAATGCTGACGGCCTTTTCGGCCGATCTCGCGCGCCTGCAGCGCGGCGCGCCGCCGATCGGCCTCGTCCAGGTCGCCCGCTTCGCCAATCCGCAGAACAGCAGCGCGACGGCACTCCTCGCCTTGCTCCTCTCCGGCCAGGATCGCACCGAGGAAGCTTTAGCCTTGCTCCGGGCCGTGCCCGCGAACGACGCGCTGATCGCGCAGATTCGCGACGTTCAGGTGCGCATTCTCAACGACAAGAAGCGCTTCAACGAAGCCTATCAGCTTGCCGCCAGCGCCGCCGCTGCACCCGGCGCCGACGTCGCCGATTTCTCGCGCCTGGGCGACGTGCTGCTGGCGCTCAAGCGGTACGACCATGCGGCGGGCGCCTACGGCCGCGCGATCGCGCTGGCGCGCGCGCAGAACCAGCGCGCCGACCTGTGGCCGTTGCTCCTGCTTCAGGCGAGTGCGTTCGAGCAGGCCAACCGCTGGCCCGAAGCGAAGGCCGCGCTCGAGCAGGGGCTCGCCATTGCCCCCGAACAGCCGTTGCTCCTCAACTTCCTTGGCTATGCCAAGCTCGAGCGCGGCGAGGATCTCGATTCCGCCGAAGCGATGATCCGCAAGGCCAACGAGCTCGCCCCCGACGACGCGTCGATCATCGATTCGCTCGGCTGGGCCTTGTTCAAGCGCGGCAAGCTCGAGGAGGCGATCGCGACGCTTCAGCAGGCCGCCGAAAAGGATGCGGGCCAGGCCGAGATCCAGGAGCATCTCGGCGATGCGCTGTACAAGGCGGGCCGCCGCGTCCAGGCGCGCTTCGCCTGGAATGCGGCGCTGCTGACCGCCGAGGACGAGATCGCCGAGCGCGTTAAATCCAAGCTTGCGATCGGCCTGACGAGCGCGAACGCCGCGCCTTGATCGCGCACCGCGAGTTCGCGCCGGCCAAGCTCAACCTCGCGCTGCACGTTCGCGGGCGGCTTCCCGACGGCCGCCACGATATCGAGACGGTCTTCGTCTTTTGCACCGACGGTGACCGGCTGAGCGCCGAGCCGGCGCAGGATCTGTCGCTGGAGGTCACCGGCCCGTTCGCGGCGGATCTGGAACAGGGAGGGGAGAATCTCGTGCTTCGGGCCGCGCAGGTGCTGGCTGAAGCCGCCGGCGCCGACGCGGGCGCGGCGATTGTCCTCGACAAGCGGCTTCCGATCGCCTCGGGGATCGGCGGCGGGTCCGCCGATGCGGCGGCGGCGCTGAGGCTGCTGACCAGCATGTGGGGCACCGATCCGGCGCTCGCCAGTGCTGTGGCTCCAAAGCTCGGAAGCGACGTCCCGGCCTGCCTGCTCAGCCTGCCGTGCCGCGGAACGGGTGCCGGAGACGTGCTCGAACCCCTTCCAGATTTCGATGCCAGCGGCACGCCGGTGCTGCTCATCAATCCGCGAGTGCCATTGCCCACTGCTGAGGTTTTCGCGCGGTGGAGCGGGGAAGATTTCGGCCCGCTCGGCGACTGGCGGGAGGGGAGGAACGACCTCGAAGCTCCCGCCAAGGGGCTAGTGCCGCACATCGGGACCGTGCTCAGCTGGCTCGCGGCTCAGCCGGGCGCGACCTTGACCCGCATGTCGGGTTCCGGCGCCACCTGCTTCGCCTTGTTCGCAACCGAGGACGCGCGCGACGCCGCGGCCGAGGCCGTGCCGCGCGAATGGTGGCGCCTGGCGACCTTCCTGCGCTAGGGGCCGCCCGATGACCGGGCGCCCGATCCTGACCTCCCAAGCGGTGCGCGCCGCCGAACAAGCGGCGATCGATGCCGGGACGAGCGTCGAGCAATTGATGGAGCGGGCAGGGGCCTCGCTTGCCGAAGCCGCCTATCGCTTCGCCGGGGCGATGCCCGCGCTTGTGCTGTGCGGGCCCGGCAACAATGGCGGCGACGGCTATGTCGCCGCGCGCCACCTCGCCGAGCGCGGTGTCGATGTCCGCGTCGCGGCTCTCGCCGAGCCGACCAGCGACGCCGCCAAGTGGGCGAGGTCGCAGTGGAACGGGACAGTCGAGCCTCTATCAGACGACAGGCAAGCCGCGCCACTGCTCATCGATTGCCTGTTCGGCACCGGCCTCAAGCGGGGACTGGACGAGGCGGTTGCGGGCCAGCTCGCCCGGCTCTGCGATGCGGCACTCGTTCGAGTCGCCTGCGACCTGCCGAGCGGCGTGGAGAGCGACAGCGGGGCGGAGCTGAGCGCGGTCCCGGATTTCGACCTCACGGTGACGTTCGGCGCGCTGAAGCCCGCGCACCTATTGCATCCGGCCATGCACAAGTGCGGCCGGGTTGTCCTCGCCGACATCGGCATCGAAGCGAAAACCGACTGGCACGAGATTGCCGCGCCGACGCTCCCGGCTCTCGATCCGGGCGGTCACAAATATGATCGCGGTCTGGTTCACGCTTTGGCCGGCCAGATGCCCGGCGCCATCGCGCTTGCCGCAAGGGCTGCGGCGAAGGCGGGCGCCGGATATGTCCGGGTCAGCACGTCGAGGCCGATCGACGGCCTTCCGTCGGCGATCGTCCAGCTGGACAGCGCGCCGGTCAATGACGAGCGCATCGGCTGCCTGCTGGTCGGACCCGGCATGGGCGATATTCCGCAAGTGCTCACGCTGGCGCTGACCTCGGGGGCGCCGAAGGTGATCGACGCCGACGCCATCTCGCACCTCGGCGAGCCCGAACGCCTGAAAGGCCAGGACGCGATCCTGACGCCGCACGAAGGCGAGTTCGTGCGTCTGTTCGGCGAGCTTGACGGCAGCAAGTCGGAGCGCGCGCTCGAAGCGGCGCGCAGGTCTGGCGCGGTGATCATCTACAAGGGGCCGGACACGCTCGTTGCCGCGCCCGACGGCCGGCTTGGTTTTGCTCCGCCGGCCCCGGCATGGCTGGCAAGCGCCGGCACCGGCGACGTCCTCGCCGGCCTCGTCGCAGCACTGCGGGCGAGGGGCCTGCCGGCGTTCGAAGCTGCATGCGCAGCCGTCTGGCTGCACGGGCGCGCGGCGGATATCGCGGGGCCGCAGCTGATCGCTGACGATCTCGCCGAGGCGATCCCGCGCGCGCTCGCGTTGCTCGCGTGAACGAGCTGATCGTCCGGATTGCGGCGCGCGGAGACGGCGTCACCGAAAGCGGCCGCCATGTGCCGTTCGGCGTGCCCGGCGACGCGCTGCTCGACGACGGGGCGCTGGCGCCGGGTCCGCATCACCAGGACCCGCCGTGCCGGCACTTCCCCGAATGCGGCGGCTGTCAGCTCCAGCATGTCGATGACGAGGCGTATCGCGGCTACCTCGTCTCGCGCATCGAAACGGCCCTCGCCCAGCATGGTCTTTCAACCGAAATCCGCCCGCCGCATTTGTCTCCGCCCAACAGCCGCCGCCGGGCGACGCTCCGCGGGCTCAACACGGCGCAGGGCGTGGTGCTGGGCTTCAACGCGGCGAAGTCTCACCGCATCGTCGACATGCAGGAGAACCACATCCTGCGCCCCGAGCTGGTCGCGCTGCTTCCGCCTCTGCGCGGACTTCTCGCCAAACTTCTGTCGGCCAAGCGCAGCGCGGAAATCCAGTTCACGGTGGTCGATGGCGGAATTGACCTGCTGCTCCGCGGCGTCGAGGCAAGGGGGCTCGAAGCGATCGAGAGGCTGACAGGCTTCGGCGCTGCGCAGGGTCTAGCTCGGCTCAGCATCGACCAGGGGCTGGGACCCGAAACCTGCTATGAACCTCAGCCGGCGACCGTCACTCTCTCCGGCGTTCCGGTCGCTTTTCCGGTCGGGAGCTTCCTCCAGGCGACGTCCGACGGGGAAATCGCCCTCGTCGAGGCCGTGCGCGCATGCGTGGCCGGAGCGGGGAAGGTCGCCGACCTTTTTGCCGGGCTCGGCACCTTCGCGCTCGCCGTTCGCGCGGCTTATGCCGCCGAGGCTGCCCGCGACGCGGCGGCCGCGCTGCAGGCAGCCGCGCCGGCTATGCATGTCGAGCATCGCGATCTCTACCGGCGGCCGCTCAACGCCGGGGAGCTGGCGCGCTTCGATGCGCTGATCCTCGATCCGCCCCGCGCCGGCGCTGCCGAGCAATGCGCAGCGCTCGCCGCCTCCGCCGTGAAGCGGATCGCCTATGTCAGCTGCAACCCGGCGACCTTCGCGCGCGACGCGAAGGCGCTCACCGGCGGCGGCTACTCGCTCTCATGGGTCCGTCCGGTCGGGCAATTCCGCTGGTCGACCCATGTCGAGCTTGCCGCCTGCTTCAGCCGATGATCCCGCAATCGTGGAGCACGCGCGCCGCCGCGTGAACCGTGAGCCCGAGCAGGCACAGCGAGGCGAGGGCAAAGATGGCGAAGCGGATCGCGACGATATTGACGGTCGCCTGGACGATGCTGTGCACGATGCGGAAGCCGACATAGCCCCAGGCGAGCCAGTAATTGATGCCGGTCCCCATGCCCATCATCGCCAGCGTCAGCGCGATCGCATAGAAGATCGTCGGCTGTTCCATCAGATGGTTGTAATTGTGCGAGGGCCATTGCGCCTGGTCCGGCGCGCGGCCGTCGAGGTTCACGCCGCGCGAGCCGCGCGGGATCGTGCCCCAGCCGATCCCCATTTGCGCGAAGGCGCGGCGGCGGGCGATCGCCAGCCACACCAGCATCACCAAAGTCCAGGCGACCAGCGCCACCACCGGAATGAGTATCGGGCTATATTCCATGAAAAACCCTCCCCTTGGCTTTTTCCAAGGGGAGGGTGCTTCACTTCGTTACGGCTGGCAACCGATTAGTCGAACAGCTTTGCGAAGCGGCGCTTCTCGCGGTTGCGCCAGGCGCCGCGGTGCCATGCATCCGATGCCAGCAGCGGGAGGACGCTGGTCGCTTCCGCGAACACCATCTGCTCCATCGCCGTCGACACCTTGCCCCAGCTCGCTGCCTCCTGGAGGGTCGAGGAGGAGCAGGCGCCGTCGCGCACGTCCGCGACCGTGATCTGGATCGCATATTTGTGCACTTCGACGTCCTCGTGGCCGAGAATTTCGGCGCAGACGACCGTATCCTGCGTGAAATTTTTCGGCACGCCGCCGCCGATCATCAGCAGGCCGGTGGTGCCGGCCTTGATCTTGATGTCCGTCAGCTCGCGGAAGTCGGCGATGGCATCGAGCACCATGTGGGGCTTACCTGCTTTCATCGCGTCGACCTGGTGCTTGACGAGGCCGAAGCCAGCCGAAGAGTCGACGAACGCCGGGCAAAAGATCGGTACGTCATGCTCGTAGGCGAGCTGGACGAGGCTGCCCTGCTTTTTCGCATTGCCCTCGCTCAGCCACTTGCCCATCTCGCGGATGAACGCGCGGCTGGAATAGGGCCGCGGCTCCAGAGCATCGGCGATCCTGCCGATGGTGAAGTCGCAATCCTGCAGCTGCTCTTCGTCGATATAGGTGTCGTAGATGCGGTCGATGTAGAGCGAGCGCAACGTATCATCGTCAGGGATTTCATTGGCTTGGTAGTGTTTGTGACCAAGTGCTTCGAAGAAATCCATGTCGACGATCGAAGCGCCGGTGGCGACGATGGCATCGACCATGTTCGACTTCACCAGCTCGGCATAGAGGTCCATGCAGCCGCCGGCGGAGGTCGAGCCCGCGATCACCAGGATGATCGAGCAGTTCGGGTCCTCGAGCATCGTGTTGTAGATGTTCGTCGCGCGGGCGAGGTCGCGGCTGGTGAAGCTCATCTTGCCCATCGCATCGACGATCGGCCGCGCATCGAACTTGGTGATGTCGATATGCTCGATCGGCGTCGACAGCAGCTCCTGCTTGCGCGTGTCGTTGACCTTCATTTCCTGGTTCATTTCATGCTCCAATAGGTGCCGCCTGCCTTCGGGCGCGACGGCAACAGCGAAAGGGCATGTCGTTCTTATGCGGGGGACAGCCTCACCCCATCAACTGCCTTGCGGCAAACCCCCCTCCCGCCGCGGCGGGAGGGAATTTCCTAAAGCATCACAACGTTCGAGCGCGCGGGCGCCGAGGCTCCGTAGAGGCTCGCCATCGGCTCGTCGTCGACAATGGCCGATTCGACCACTCCGAAGCCGTTAAAGTGGGTGCGCATCGCGCATCCGTAAGCTCCGAGCATGCCGATCTCGATATAATCGCCGGCCGCGACGTCCGCCGGAAGCTCGAACGGGCCGGCCATGCGGTCGAGGTCGTCGCAGGTCGGGCCGTAGAAGCTGAACTCGGTGGGACGAACGCGCGATTCCGCGTCGCGGATCAGCCGTACCGGATAGCGCCAGCCGATATGCGCGGCGTCGAACAAAGCGCCGTAGGCGCCGTCGTTGATGTAGAGCTCGTCGCCGCGGCGCTTTTCGATGCGCACCAGCACGCTTGCATATTCGGCGCAGAGCGCGCGGCCCGGCTCGCACCACAGCTCGGCCGAATAGCTGATCGGTAGCGCCTCGAACGCCTGGTGGATGACCGCGAAATAGGTCTCGAGCGGCGGCGGCTCCATCCCCGGATAGGAGGAGGGGAAACCCCCGCCGACATCGACGACGTCGACCGTCACGGCCGCTTCGACGATCGCGTCGCGCACGCGCGTCATCGCCTCGGCGAAGGCGGCCGGGGTCATCGCCTGGCTGCCGACGTGGAAGCAGATGCCGAGCGCGTCTGCAGCCTGGCGCGCGGCGACCAGCAGGCTGGCGACGTCGCGCGGGTCGGCGCCGAACTTGGAGGCGAGGCTGAGCTTCGCGTGCTCGGAGCTGACGCGGATGCGCACCAGCAGGTTGAGGTCGCTCGCCGGGACCCCGTCGGTCGAGGTCGCGCGGACGATCTTGTCGAGCTCCTCGGCAGTATCCAGGCTGAAGGTCTTCACCCCATGCTCGAAATAGGCCTCGGCGATGACCTCCTCGGCCTTCACCGGGTGCATGAAGCAGAGCGCCGCCTGGGGCAGCGTCTCGTGCACGAGGCGGATCTCGCCGATCGATGCCACGTCATAATGGGTGACGCCGGCATCCCAGAGGACGCGCAGCAGGTCAGGCGACGGGTTCGCCTTCACCGCATAGAGCGAGCGGCCGGGAAACTTCTCGACGAAGAAACGCGCCGCGCGATGCGCCGCGTGCGGACGCAGCAGCGTGACCGGCTGGACCGGTCGCTGATTGGCGATAGCGGCAGCCCCCCGGCTGCCGGTTGGGGCGGCGGCTAGCCCCAGCGCGCGATGATGCTTGTGCAACTCAAGGGACCTCCAACTGGGTAGTTTCAGACGAAGCTGCCTTGCGGTTGGAAGTCCCATGGGGCAGCGGGGGCGCGATATATGGTTGGGGGTCCCCGCTGTAAAGATTATTTGGTCCGCCACTCGGGATTTGCGCGCGACATGTCGCCGATCTGCAACGTTTGATCGAAAGGGTGAAATATCAACGGCTTAACTGAATGTCCGAATTTGTCCCGGAGCGATGTCGAGCAGGCGGCCGCCCGGATTTCCGCCTTGGTCGAGTGCACGCCGCTGATCGAGAGCGAGGTCGACGGCGTGCGGCTGTGGCTGAAATGCGAATGCCTGCAGACTGGCGGAGCGTTCAAGCTGCGGGGCGCGACCAACCGCCTGTTGCAGCTTTCGCCCGACGAGCAGGCGCGTGGCGTGGTCGCATTCTCCTCGGGCAATCATGCCAGGGGCGTGGCAATCGCGGCGCGGCGGCTGGGCATCAAGGCGATCATCGTCATGCCGGCGGATGCTCCGCGGGTGAAGATCGACGGGACTCGCGGCGAGGGCGCGGAGATCGTCTTTTACGACCGCCGCACGGAGAGCCGCGAGGAGATTGCAGCGAGGCTCGCCGCGGAGACCGGCGCCACCGTCGTGCCGAGCTTCGACGACCCCGCCATCGTCGCCGGCCAGGGAACGGTGGGCCTCGAGATCGTCGAGCAACTCGGCCGCGCCCCGCCAAGGATCATCGTCCCCTGCGGCGGCGGCGGGCTCGCTTCGGGGATCGCGCTTGCCGTGCCCGAGGCGGAGATGGTCGTGGTCGAGCCCGAGGGCTGGGACGACATGGGCCGTTCGCTCGAGCTGCGCGAGATCGTGCCGGTCGCCGCCGATGCGCCCGACACCTTCTGCGACGCCCTCCAGACGCCGCGCGTCTCGCCGATTACGTTCGGAATTCTCCGCCGCCGAGCCGCAGTGGCCCTGTCTGTCAGCGATTCCGAAGTGGAAGAGGCAATCCGTTTCTCTTGGGATCGCCACGGCCTTCTGGTCGAGCCCGGCGGGGCCGCGGCTCTGGCGGCCTTGCTTGCCAGCAAGATCGCACCGCTCGAAGAGTCGGTGGTGATTCTGTCGGGCGGGAACGTGGATCCGGCGCTGCACGCGCGGATCATCGGCAGGGATTAAGCGACGTTGCGGGTTCGATATTCGCCGGGCTCGACATGCATCGGGCTCGAGCGCTCGACGGCCTTGGTCAATTCCTCGAGCTCGGCGGCCAGTGTCTTGAGCTCGCCGACCAGGAAACGCCGCTCGTTTTCCGCAACCGATTCGGAGGCATCGATCAGGGTCTCGAGCATCATTGCGATGCACGGCAGGATCGTCTCTTCGATCCGCTCGAACGCTTCATCGAGGCGCGCCTGCTGACTCGCGGTGGGCATAAAGCCAATCTGGAGCAATTCGAGTTAATTAACGGTGAAGTGAGGCGCGATTATGGAGAACTTTGCGTCGCTTGCGCTCGCTTTGGCGATGATTGCCGCCTTCCTGCTCCTCGCGGGGGGAGTGAAGCTGGTGCGGGAACGTCAGACGCGCGGGCGCGGGGCCTTGATGATCGTCGCCGCGCTGGTGCTGGTCATGAACGTGATGATCTGGACGGTATCGCCGGCTTGATCGGGTCGGTCGCGAGCCGCATGTCGAGATAGTCGTCGACCGATTTCATCAGGAGGTCGAGCTCGTTGGCGAAGAAATGGTTGGCGCCCGGGATGAGCTCGTGATGGATCGTGATGTGGCGCTGGGTGCGGAGCTTGTCGACCAGCTTTTGCACCGCGCTCGGCGTGACCACCTCGTCGGCTTCGCCCTGGATGATGATTCCGGAGGACGGGCAGGGGGCAAGGAAGCTGAAATCGTACATGTTGGCCGGCGGCGCGATCGAGATGAAGCCGCGGATTTCGGGGCGGCGCATCAATAGCTGCATACCGATCCAGGCGCCGAAGCTCACTCCGGCGACCCAGGTGGTCTCGGCCTCCGGGTGGATCGACTGGACCCAGTCGAGCGCCGACGCGGCGTCGCTGAGCTCGCCGATGCCATTATCGAACACGCCCTGGCTCTTGCCCACGCCGCGAAAGTTGAAGCGCAGAGTCGCAAAGCCGCGCTTGACGAACGTCTGGTAGAGCAATTGGACGATCTTGTTGTTCATCGTCCCGCCGGCCTGCGGGTGCGAGTGGAGGATCAGCGCAACCGGTGCGCGCGGACGGGGGCCGGGATGAAAACGGCCTTCGAGACGTCCCTCGGGGCCGGGAAAGATGACTTCGGGCATCGGCTGCTTAAAGCTCGCGAAATGAGGATGTCGGCTGCCGACGGGTGCGCCGCGGCGTCGGCTCCTATATAGGGGCGGCCGTTCATGTGGCAATCGGCAGGAATCCACCGCTTTTGACGATGCGTATCTATCTCGACCATGCGGCGACCACGCCCGTGCTGCCGCAGTCGCGCGCGGCACTGCAGCGCGCGATTGACGCCTGGGCCAATCCGAGCTCACCGCATTCCGAAGGGCGGGCGGCTCGCGCGCTGCTCGAGGAAGCGCGCTCGACCATAGCGGAAGTTCTCGGCTGGCCTCATGACGTCATCTTCACCAGCGGCGCGAGCGAAGCGATCGAGATCGCCGCGGCCCGCGCCCGCATTGGCGGCCGCGCGCATTCGGCGACCGAGCATCCGATCGTGCCCTTCGCAATGGGCGAACGGTCGCGCCCGATCCCTGTCGATTCGGCCGGCCTGGTCGACGAGGCAGCGTTCGAAGAGGTTCTTGCGGAGGGACCGGCGCTGATCGCCATGCAGCAGGTCAATAACGAAACCGGCGTGATCCAGCCGCTCGACCGGCTCGCGCCGCGAATCCGCGAGGCGGGGTCGCTGCTGCTCGCCGATTGCGCCCAGTCGGCGGGCAAGCTGCCGTTGCCGGACGCCGATCTCATCGCCGCCTGCGCGCACAAGCTCGGCGGCCCGCCGGGGATCGGCGTGCTCTTGGCGCGCGACCTTGCAACGCTCGAAGCCGTCGGCGGCCAGGAGAAGGGCTATCGCCGCGGGACTCCGGATGCACCCAACGCGCTCGCCTTTGCCGCCGCGCTTGCGGCGCGTCCCTACGATCTCGACCGGCTGGCGCAGCTGCGCGCTCGCCTCGACCATGGCGTCAAGGAGGCTGGCGGCGTGGTGATCGCTGAGGAAAGCCCGCGAATCCCGACCATCGGCGCGGTCGCGCTTCCCGGCGGCTCGAGTGCGTCTCTGCTCGTTCAGTGCGACCTTGCCGGCATCGCCGTCTCCGCGGGCAGTGCTTGTTCGTCGGGCGCGATGAAGAAAAGCACGGTGCTGGAAGCGATGAACGTGCCCGCCGACATCGCCGGCGGCTTTCTTCGCATCAGCTTCGGCCCGGAGACGAGCGAGGCCGACGTCGACCGCTTCCTGGTGGAATGGCGTCGGATCGCAGGCAGGATGCGGTCCGCGGCATGATCTACCTCGACTATCAGGCGACGACCCCGCCCGCGCCCGAAGTGCTCAAGGCAATGCGGCCGTGGTTCGAGGAGAAGTTCGCCAACCCCCATTCGCCGTCGCGCTGGGGAAGCGAGGCGGCAGCCGCGCTCGAGGTCGCGCGCAGGCAGGTGGTCGACGCGCTCGGCCTCAAAGGCGGGACGCTTGCCTTCACGGGAAGCGCGACCGAGGCGCTCAACTGGGCGCTCAAGGGCACTCTCGAAAAGGCCGGCAAGGGCCGCAACCGCATGATCACGCTCGCGACCGAGCATGCGGCGGTGCTCGACTGCTGCGAATGGCTTGCGGGCGAGGGGGCGGACCTTACCATCCTGCCGGTGGGCCCGGATGGGCTCCTGGACCTCGACTTGCTGGCGCGGGAACTCGATGAACGCGTGGCAATCGTTGCGGTGATGCTGGTCAATAATGAAATCGGCGTCACTCAGCCGGTCGGGGAGATTGCGCGGATGGCGCACGAGGCCGGCGCCCTGATGCTGTGCGACGCGGTGCAGGCGTTCGGCCGCATCGAAATCCCGGCAGGGCCTGACCTCGTCGCGCTGTCGGCGCACAAAATCCACGGCCCCAAGGGAATCGGTGCGCTGTGGATGCGGAAGGGCAAGGAGCCGGCGGCCCTGATCCATGGCGGGGGCCAGGAGCAGGGCGCGCGCTCGGGGACGCTCTCGCCGATGCTGTGCGTCGGCTTCGGCGCGGCGGCGAAGCTGGCTGCGGAACGCAGCACGCGCGACTATGATCATGTTCAGAAGCTGTGGAGTGCGGCCCTGCGCGCGCTCGGTCCGGGGTGGACGGTCAACGGCAGCACTTCTCACCGCTACCAGGGCAATCTCAACATCCGCCGACAAGGCCTTGATGGCGCACGATTAATCGCCGATTTGCGCGATATTGCTTTCTCCCTCGGTTCGGCCTGCGCCAGTGGCTCGGGGCGGCCAAGCCATGTGCTTCGCGCGCTCGGACTCGACTATCGCGCCGCGCGTTCGTCGATCCGCCTCGGCTTTGGCCGCTACACGACTCAGAAGGAGCTGGTCGACGCCTGCCGGCGAATCGCGGCGGCCGCTGTCGCGCAGGAGAAGCTCGACGCGTGACCCTGGTGCGCTTTTTCCGGCCTGACGGAACGCTCGACAAGGAAGTGGAAGCAGCGCCGGGGCAGCGCCTGCTCGACGTCGCCTGGGCGGCGCGCGAGCCGCTCGAAGGTGCCTGCGAGGGGGTGATGGCCTGCTCGACCTGCCACGTGATCGTCGATTCGGCGGATTTCGCCCGCCTCCCGGCGGCGACCGAGGAGGAAGAGGATCTGCTCGACCTCGCGGCGCATGCGACGCGCACGTCGCGCCTGGCTTGCCAGATCATCCTTACCGAGGAGATGGAGAGCTTGAGCGTCCGCATTCCGCCCGCGGCGCGGAACTGGATGGGACGGTGAGGGGGGTGGAAGCCGACGACCCGGCACGAAATCGTTGTGGCTGCTCCCTTCCGGGCCTGACCAGGTTAGCGACAGCGCCGTCCGCCGACTTCCGCGGCCGATATGGGGGAAGGAGGCTGCGGAGGCAAGATTGCGGCCCTGCGATGCTCGCAATGACCGCCGTCCCCGCTTAAACCCATGCTGATGGACGACGTCGAATCGCCCGAATCCATGCCCGGGCTCGGGCTGGACCTTCCGGAAATGCCCGTTGCCGCGGGGTCCTCGCCCTATCGCGTGCTCGCCCGCAAATACCGACCGCAGACCTTCGACCAGCTGATCGGTCAGGATGCGATGGTGAAGACGCTCGCCAATGCGATCGAGCGCGACCGCATCGCCCATGCGTTCCTCCTCACCGGCGTGCGCGGGGTCGGCAAGACCTCGACCGCGCGGCTGATCGCCAAGGCGCTCAACTGCGTCGGTTCGGACGGGCAGGGCGGACCGACCATCACGCCGTGCAATGTCTGCGAGCCGTGCCGGGCGATCGCGGAAGGGCGGCACATCGACGTAATCGAAATGGATGCCGCCTCCCACACCGGCATCGACGACATCCGCGAGATCATCGACGCGGTCCGCTACACCCCGGTCAGCGCCCGCTTCAAAATCTATATCATCGACGAAGTCCACATGCTTTCCAAGCAGGCTTTCAACGGCTTGCTGAAGACTCTTGAGGAGCCGCCTCAACATGTGAAATTCTTCCTCGCGACCACCGAGGTCAACAAGGTGCCGGTGACCGTGCTGTCGCGCTGCCAGCGCTTCGACTTGAGGCGCATCCCCGCCGAAAAGCTTGCCAGCCATTTCGCCGATGTCGCCGCAGCGGAAGGGGTGGAGGTTGAGGCGGAAGCACTTGGCATGATTGCGCGCGCGGCCGAGGGCTCGGCGCGCGACGGCCTGTCGATGCTTGACC